>CANIEV010000117.1 GCA_947466535.1 Betaproteobacteria bacterium
ATCAGCGCGAGAATGCCAATGGAAAAAATCAGGATGCCGATCAGGGCTTCGATCAACATCATCCCCGACTGATTTTTCAACTGTGATGTTCTCGTCATGGCCGTCCTCAGGCGCAATAGCGCGGATCGGTGGTGTCGCTTACCTTCGGGTCGCACATCTTGATGCGACCGCCCGACGTGACGATGATGCGAAGGCATCGCATCGGGCTGCCCGCGGTCACGTGTTCACACACGCCGCCGGTCGGGTTGGTGATGTCGACCTGGGTCATGTACGTGCTGCCGCTTGGCCGTCCGGAACCGGTGAACGTCACCAGAGCCGCGCCTGTCGCCGCAAGAACCGCTTTCGGGGTTTCCGTGCCGTCACGGATTTGTATCGTCTGTGGCGCGGTGGTATCCGACGGTGCGATGTTGCATTTGGCCGTAGGGTCGGCGAGGCCGACTACCCAGTGCGTGCCAGAGGTGGACACCGCGCATCCGCTGGTGAGGGTGCTGACCAGTTGGAATCGGACATTCTGGTTGCGCCGGACCGCTTCCCCCCGCGCAAGCTGCAATCCTGCGAGAACACCCTCGGCCGCAGTGCGTATCTGGCTGTTGCTCAGCCATTGGCTGATCGAGGGCATGCCGAGCGCGAGCACCAGCGCCATGATCGCGATGCCGATAATGAGCTCGATCATGGTCAGCCCGCGTTCTCCGCGAGGTGACGCGGGCCGTTGCGTGCGCCTGTCGAGGATCATCAGCAGCCGCCCTTTTTCAGAATCCAGCAGGTGTAGGCGGTGGTGGAGGTGACCCACTTGCTGGTGGAGGTAAGCGAAGTCGCCTTGGTATTGGACTGGTCCACCGTAAAGGTGAATCCCGACATGGAGGTATCAATGCCAGTGAGGCCGCCGGTCGCCGTCAGGGTGTAGTTCTGGTCGCCAACGGTGTTCGCGCTGCTTGAGACGCAGGTGTAGGTGAAGTACTTGATCGCGGGGGAGGCCGGCATGGTCACGCCGCACGTGCCGCTTGTGCCGTACATCCGTGCGTCCTGGTAGCGCTGCTCCATCTTCACGCGCAGGTCGGCAAGCGTGGCGTGCGCTTCGGCGAGTTTTCCGCGCTTGATGTAGTCGGTGTAGGCGGGAAGTGCTATAGCGCCCAGTATTGCGACGATGGCGACCGTGACCATCAACTCGATGAGGGTGAAGCCGCGGACCCGGATTCCGACGTTTTTCATGCTCTTCTCCTTGCGTACGTTATGAATGGTAGTTGCGTGTGTCGACAGCGTTCAAATCGAGGCGACAAGTGGCCGGAATCCGGCCGATAAGCGGTATTCAGGTGACCACTGGAAGTGGAATTTGTCACACACCGGCGGAATCCGGGAGGGAGCCGGGTTCGGTCGGGAGCAAAAGGACATCGATCGTTCCGCTGCGCAAAATTAGACGGGGTACAAAAGCTTTGCTAAAGTACTGGCCAATATGAATGAAATTCTCCCCAGAGAGCGTATTGCTGAACACCTAAGAGTGCACGGCATCATGCCTACCCATCAGCGGATGGAAATTGCCCAGGTTCTGTTTGAGCGCGATGACCATCTTTCCGCGGACCAGATCCTGATGCGGGTGAATGCACGTCACGCGGAGACGTCGAAAGCGACGGTCTACAACACGCTGCGGCTGTTCGCCGAGAAAAAGCTGGTACGGGAACTTGTGGTCGACGCGGGCAGGGTGGTGTACGACTCGAATGCGCGACCGCACCAGCATTTCTACAATGTAGTCACCGGAGAACTGACCGACATCCCCGGAGAATTGATCACCGTAGAAGGGCTGCCCGCGATCTCCGACGAGCTGCAATCCGAAGGCGTCGACGTAATCGTACGTGTCCGTCCGCGGACGTGACCGTGGGCTGGTATACTCTTCAACTCTGATTCACCCGTTGTTGGCGCCGCTCGGCGCATTCGTGCTGCAGTAGCTCAGTCGGTAGAGCAACTGATTCGTAATCAGTAGGTCAGAGGTTCGATTCCTCTCTGCAGCACCACTATCTATGCGGCTCTCCGGGAGGAGGGCCGTTTCTCTTTGTGGTCTGGGGTTACGCCGGGGTTACGTTGGCTGGATTCCAAGATCGCCCGAAAGTTCATTTTCGGGATTTATGGCGCGTGCCCCAGTCGAGATTAAGGGCCACACCCGGCTACGACAGCTTTGCCGTGCTCGCTACGGGCCTCCTATCAAGCCCTAGACCTACTGCGAGGGGGCAGGGCCTTGTACCTGCAGCAATGGCTTGGGTAGAACCCGTGAAGAATTTTTCATTTTTGCCGGGGGCGACTACACCATCGCCGACATGGCGATCTATCCCCGGGCGAGGATGCACAAGGGTCGCGGCATCGACAATGCGGGCTATCCGCAGTTCATGTGCTGGTTCGAGGCGATGGAGGCGCGGCCCGCGGTGCAGAGAAACAACGCGATGCCCCTGGAAATCCGCGAGCGGATGAACAAGGCGGCGGAAAGCAAGCCGGCGGTCAACATCTACGACACCAGGGACAAAGCCGAGCACCTGGCGAAGGCGACGCGCAGCTGACGGTGCCGGTTATGCCGGTTCAAGTATTACGTTTGCGCGCATTCGCAATCAGTCGAGGCGAAGACCGATCTCCTTGATGAGCCGCCCGAAGCGCGCGTAATCGGCACGGAGAAATTCGGAGAACTGCTCCGGGGAGCTCCCCAGGGGTTCCATGCCCAGGCCGGCAAAACGCTCGATGGCATCCCTTGAGCGTATTCCCGCCGACACCGCGCGATTCAACCGGACGACGATGTCATTGGGCGTGTCGCCCGGGGCCAGCAAGCCGATCACTGCCGCCATGTCGAATCCCGGCACACCGGACTCGGCGATGGTGGGCACCTCCGGTGTCAGCGTCGAGCGTTTGCCGGTGCTGACCGCCAGCACCCGCAACCTGCCGGCTTTTATCGCCTGGCTGGTGGTGGAAAAGCCGACAAAGCCGAGGGAGACTTCCCCGGAAAGCAGCGCCGGCGCCGACTGCCCTGCGCCCTTGAACGGAATGTGCAGGAAATTGGCGCCTGTCTGCGATTTGAAATTTTCCATAGCAATGTGGATGATGGTGCCGCTGCCAGCCGAGGCGTAGGGCAGCATCACCGGCCTGGATTTCGCCAGCGCCACCAGTTCGGGGATGGAATTGGCGGGCACGGATGGGTGCACGACCAGCCACATGGGTATCAGCGCCCCCAGTGATACAGGGGTGAAGTCGCGCAAGGTATTGAATGGCAGGCTGCTGTACAGATGCGCGTTGATCGCCAGCGTGGGGATGTCGGCAACCAGCAGCACGAGGCCGTCGGGCGGCGCCTTGGCCACCAGTTCCGCCGCGATATTGCCCCCTGCGCCCAGGCGATTCTCGACGATGAACTGCTGGCCGAGCGCCTCGCCGAGCTTCTGCGCGATGACGCGGGCAACGACATCCGGGCCGCCGCCGGCGCTGAATCCGACGATGACGCGCACCGGCTTTTGCGGGTAGTCGTCGGCGGGACGGCTGGCCTGCGGATTCGATTGCGCGAGGGCCGCGGATTGCACGGCAAGCATGGCCAGGCTGAGCAGTGCATTGATCATTCGCATGATGTATTTTTCTTTCCCGTTCGTTGTGACACGGCATCTACCAGTGCGTCGCGCTGCCGCGCGAGCGCGGTAGGCATGGGGTGCATTCAAACTGACGTGGAAAGTTCTCTGATTCCCTCATGACTACCCTCTCGCCCTGTTTATTGCGGTAGCTAATGGGAAATCCGGTTGAATCGCACCGCGTATAGGAAATTCAAACCTTCTTTTTCTCCATGCGCACGGTATCGCCGGACCGAGAAGTGATCAAAGAGGTGGCCCCGCGCAGTTGGACCGTTGTTATGAATTAAGGAGTGGCGAGAGGTTACTGCGGGGGACGTCTCATCGTCTACTCTCCTTGGCGACTTCATCGCCGATTAGAGCAGAACTCCACTTATAACCCTGTCTTGTTTTGCGGGGCCACTTCTCCTGAACCAGCCCGCGTCAGCGGACTGGTAGGTTTGAAGGACATGATCCCGTGGTTGCAAGGTTCGAGTCGCAACGTCTCTTATCGATGGACGAGCACCGGAATCTTGCTGTGGGTCAGCACTTTTGTGGTCTCGCTTCCAAGCACCAGTCCCGCGATGCCGCTTCGCCCGTGTGAAGCCATGAAGATCAGGTCGCATTTTTTCTTCTTTGCCGCGTTGATGATTGCGACATAGGGCCGGTCGCCCTTGGCGAAATAGCCTTCGTACTTCACGCCTGCCGCTGACGCGATCTTTTCGATGATGCCGAGATACTTTTCCGCGGCCTTGCGGGTGATCGCGGTGAACTCCTTTGGCGAGACCATGTCAGGCGGAACGAAGTCACCGTAGACCTGGATCGTGTATTCGGGGGCGGCATAGAAACCGGTTATCCCGGCTCCGACGGATTTCGCGAACTTTACGGCTTCACGTGCTGAAGCGGCTGAGAGCGCTGTACCGTCGGTCGGTACAAGAATGTTCTTGAACAAGGTTGTCTCCTTCTTTGCTTTGATTGCCAGCAGTGTGCTTGAAGCGGCCGGGAGGCGCTTGATCCCGGTCAAACGCCTTGCGCGGCGGCATGCACATGTCATGCGGTATGTAGGCGGCTGGCAAGACTCCCAGTGCAGGCGCTACACTTGCACATTCTGCGCTGTCTCAAGGCGGCGTGCCATCGGGGTATTGGTCGTTGGATTCGCTGGTCCGCTGATGAAGCAGCCACGGAAGATTACGCGCCGTTTCCTCGGGAGGGAAGCAATGTTCAAGCTGTTCGGCGGCAAGAAGTCGGATCATCCGATGGCGGACCTTAAGGAAGCCAGGCGAATTCTCGAGGAAGTCGCCCTGAGCGATGGCTTTCAGGCGCTCGATGAACTTCGCAGCTGGCACGAGTCCGTTCGCGTCGCGGAGGATTTCAAACACGAGCACAAGGCGCAACTCGCCTTTCTTATCGACGAAGCGGCACAGATTCATCTGCGGAAACTTGCACGGGACTATTTCGCCTCGCCGCGCCTGTCAAAAGTACAGGAGAGCCGGCTCTGGACCGCGATCCACAGCTACTGGGGCGAGGCCGCCCACGCTTTTGTTGCGCTGATCGATGCGCATGCCGAAGGAGCGAGCGGTCTCAAGGGATCGATTGCTCAACTCACCGTGCGCGCCCTGAGGGCGCTTGCGCAGCAGATGAAGTGGGCGTACATGCGCTATGGCCCTTTCGACGAGGGAATCTGGGGCGTCGTGGCCAAGGTGTATGCGCTCGCGGAGACGCGCAAGTATGCCCGTACCCGGGTGCCGGTGTATCCCCTCGTGCCCGGGGATTCGTCACCGGAACAGGAATTCCTGCGCGCGGTGATGCTGTCGGCCTCGTCGCCCGACAGCCTGCTTCCGCTCGAGATTGAACTTGCCGAGCGGCTTATCGCGCATTTCGCCGAATCCTTCACCTTGGTGCTGGATCAACAGCCGGATATCGCCTACTGGATTGACCTTGCCACCAGCCAGCCGCCATTGCGTCTCGCGCGGCCGCCAAAGCATGCGCCGACGCTGCGATTCTTCGCCGCCGGGCCCGCGATCGTCCAACTCGAGCAGCTGCTCGGCAAGGTGAAGTTGCAGAACGCGGTGCCCTCGGAGGTGAATCTCGGCGGCACCTATGAGCCGGCGATGGTTCTGGATGTCCTCAATCACCTGGCGCTTTACTGGTCTGCGAAACCGCCCGAGCGACGGCACCAGCGGCACCGCGTCAAGTCCCGGCTATCCGTGACTCACGGGATAGACGGTGTGCTGGTCGCGCTTGGCGTGTCCTCGTCGCTTGACTTTGAAGCGGGAAGTGTCGATTCGTGGATCGTCGAAAACGTGAGTGCCGGTGGTTTTGGCGTCACTGTTCCCAACGTGCGCGGCGAGTGGCTGAAGATCAACTGCCTGCTCGGTCTGCAGCCGGAAGGGGGCGACAACTGGGTCATCGGACTGGTGCGACGCTTCAACCGGGATTCGCCGCAGCAAGGCTCGGTCGGAATACAGACCTTGTCCCGCTACCCCTTGAACGTTCAGCTCCGGATGCAGAGTGGTGAATTTGCAAACAGTGCCGGGACGGAAACCGGCATCGTCCTGGACGCGCAGGCGCTGAACACCGCGACCGAGGTGCAACTGCTCCTGCGTGCCGGCGTGCTCGGCGAAGGCCATGCCCAGGGGCTCGAGTTTGATCATGACGGGAAGACATTCCTGCTGCTTCCACAGGGCGTCACCGACCACGGTGACGACTACGAACTCGTGCGTTTTCGACTGATGATCAGGGATACCGGGGAATAAACGGGGGACGGCGTCGGCTCAGCGTTTCGGCGCAAGCGCGGCACGAAGCCAGGTCGAGATGTCGACCAGTTCTTCCATGCAAACCGAATGCGGCATGCGGTACTCGTGCCATTCAACCGGAAAGCCAAGGTCAGTCAGTTCCCGTCTTGAGGTCTGCGCACGACTGATAGGAATGACCGGATCCTCGGTTCCGTGCGCCATGAAGATCGGAAGATCACGGTTTGCGGGGCTGGATTCGGAGCCCAGCTTGTCGGCGAGCGGCAGGTAGGTCGACAAGGCCAGCACACCCGCGAGTCGGTCGGGGTGACGCAAGGCCGTTTGCAGCGCAATCGCGCCACCCTGGGAAAATCCTGCAAGAACCATTCGCGATGCAGGAACACCCCTCGCTCGTTCACGTGCGATGAGCGCCTCGATTTCAGCCTGCGACTCGCGAACTCCGGATTCATCTTCCCTGCGAATGGCGCTGTCCTTGATGTCGTACCAGGCGCGCATCTGCATTCCGCCGTTGATAGTCACCGCGCGGATCGGGGCATGCGGAAACACAAAGCGTATCGAACGATCCTGCAGTCCGAGTTCAGGAACGATCGGTTCGAAATCGTGGCCGTCGGCGCCCAGCCCGTGCAGCCAGATCACGGTGGCGTCCGGTGCCGCGCCGGTTTCGACGTCCAGTTGTTCGAGCATCGCGTTCAGGCCGATTTCGGACGTATCGCGGACTTCGGACGGAAAGCCTTGATCACCAGCTCGTTGGTTTCGATGTACGGGCCACCGATCAGATCGATGCAATAGGGAACGGCCGCAAAGATTCCCGGTACCACGCTCTTGCCGTCCGCGTCTTTCAGGCCTTCCAGCGTTTCGCGTATGGATTTCGGCTGTCCAGGCAGGTTGATGATCAGTGCCTGCTTGCGGATGACCGCCACCTGCCGGGAGAGTATGGCGGTGGGGACAAATTCGAGGCTGATACGTCGCATCTGTTCGCCAAACCCCGGCATCTCCTTGTCGGCAACAGCGAGTGTTGCCTCAGGCGTGACGTCGCGGAGGGCGGGCCCCGTCCCGCCGGTGGTGAGAATCAGGTGGCATCCGACGCTGTCGGCGAGCATGGTGAGCGTGGTTTCGATCACCGGCCGCTCGTCGGGGATGAGTCGTTCCTCCGCGCGCCAGGGCGTGCTGATCGCCCGGCCGAGCCATTCCTTCAGCGCGGGAAGGCCTTCATCCTTGTACACGCCGGTCGATGCACGGTCGCTGATCGAGACGAGCCCGACAATGAGTTCGTTTGATGTCATGGTTTATTTCCAGAAGCGGACAGCCAGAAATTCTCTCAAGCCCTACTCGGTGCCTGGGGTTTCCATGATTTCCCGGACGGCGCGGTAGAGTTCACGAAAGCTGTGCGGCGCCTTGCCGCCGTCCCGCTCGACGCGGGCGTTTCTCACCAGCTGGCGAAGACGCTGCGTGCCGGGGCCGGGGTACGCCGTCGTGAACTCGGTCAAGGCCTCGTCGCTGTCCATAAGGCGTTCGCGCCATTGGGCAATGCTGCGTTCATGGGCTATATGGGTGCGGGACTCGCCATCCCACACCGCAAGCTTTTCGCGAATCGGCTCGGGATCCATGTCGCGCATGACCCGTCCGATGTACTGCAACTGGCGGCGCTTGCCTTCGCGGCTGTTGATGCGCGCGAATTCGTGCAAGGCGTCCGCCAGCGTCTCCGGAAGGTCCATTTGCCCGAGCTGGTTTGCGCTCAGCGTGACAAGGCGCTCGCCGAGCGATTGAAGCTCGTGCATCGCTTTTTTGCGCTGGGTCTTGCTTGGGCGTTCTTCTTCGATGGGGGGTGTCATTCGGGGGAGTCGTGTCGGGCCGCTGCTATGATAACGGTTTTAGCGCGCCGTTCCGGCAGCGCGTCGCGGGAAAGGCTCCCGCCGCGTGTGGAATCCGTCCTCCCGGACCGCGTCGCGCAACCCATTTTTCTGCGGCGGTAACGAATGTCCGAAAGCCGGTTTGCGATTGCTCAGATAACGCTGGATGGCATTGTCGAGGACGCGCTGTCGCTCGCCAGGTCGAAGGGCGCCACCGACGCCGAGGCGGAGGTCTCCGAGGGGTATGGCCAGAGCGTCTCGGTGCGCAAGGGCAAGGTGGAGAACATCGAATACAACCGTGACAAGGGCCTGGGGGTCACGGTCTATGTCGGGCGGAATAAGGGCTCTGCGAGCACATCCGACCTGTCCCGGAAGGCGATCTCGGATGCCGTGGATGCGGCGCTTTCCATTGCACGATTCACCGCGGACGACGAGGCTGCGGGGCTTGCCGACGAGGATCTGATCTGCCGTGACGCGCCCGATCTTGATCTGTTTCATCCCTGGGATCTTCCAGTGGAGGAGGGGATCGAGATCGCCCGCGCCTGCGAGGCGGCGGCGTTCCGTCTCGACAAGCGGATCGTCAATTCCGAAGGGGCCGGAGTGTCCTGCCAGCAACACCATTTCGCGCTTGGGAATTCCCGCGGATTCCGCGGCGGCTATCCGAGCTCGCGGCACTACATTTCGTGCGCGGTCATCGCCGCCGAGCGCGGCGCGATGCAGAGGGACGACTGGTATGTCACCGGCCGCGCCCGCGAAGAACTCGCGACGCCGGAATCGGTCGGCGAGTACGCCGGGCGGCGGACACTCGCGCGGCTGCGCAGCCGCAAGCTCGACACCCGCCAGTCACCGGTATTGTTCGAGGCGCCGATCGCGAGCAGCCTTGTGTCGCACTTCGTGTCCGCGGTGTCAGGCGGGAGTCTTTATCGCAAGTCGTCCTTCCTGCTGGACAGCCTTGGCAAGGAAATTTTCTCGCCGATCGTCAACATTTCCGAGTTACCGCATATTTCGCGGGGGCAGGCGAGCGGCTGGTTCGATGACGACGGTGTCGCGACGAAGGACCGGGAAGTTGTCAGGAACGGAAGGGTGGAGGGCTATTTCCTGGGCTCGTATTCCGCGCGCAAGCTGGGCATGCGCACCACGGGTAACGCGGGCGGCAATCACAACCTGATACTTCGTTCCGGCGAGGAAGACCTCGTTGCATTGCTGCGACGAATGGGCCGCGGCCTCCTCGTCACCGAACTCATGGGGCAGGGGATCAACATGGTGACGGGCGATTACTCGCGCGGCGCGGCAGGCTACTGGGTCGAAGACGGCGTGATTGCGTACCCGGTCGAGGAGATCACCATTGCCGGCAATCTGCGCGACATGTTCCGTTCGATCGTTGCCATTGGCAACGACGTCCTGGTCCGCGGGTCACGCTCGACCGGATCCATTCTGCTTGAGCGGATGACGATCGCGGGCAGCTAGCCCCGCGTCGCCCTCGCTCGCCGGGGCACAGGCATGCTGCGTCGCCTCATCGATACGCTGTTCAACCGATCGGCGCGCCTTCGGGCATCGGCGGAGGCCAACGAGGCGGGCATTCTCGCCTGGCAGTCCGGAAATCGCCCGGCGGCCGAGGCGCATTTTCGCGCGGCGCTTGCGAGCCGGCCGGACTACGCAGCGGCCTGTTCCAACCTCGGGATGGTCCTGGTCGAAACAGGGCGCCTCGATGAAGGTCATTCGCTGTTGCTTCGCGCGGTCGAGCTTGATCCTATGCATGCCGGCGCACGGATCAATCTTGCGAACACCCTGTACATCGATGGCCGGCTGGACGAGTCCCTGACGCACTTTCGCGCGGCGCGGATGATCGCACCGGGTTCGTCCGAGGTCATGCTGAATATCGTGCGTCCCCTCATGGATGCGTGCGCCTGGGACGACGTTGAAGAATTCGTGCGGCAGACGGTTCGCACGCATGAGGAGCATCCCGCTCACGCCTGGTCTGGCGGGCTGCTGCCCTTCGTTTCGCAATTGTTGCCGCTTCCCGGCGCGCTGCGTCGCCGGATCGCCGACGAGCAGGCTGCATGGCTGATCCGGGAGTGGGGCGGGCTTCGTCCCGGTTTGCAGGCGGTGATGACCGGACACGACACACGTCGCTTTCGCATCGGGTATCTTTCGCGGGATTTCCGCAACAACGCAGTAGGGCACCTCACCGCGGCGATGTTCGGCCTGCACGATCGAAATCGTTTCGAGGTCACCGCATATTCGTTCGGCCCCGACGATGGCAGCGACTGGCGGCGCCGGATTGAAGCGGGATGCGAACACTTTCGTGACCTGCGTGATACAGATCCGGTAGCGGCCGCGCGTCGCATTGCCGATGACGGCATTGATGTCCTGGTGGATTTCGGCGGGCACACCGGGGGCAGCCGACCGGAAATCCTCGCGCTTCGTCCGGCGCCGCTCCAGATCAACTGGCTCGGGTATCCCGGCACCTTCGGCAAGGGCCTTGCCGATTACCTCATCGCGGACAGGATCGCCTTGCCTGCGGAACTGGAACCCGAATATGCCGAGGCGGTCATCCGGATGCCGGATTGTTATCAGGTCAACGACCATGAGCAAGCGGTCGACACGGTGCCGATCCGGCGTGCGGACGCAGGCCTGCCCGAGTCGGGTTTTGTGTTCTGTGCGTTCAATCAGACGTTCAAGATCGACCGGGAGGTCTTTTCTGCATGGATGCGCATCCTGTTGCGGGTTCACGGGTCGGTCCTGTGGCTGCTTGGGACAAGCCAAACGGCCGCAGGCGCCCTGCGCCAGTCTGCGGAGACCGCAGGCATCGATCCGGCGCGACTCGTGTTCGCACCCTCACTGCCGAAGTCGGCGCACCTCGCACGTCATGCGCTTGCGGACCTGTTTCTCGATACATGGACGGTCAACGGCGGTACGACGGTGAGTGATGCGCTCTGGGCCGGCCTGCCGGTACTGGTGTGCCCCGGCAATCGATTCGTCACGCGGGTTTCGGCAAGCCTCGTCACGGCTGCTGGCCTGCCCGAATTCGTCGCCGGGAGCACAGCGGAGTACGAGCGACTTGCGGTCGAGCTTGCGCTGGCTCCGTGGAGCCTCGCGCAGGCGCGGGTTCAACTTGCCCGATCACGATCGACATCCTCACTCTTTGATACGCCGCGCTTCGTGCGCAGTCTGGAACGTGCGTTCGAGGCGATAATTGTCCGTCAACGGCAGGGGCTTCGCGCCGAAAATATCGATCTGTCCCCGCTATAGACGATTGCATTCACCATCCGGCGGGAAAAATAGTCTGTCATCCAAAAGATCAATTCAAGGAGGAATC
Source organism: Betaproteobacteria bacterium (assembly GCA_947466535.1). Taxonomy (GTDB): domain Bacteria; phylum Pseudomonadota; class Gammaproteobacteria; order Burkholderiales; family SG8-39; genus CAMBSA01. The sequence continues at coordinate 11,486 of CANIEV010000117.1, forward strand.
ACCATGCAAAGACGCGAATTCTTACGCAAGGCCGGCGCAGGTCTGGCGGTTGGAGCCGCAGCCACCCCGGCGATCGCACAGACGGCGCAGCCCGAAATCCGCTGGCGCATCGCATCGAGCTTTCCCAAGAGTCTCGATGTCCTGTTCGGCGCCGCCGAACATATCGGGCGCCGGGTCGCGCAGATCACCGGTAACAAGTTTCAGATCCGGGCGTTTGCCGCCGGTGAAATCGTGCCGGGTCTTCAGGTGCTCGATGCGGTCCAGGCGGGTACGGTGGAATGCGGGCACACCGCGAGCTACTACTATGTCGGCAAAAATCCGGCGTTCGCTTTCGATACCACGGTGCCGTTCGGGCTCAATACCCGTCAGCACAACGCCTGGATGTACGCGGGCGGCGGCCTGGAACTGATCCGCGAGTTGTACAAGGATTACGGCTGCATCAGCTTTCCCGCCGGTAACACTGGCGCCCAGATGGGCGGTTGGTTCCGCAAGGAAATCAAGACGGTCGCCGATCTCAAGGGCCTAAAGTTCCGGATCGCGGGCATCGCGGGGCAGATGCTGGCGAAACTGGGCGTCGTGCCGCAGCAGATCGCTGGCGGCGACATCTATCCCGCGCTCGAGAAGGGCACGATCGATGCGACCGAATGGGTCGGGCCGTACGACGACGAAAAGCTCGGGTTCCACAAGGTCGCCAAGTACTACTACTACCCGGGCTTCTGGGAAGGCACCGCGCAGTTGTCCTTCCTCGTCAATCAGAAAAAATGGGACGAGCTTCCCAAGGAGTACCAGTACGCGCTTGAGACTGCATGCGCCGAGGCAAACATTCTGATGACGGCACAGTACGACACGAAGAATCCGGAGGCGTTGCGCCGTCTTGTGGGCGGCGGTGCGCAATTGCGTGGCTTCCCGCGCCCGGTCATGGAAGCCTGCATGGCGGCGGCGTTCGAGCTTTACGAGGAGATCGCGCAGAAGAACGCGCAGTTCAAGAAAGTCTATGACGCATGGAACAAGTTCCGTTCCGACGAGCAACTCTGGTTCCGCGTTGCGGAGCACAGCTTCGATTCGTTTGTGCTTGCGGAGGCATCACGCGAGCTGCGGAATCCTTCCGCGAAGGCGGCCAAGAAATAGAGAGTTGCATCCCGGGCAGTTAGCCCGGGTCCCGGTTGACGCAACGGCCCCGGCAATCCCGGGGCCGTTTCTTTTGGCGGGCCCATGTCGCCTGGCGACCAGGTACAGCCGCCCGCGCAGGGTGTCGGATATACTCGCGACTCACCCGGTATCGATCGATACCGGTTGGGCAATACTCAAAAGGAGGGGATGGCATGGAGAGGCGTTCATTTCTGAAAAAGGCAGGAGTGGGTCTGGCAGCGGGTGCCGTCGCCGCTCCCGCAATCGCGCAGCAGAATCCTTCGATCCAGTGGCGTCTGACATCGAGCTTTCCGAAGAGCCTTGACACGATCTACGGTGCCGCAGAAATCGTCTCCAAGCGTGTGTCCGAGGCGACCGAAGGGAAATTCCAGATCCGCGTATTTGCCGCCGGCGAAATCGTTCCCGGGCTGCAGGCGCTGGATGCGGTCCAGGCCGGCACGGTCGAGTGCTGCCATACGGCGCCCTA
>CANIEV010000118.1 GCA_947466535.1 Betaproteobacteria bacterium
GAAATCGTTCCCGGGCTGCAGGCGCTGGACGCGGTCCAGGCCGGCACGGTCGAGTGCTGCCATACGGCGCCCTATTACTATGTCGGAAAGGATCCCGCGTTCGCTTTCGCGACCAACATCCCGTTCGGCCTGAACGCACGCCAGCAGAATGCCTGGATGTACTACGGCGGCGGGATGGAAGCGGTGGCGCCCTTGTTCAAGGACTACGGCTGCATTCACATTCCGGCGGGAAATACCGGCGCACAGATGGGCGGCTGGTATCGCAAGGAGATCCGCGCGGTCGCCGATCTGAAGGGCATGAAAATGCGCATCGGCGGCCTTGCGGGGCAGGTGCTCACCAAGCTCGGGGTGGTTCCGCAGCAGATCGCAGGCGGCGACATCTATCCCTCGCTCGAGAAGGGCACGATCGACGCCGCGGAATGGGTCGGCCCGTACGACGACGAGAAACTCGGCTTCAACAAGGTCGCGAAGTTCTACTACTACCCGGGTTTCTGGGAAGGCGGACCGGAACTCGCGGTGCTGGTCAACGAGAAGAAATGGGCGGAGCTGCCCAAGCACTACCAGTCGATACTCGAGGCGGCCTGCGCCGAGGCGAATGTCCACATGGTGGCGCGCTACGACGCGAAGAATCCGGACGCCCTGCGTCGACTGGTCGGGGCGGGTACGCAGCTGCGGGCGTTTCCGCAGGCTGTGCTGGAAGCGTCAGCGACGGCGGCGGATGAGCTCTACAACGAACTCATGGACAAGAGCCCGCACTGGAAGCGCATCTATCCCGGTTACAAGAAGTTCCGCGACGACCAGTACCTCTGGTTCAGGGTTGCGGAATTCGGCTTCGACCGGTTCGCCTATACGCCACGTACTGGCGGCGCGACGAAGGGGGCGGCCAAGAAGGGCTGAACTCCGACCGATGCCAACAAAAAACCCGGCCTCGCCCGGGTTTTTTTTGACCGCAGAATCTATGGAAGCTCTGATCAAGTCCCAATGGGTGCAACGAATCGAACAGAGCATCCCTCTGGAGTGGGGGGTACAAGGGGGCGATACCCCCTTGTTCAGATATTCCCTATTTTTGCGGTTGCTTGTAGGCGTTCTCTATTGCATTCGATGCATCGTTTGCGTCGGATTTCTCCCCGCTCGCATCCCGTTCGTTCTGACGCGTGACGTCATCCTGGTCCATCTGCTGCTCGATCTCGAGCTGGATTTCGACCTTGGTCGGATCGACGTTCGACGGTGCGTCGAGGAAGCCGGTCACCAGCCCGGGCCAGAAAATCAGGATCGCGACCAGCAAAAGCTGTAGCCCCACCCAGGGGAGCGCCCCCCAGTAGATATCCGAGCTCTTCACCTCCTTCGAGGCGATGCCCCGCAGGTAGAAAAGCGCAAATCCGAACGGAGGATGCATGAAGGACGTCTGCATGTTGGCGCCGAGCAGCACACCAAACCAGATCAGGTCGATGCCCAACTTGGTCGCCACCGGCGCGAGCAGAGGGATGATGATGAAGGCGATCTCGAAGTAGTCGAGGAAGAACGCGAGAAAGAACACGAAAAGGTTTACCACGATCAGGAAGCCGACCGCGCCGCCGGGGAGCCCGGTCAGAAGGTGTTCCACCCACAGGTCGCCGTCAACGCCGCGGAATACCAGACCGAACACCGTCGATCCGATCAGGATGAAGATCACCATGGCGGTGATCCGCATCGTCGATGACATGCTCTGCGAGAGCAGATCCCAGGAAAGCCGCTTGTGCATCGCGGCAAGCACCATCGCGCCGACCGCCCCCATCGCACCGCCCTCGGTGGGCGTAGCGAGTCCCATGATGATCGTGCCAAGTACAAGGAATATCAGGACCAGCGACGGAATCATGCCCCACAGCACGCGGCGTATCAGCGGCCAGCCGTGCAGGGTGCGTGCCTCCACCGGCAGCGCGGGCATGTACTCGGGGCGAAACCAGGAGAGCACCGCGATATACGCGCAGAACAGCAGCACCTGGACAATGCTCGGGCCGATCGCGCCGGCGTACATGTCGCCCACGGAGCGGCCAAGCTGGTCGGCAAGGACGACCAGCACCAGCGAGGGCGGGATGAGCTGGGTGATCGTGCCCGAGGCCGCGATCACGCCGGTGGCAAGGCGCATGTTGTAGCCGTAGCGCATCATCACGGGCAGCGAGATCATGCCCATCGCAATCACCGACGCGGCGACCGTCCCGGTGATAGCGCCGAGCACTGCGCCGACGAGAATCACCGCGTAGGCGAGGCCGCCGCGAACCGGCCCGAAAAGCTGGCCGGTGCCTTCGAGCAGATCCTCCGCGAGTCCGCAGCGTTCGAGAATCGCCCCCATGAAGGTGAAAAACGGGATGGCGAGCAGCAGGTCGTTCGACATGATCCCGAACACCCGCTCCGGCAGCGCCTGCAGCAGGGCGACCTCGAAGAACCCCATTTCGATGCCGATGAAGCCGAAGAACAGGCCCACTGCCGCGAGCGAGAACGCAACCGGGTATCCGATAAGCAGGAATACGACCAGTCCTCCGAACATCAGGGGCGCCATGATTTCGCGGGTGAGCATCATTGCAGCGGCTTTTCGTAGTGGATCGGCGCCGGGCAGTCGCCGGTGAGCGCGCCGATGCGCTTGATGATTTCGGACAGACCCTGCAGGCTCAGCAGGAAAAAGCCAAGCGGCAGGAAGATCTTGATCGGCCAGCGCAACAGCCCGCCCGCATTTCCGGACATTTCCCCGATCTGGTAGGAGCTGGCGAACATCGGCCAGGACATCCAGCCGATGATGATTGTCGCTGGCAGGAGAAACAGGAAACCGCCGAGGATGTCGATCCAGAGTTGCGTGCGCGTGGATAAGCTGCCATAGAGCACGTCGACGCGGACATGTTCGTTTTTCTGCAGCGTATAGGAAGCACCGAGCATCACCATGGCGCCGAACATGTACCACTGGATTTCAAGCCAGGCGTTGGAACTCATGCTGAAGCTGTAGCGAAGCATTGCGTTCCCGGCGCTGACGACGCAGGACAGCAGCACCAGCCAGTTGGCGATTTTCCCCAGGTGCTCGTTCAGGCGATCCACCATGCGCGAAAAAGCGAGTAATGCCTTCACTGTGCGGTGTCTCCGGATAGTCTGTTCTGCAATGCGGTTTGGCCGGTGCTCATTCGGGAGGTCGCCGATGCGCCGCCTGGAAACCTCTTTGATTGTCGCCGATTGGCAGAGCTTTTGGCAAAGGGGGCGACGGGGACGGGGACGGACGTATGCACCGGTGCGGTGCGGGCACGTTTCCGATCATCGGTGCGACTGCCTCCGATCCGGTGTCAGTGCTACGTCAGAAAAATGGAGGACTCGAATGGCCTCGTCGTGTGTTCATTGATTTGTGCGCAAGCTGATAACATCCGAGCGCCGGCTGAATTTCAGCGGACGGATTGCACCGCGATCCGTTTTTTCAGACCCAACTGATCTCCGGAGGTACGATGGTTCGCACTACTTTCTCGGCGATGCTCGCTGCCGTTGCCGCAGGTGTTCTCATCACATCGGCCCCTGCATTCGCCCAGCAGTCGGGCAGCAAGGACTTTTCCCCCACCGTCGGTCAGCCGGGAAAGGATGTCGTCTGGGTGCCCACGCCTGACGAAGTCGTCGAACGCATGCTGCGCATGGCACAGGTGACCCCGAAGGACGTGGTGTACGACCTTGGCTCCGGCGATGGCCGTACCGTCATCGCGGCGCAGAAGAAGTTCGGCGCGCGCGCCAAGGGTATCGAGTTCAATCCGGACATGGTCGAACTTTCGCGCAAGAACGCCGCCCGTGAAGGGGCCAAGGTCGAATTCGTCCGCGGTGACGTGTTCGCCGAGGATTTTTCCGAAGCAACGGTCATCACCCTGTACCTGCTGCCCTCGCTCAACATCAAGCTGCGCCCGAAGCTTCTCGACATGAAGCCCGGCACGCGCATTTCGTCCCACCAGTTCACGATGGAAGACTGGGAGCCGGACGAGGTGAGCGATTTCGACTGGCGCCGTGCGTATCACTGGATTGTTCCGGCAAAGGTCCAGGGAGCATGGACGCTTGAGGTCGCGGGCAGTCGCTATGAGGTCGAACTGACCCAGAAATTCCAGAAGATCGAGGGCACCGTCCGCATGGACAAGCTCAAGGCAGGACTGCGCGAGCCCAAACTCCGCGGCGACAGGATCTGGTTCGCGTTCATCGACCAGCAGGGCGTAAAGCGCGACTTTGAAGGCACGGTTGCCGGCGGCCGGATCGAGGGGGCGTTCCGTCCCGACAGCGGCGCCGAAGGTCGGTTCTCCGCCAGCAAGAAGTAGCCTTCCAGGCCACGAGCGGGGCGTCGTTCATGCGCATTGTTGTTCTCGATGATTACCAGGACGCGGTGCGTTCGCTTGCCTGTTTCTCGAAAGTTTCGGGCCACGAGGTCGTGATTCATCGCGATACGGTGACCGGGGAGGCACTGGTCGAGCGCCTTCAGGGCGCCGAGGCGGTGGTGCTGATCCGCGAGCGGACCCGCCTCGCCGCCGATGTCCTGGAGCGCCTGAAGTCGCTCAAGTTCGTCTCGCAGACCGGGCGTCCCGGTGGCAATCTCGATGTCGCCGCCTGCACCCGGCTCGGCATCGCGGTCGGATTCACCAGCGGTTCCGCACGTTCGACCGCGGAACTCACCTTCGGCCTGATGCTGTCGGCAATGCGGCACATTCCGCTCGAAGACCGGAGGCTTCGCGAAGGGAGCTGGCAAACCACGCTCGGCCGGGCATTGCACGGACTTGTCCTCGGCATCTATGCGCCGGGGAATATCGGCTCGCTGGTGGCGGGATACGGACGCGCTTTCGGAATGACAGTGCTTGTCCACGGCCGTGACGCTGCCCGGGAGCGCGCCGCAAAGGACGGGTACGAATTTGTCAGCCGCGAACGCCTGTTTTCGGAATGCGACGTGGTGTCACTGCACATCCGGCTGCTGCCCGAGACGCGCGGCATCGTGAAAGGGTCGGATCTTGCGATGATGAAGCCCGATGCCCTGATCGTGAATACCAGCCGCGCCGAACTTGTCGAGCACGGTGCACTCGAGGCGGCGCTGAAGGCGGGACGCCCGGGTTTCGCTGCAGTCGATGTCTACGAATCCGAGCCGATCCTCGGCGCGAAGCATCCCCTGCTTGCGATGGACAACGTGGTGGCCACCCCGCATCTCGGCTACGTCGAACGCAGCAATTACGAGACCTTCTTCGGCACGGCCTTCGACAACATCCTTGCGTTCGCCGCGGGCAAGCCGCAAAACCTCGTCAATCCGGAGGTCGTCAAGGGCTGAGACGGCGCAGGCCGGGATGGCCGTGTGCTGGCAGAAGTCGCTTGCCTCGGTTCGACAGAACATACTAGGATGCGCCGCAAATCATGAATACTAAAAACTCCCCTGCAGCAAACCCGAACGGCCAGCACGGCCACCACCGACCCGAACCGGAACCGGTTCTCGACCTCAAGGATGCGATCGCCCTGGTTGTCGGCATCGTCGTCGGCGCGGGCATATTCAAGCTGCCCGCGCTGGTTGCGAGCAACACCGGCGATGCGGCGACGATGATGCTCGCCTGGATCCTCGGCGCGGCGATTTCGATACTCGGAGCCCTGTGCTACGCGGAACTCGCCACCGCGCATCCGAATGCGGGCGGCGAGTATCACTTCCTCGAGCGCGCCTTCGGAGGGGACGTGGCGCGGTTGTTTGCCTGGGCGCGGATGACGGTGATCGCGAGCGGGTCGATCGCCATCTTCGCCTTCGTGTTCGCTGACTACGCCACCGCGCTGCTGCCGCTTGGCGAGCACTCCTCGTCGATCTGGGCGGGCCTGCTGATCGTGATCCTCACCGCGATCAATCTCGTGGGCATCAGCGCCGGCAAGGCGACGCAGAACATACTCACCATTGTCGAATGTCTCGGGCTTGTGCTGGTGATCGTCGCAGGGTTCTTCTTTTCGTCGCCCGATGCACAGGCGACCGCGCCGCTCGCGCAATCGAGTTCCGCCGGTGCCTTCGGTCTTGCGATGGTGTTCGTGCTGCTGACCTACGGCGGCTGGAACGACGCCGCGTATCTGTCGGCCGAGATCAAGAACGGCCATCGCAACATCGTGCGCTCGATGATCTGGGGTCTTTCGATCGTGGCGGCGCTCTATATCCTCGTGAGCCTTGCCTATCTGGCGGGGCTGGGCATGACCGGCCTGTCCAAGTCCTCCGCTCCTGCGGCCGATCTCCTCGGGCGTGCATGGGGCGAGACCGGCGCCGCGTTGATCAGCATCATGGTCGGGGTTGCCGCAATCACGTCGGCCAACGCGACGATTCTGACCGGTGCCCGAACCAGCTATGCGCTCGGTCGCGACTGGAAGCTGTTCAGCTGGCTTGGCCGGTGGGATGGCGAGAAGGGCGTGCCACGCAATGCGATGTTCATGCAGGCGGCGATTTCGCTCGGATTGGTGGCGCTTGGCACCTGGACGCGCAAGGGCTTCGAGACGATGGTGGATTACACCGCGCCGGTGTTCTGGCTGTTCTTCTTCCTCACCGGAATGACGCTGTTCGTATTCCGTCGTTGGGAGCCGGCGGCATCGCGACCGTTTCGTGTCCCGTTCTACCCGGTGACGCCGCTCGTTTTCTGCGGCGTGTGCATCTACATGCTTTATTCCAGCCTTGCCTACACCGGCAAGGGCGCGCTGGTCGGCGTCGGCGTGCTGGCCGTGGGCGCGATTCTCGTCCTCTGGAGCCCCGGGCGCGCATCGCGTTGATGGTTCACCGGGTAACGTAACCGGAGCTGTCGGGAGAAACTCATGAAAGCCGGTGCCCGAATTCTGCTTGCCCTTGTTGTCGCGCCCCTGATTGCAGCAGGGGCCGTGTCGCCTGCCTGTGCACAGGCGGCGGCGCTTCGCGGCCCGGACGTGGTGTTTGTGCCCACGCCGCCCCAGATCGTTGATCGGATGCTCGAAGTCGCCCGCGTTGGCAGGGGCGATGTCCTGTACGACCTCGGCTGCGGCGATGGCCGCATCGTGATCGAGGCGGCGAAGCGCTTCGGAACACGTGGTGTCGGGATCGATATCGATCCGCAGCGCATCGCGGAGGCGCGTGCGAACGCGAGGGCCGCGGGCGTGGAGCATCTGGTCCAGTTCCGCAACGCCGATCTGTTCGAGACGGATTTCAGCGAGGCGACTGTGGTGACGCTCTACCTCCTGCCTTCGCTCAACGTCAAGCTGCGCCCCAAACTCTGGAAGGAATTGCGCCGGGGTGCACGTGTTGTTTCGCACGATTTCGACATGGGCGACTGGAAGCCCCTGCAGACCCATCAACTCGGCAATCGCTCCGTCTATTTCTGGACGATCCAGTAGCGCGTCCCGCCGTTTCGTTCGACCTTTTCAGATCGCGGCATATGCCGCGAAATTTCGGGAGACCTGCATGAAACCGTTTGCCCTGGCGCGAATCGCCGCCGCCATCGCTGTCCTTGCCCTCAGTGCGGGTGTCCACGCGCAGGCACAGAAGGCGGCCAAGTCCGAGTTCAAGCCGCAAGTTGGCCAGGCAGGCAAGGACGTGATCTGGGTGCCCACGCCCGACGAGGTGGTCGACCGCATGCTCACGCTCACCAAACTCGGGCCGAACGACTTTCACATGGACCTTGGCTCGGGCGATGGCCGCACCGTGATAGCCGCGGCGAAGAAGGGCGCTCGCTCGCTTGGCATCGAATACAACCCGGACATGGTCGCGCTTGCGCAGAAGAACGCGCGTGACGCGGGTGTCTCGGCCCGCGCCGAATTCCGCAAGGCGGACATCTTCGCCACCGACTTCAGCCGAGCCACCGTCATCACCCTGTACCTGCTGCCCGAACTGAATCTGCGGCTGCGGCCAACGATTCTCGCCATGAAGCCCGGCACGCGGGTCGCCTCGCACCAGTTCAACATGGCCGAGTGGGAGGCCGACCAGACCGACCTGATCGACGGCCGCAGCGTGCATTACTGGATGGTGCCTGCGAAGGCCGACGGGCACTGGACCGTGCAGCAGTCCGGCGGCGCGCTCGACATCACGTTCCAGCAATCCTTCCAGAAACTTGCAGGAACCGCGAAGGCGGGCGGGCGCAATGTCGAAGTAAAGGGCGCCAAGCTCACGGGTGATGCGATCAGCTTCGCCGTCGTGGGTGATGATGGAAAGCCGCGCGAGTACAGCGGGCGTGTCTCCGGGAAATCCATGGAAGGCACGGTCAAGCCGGGCGATGCGAAGTGGAGCGCGACGCTTCACTGAAGCGTTTGCGGGCAGCGGCGATCGCTGCGCGTGCAGGACGACTCGCGCAGCGGAGCGCTGTCGCGGCGCTAGCCCTGTTGCTGCTTGCGGTCTCGGGTTGCGCGACGCTCGACACCAAGCAGCGCGAGTGGATTTTCCGCCCCAACAAGGAACTCGTGCGCACGCCCGCCGACTACGGTCTCGCTTTTGAAGAGCTGTGGCTGGCGGTTCCGGGCGGGGACGGTTCAAGCCAGCGAGTCCACGGCTGGTGGATACCCGGAGACCCGAAGGCGCCGGCGCTTTTGTATCTGCACGGCAGCCGCTGGAACATAGGCAACAATCTCTTCCGGATCGCGCGCTTGCAGCGCATGGGCTATTCGGTGCTTGCGATCGACTACCGCGGGTTCGGGCGCAGCGACGGTGATCTGCCCTCGGAGACGCAGGCCTACGAGGATGCGCAGGCGGGCTGGACCGAACTCGTCAGACGTGTCCCGGACGCTTCCCGTCGCGTGATCTACGGCCATTCGCTCGGCGGGGCGGTCGGCATCGAACTCGCCCTGCGCCATCCCGAGGCGGCGGCATTGGTGGCGGAGTCCACCTTCACCTCCATCCGTGCGATGGTCGACCAGAGCCCGTACGGGTTTCTTCCTCTCGGCGTGGTGCTCACCCAGCATTTCGACTCGATCGCAAAGGTGCCGAAGTTGCGAATGCCGGTGATGTTCGTGCACGGTGCGGCGGATCGCTGGGTGCCTTCGGTGATGAGCGAGCAGCTCTATGCTGCCGCGCCTGATCCGAAGCGCCTCATGCTGGTGGATGGCGCGAGCCACAGCAATGTCACCGCGGTGGCGTTTGATGACCTTCAGAGAGTCTTGGGCGAGTTTTTCGCCGGTGCCGCAACACGAATCTCGCTTCGCCGCGCGCCCGCGATGCCCTAGTCGGTTGCGTCGTTGTCGGCAAGCCGTTCCGCCTGCTGCTGCAGGCGGTCGAGCAGGCCGTCCAGCGTGCGCAGTTCTTGCTCGTTCAGTACCGCGACCAGCTTGCGGTGGCGTTCTATCGCCGCAGGCTCGATACGCGCGTAAAGTTCGCGACCCGAAGCGGTGAGGGCAATTTCGAATCGTCGTGCGTCCGTGGAGTCGGGAATGGTAATCGCGAACCCCTTCTGAACCAGCGAGGCTGCGACGCGGCTGATCCAGCCCTTGTCGGTGCCAAGGTACGCCGCCAGCGAATTGACGCTGGCGGGCGTGACCGTCGCAAGCGCGGTAAGCAGGCGCCATTCGGCAAGCGGCACGCCGTACTGCCTGGCGTAGTGACGGACCGCCCCCTTGCCGAGTGTGTTCGACAGCACCAGCAGGCGGTGGCTGAGAAGCGTGCGGAAATCAACCGGGGCGGCAGGTTCGCCGGGTGTGCGGATGCGCTTTGTACGTGCCATCCCGGCATCCTAATTGACAGAATGTTGTCATCGCAACTAATATTGCGGCACCGGCGTCCGACGGCATCGACCGCACAGGCGCCGGACCCTAGAGGAGAGGCCACGATGAATGCCCCCGATTTCTCTTTCCCCCTGCCGGATTTCGACGAACTCGTCCATCCTGATCGCGTCAGCCGTCAGCTCTATCTCGATCCGGCGGTGTTCGAGCTCGAGATGCGACAGATCTTCGGCCGCGCATGGCTGTATCTCGCGCACGAAAGCCAGATTCCGAAGGAGGGCGATTTCGTCACCGCCTGGATGGGACGCCAGCCGGTTATCGTCATCCGCCACAAGGACGGCAAGGTGCACGTCCTGCACAACCGTTGCGCCCATCGCGGCGTTCTGCTTGTCACTGAAGAGCGTGGCAACACAGGGAACACCCTGCGCTGCGGTTATCACGGCTGGACCTTCCGCACCAATGGCGAGCTGCTGCTTGCGCCGATGCGTGATGCCTACACCGGCCGTTACGACATGAACGACCACGAGACCTTCGGTCTTGCTCGCGTGCCGCGGGTGGACAGCTACCGCGGCTTCATCTTCGCGAGTCTCGCACCCGCGTCCGACCCGATGCCCGGGCTGCCCGAATTTCTGGGCGAAGGGCGGCGCTGCATCGACCTGCTGGTCGATCGCGCGCCCGACGGCGAGGTGGATGTGTCGGGCGGTGTGCACAAGTACGTGGTGCGCGGAAACTGGAAGGCGCAGATCGAGAACCTGAACGACAACTACCATCCGCCGTTCTCGCACGCCTGCACCACCGACGACAACCAGCGCCAGTTCCGGCGGCGCTACGGCGACGACTCCGGCGTGCACATGGACAACCGCGAGCAAGGCTCCAAGTTCGATTCAGTCGATACCGTCGGTCTCGACTGGGGTTCGTCCTACTGCGGTCCGCTGCCCTTCAACCATGACAAGCGCGGCGGTCCGCTGTTCGATGCGCACTGCGCGGAACTGCGCAAGCACCATTCGCCGGAGAAGGTCGAGGAAATCATGACCGATTTTTTCCACAACCTGATCGTCTACCCGAGCGTGGTGATGCAGCTTGCCTCGAGCCACGTTCGCACCATCCGCCCGATCGCGCACGACCGCACCGAGATTCGCGTCTACCCGATCCGCCTCAAGGGCGCGCCTGAGGAGATCAACCGTCAGCTGGTGCGCTACCTGAACGTCACACATTCGGCGGGCTCGCTGATCCAGTCCGACGACGTGGAGATGTTCCGCCGCGTGCAGAGCGGCCTGGCAAGCGAGGCTCAGGAATGGGTCTGGTTCAACCGCCACATGGCCGACGACGGTCCGCGGCGCGGCGGCGGCACGAGCGAGGTGGTGATGCGCAACCAGTACAGCGCCGGCTACCTGCGCTACATGCAGGGGGAAGTTCAATGAACGCGCCGATGCAGCACGCGGTGGCTGACAAGGCCGCGGAAAAGAGGGTGGACGACATAGCCGCAGAAAAGCCGGCGGTCGAGGCATTTCTCGTGCGCGAGGCGCGGATGCTGGATGAGCGCCGCTTCGAGGAATGGATGGAACTCTTCACCGACGACGGCTACTACTGGGCGCCGGCGCGGCTGGAGCAGACCGATCCCTGGACCGAAGTGTCGCTGATGTTCGACGACCGCGAGATCATGAGAAACCGCATCGGCCGCCTTCGTCACCCCAAGGTCTATACCCAGATTCCGCATTCGCGCGCGGTGCGCCAGATCTCGAACATCGAGATCGACGAAGTCGATCCCGCCTCGGGTGAACTCACCGTGCGCTCGGTGTTCTTCATGTTCGAGCACCGTCCGACGCTGCCGCAGCCGATCGAACGCATATTCGCCGGCCATTGCTTTCACCGCCTGAAGCCCGAGGGCGAAAGCTTTCGCATGGTCTGGAAAAAGGCGCTGATCGCCAACTGCGACGCCGCCTTCGATCCGCTGTTCCTGTATTTCTAAAAACGAGGCGGATCGGCGTCGGTGTGGGCGTCGTCCATGCCGCGCCACGGATCCTTTTTGGCACGGAGACACAATGAACGAAAATAACAATGTGGCAGTCGAATCCGCACTGGCAGATCTTGTCCGTGCGAACCGGATCCTTGCCAACGAAGGGGTCATGGACGGGTTCGGTCACGTAAGCATCCGCCATCCGGCCGATCCCGGTCGCTACATTCTGTCCAGGTCGCTTTCGCCGGAGCTGGTCACGCGTGACGATCTGATGGAGTTCAGCCTCGACGACACACCCGTGGATCCGCGCGGTCGGTCGATGTACGCGGAGCGGGCGATCCACGGCGGCATTTACCGCGCACGGCCGGAGGTCAACGCGGTCGTCCACAACCATTCGACCGCGCTGATCCCGTTCGGCGTGACCGGGATGCCGCTACGGGCGATATTCCATATGGGCGCGGTGATCGGCAGCGAAGTCCCGATCTGGGACAGCCGGCCGGAATTCGGCGACACCAATCTGCTCGTGACGGATCACGAGAAGGGGATGTCGCTCGCAAAAGCCCTCGGACCGCGCCGTGCCGCCCTGATGCGCGGCCACGGATGCGTGGTGACCGGCGAATCGGTGCGCGAAGCGGTGTTCGTCGCGGTCTACATGCAGGCGAATGCGGAACTCGTCATGCGCTCGCGTTCGTTGGGTGAGGTCAACTACCTCAGCGACGGAGAAATCCGGCTTGCCGCGGATCACCTGTTCAAGCCGCTCTCGCAGGACCGCGCCTGGGAGTACTGGTCGCGGCGCGCCGGGTGCGCCTGAGCGGAACACGCGGGGTGCGGCTGAACGGACGGTAACCGGGGCGACAGTCTCGATTCGACGTCCGGCCGTAGGGCGGCCGGGATGCGCGCCTTCAGATCACCCCACGCGCCGACGCGCCATCCGCCTGCAGCGCGCTGCCGGTGGCGTACTCGGTGAGGTCGGAGGCCATCAGCACGATCAGGCGCGCGATCTCCGTGGTGCTCGCCATCCGTCGCAAGGGCAGGCCGTTGATGTACTGCTTGCGGAAGGCATCAACCTCCATGCCGAGGTGCGCGGCCCAGGCGGTGAACACCTGTTCCATGCGGTCGGTCGGGCCGGTCGGGCCGGGATTCACTGCCGTCACCGAAATGCCGTCGGGGGCGACGAGTTCCGCGACGGTCTTGGTCAGGTGCAGCACCGCCGCGTTCATGCAGCCCATCACGTACTCGCTCACCGCCCAGCGCCCGCCCGCGCCGACCACGTTCACGATGCGCCCGGAATGCTGCGCCCGCATGTGAGGAAGCACCGCGCGGATTGCGCGCACATAGCCCATCGGTTTCAACGCGAAACTGTCTATCCACTGCTGGTCGGTCACCTTGTCGAAGGAGCCGAGAGGAGACGAGCCTGCGTTGTTGATCAGGATGTCGATCCGGCCAAGTTGTTTTATCGCGTCCTCGATGCCGCGGGTGACACCCGCTTC
>CANIEV010000119.1 GCA_947466535.1 Betaproteobacteria bacterium
CCCCTTGCCGTCGACCTTGATCGTGTCCCAGCGAATTGCCATGGTTCTCCTCCGTTGGCGAAGCCCGATGTGCGGGCAAGCATAGTGAAAAGTCTGGTCGGGCGATACTTCCGGCCATGCAAGGATGCCGCGTTCCGGCAAACGCATCCGCGGACCGCACCGGTTCGTGCCGGGGCCCGGCTGCCCGCGTGAGATAGTATCGTTATTGACAGAATTCACGAAAACCATGGCAATCAAACGCTCATCACGCGGCAGGCAGGCTCCTCCCCCCGTTGCGGAACACTCGGGCCTGCACAAGGCGCTATCACTGTATTCCGCGTACGGATGGCGCGGACGGATCGGCCTCGTATCCCCGTCCACGAACACCACGCTCGAGCCCGAATTCTGGCGCATGGCGCCCGAAGGCGTGTCGATACATACCGCCCGCGTTCATCAGGCGGGTCGCCAGGGCCTGCAGTCGTCCTACCAGCGGATGGCCGATGGCATCGAGCAGGCCTCGCTGCTGCTTGCGACGGCCGAGATCGACGTGATCACCTTCGGGTGTACCTCCTGCACGCTGTTCGTGCCGCCGGAGGAGATTCGCCGTGGCCTGGCAAGCCATGCCGATTGCCCGGTCGTACTGGTGTCCGAGGCGGTGATCGAGGCGCTGCAGGAACTCGGCGCGCGGCGGATCGCCGTGATAGGCCCGCGCACCGATGCGGTGACGCAAAAGGAAACCGCGTTTCTCGGCGAATCGGGCTTCGAGATCGTGAGTACGAATTGCCTTGGCCTCGGTGCGACCGAGGAGGAGCGGCGCTATATCGGTCGCGTGCCCCCCGAGGTGCTTCTGCGGCTGGCGCGCCAGGCCGACCGTCCCGAGGTCGATGCGATTTTCGTGAGTTGCACCCAGCTGCCCACCGCGACCATGATCGAGCGCCTCGAGGCGGAGCTTGGCAAGCCGGTGGTGACCAGCAACCAGGCCACCTTCTGGCGCTGTCTGCGGCACCTCGGCTACCGGCAACCGGTTGGCGGCTTCGGCTCGCTGCTCGCCCGCACATTGGCGTAGGGACGCTTCGTTCTTGTCCGGCGCGTCCACCCTGCGCGTGCTCGGCGAAGACGAGGTTCGCGGCCTGATCGACACGGACCTTGCCCTTGCGATCGCGCGAGGGCAGTTGCTCGATCACGCCGCGGGACTCGGGACCTTGTCCTCGCCCGCTGCAATGGCGCTCGATGCGCGTGCGCAGGGCGGGACCGTGTTCAAGTTCAAGGCGGCGAGCATTGCATCGCCCGGCGTGACCGGCATACGCCTGATCGCCCGCGCGAACGCGCACGCCGATGCGACGCATGTGTGCGCGGTGTTCGACCATGCCGACAACGCGCTCATCGGGCTGGTGTCCGAGCTCTGGCTGAGCCGGCTGCGCACCGCCGCGTTCGCGGCGGTGATGGTCGGGCATCTTGCGAGTCGTGGGCCGGCCCGGGTAGCACTCTTCGGATCCGGCGCGATCGCGGATGAACTTATGCCGATGCTGCCGCGTGTTCTCGATATTGCGGACATCCGGGTTCACGCGCGCGATCCGCAGCGCACCGCGGCGTTTGCCGCGCGCCACGAAGCGCGTCTCGGCATCCCGATGCGCGCCGAAGCGAGCCGCGAGCGTATGTTCGATTACGCGAACGTGGTGATCACCGTGACCTCGTCGTGCGCACCCCTCGTGTTGCCGGGCGATCTGGCGCCGGGGGCCTTGCTTTGTTCTCTTGGCAACGACAATGAAGTCGATTTTCGCGTCGTCGCGGAATGCGACCGGCTGATCGTGGATGACGCCGACTTCGCCTCGGAAGCGGGTGACGGCGGCGCGTGGATTGCACAGGGACATTTCAGCCGCCAGAGCTTTGCCAAGCGCATCGATGCGCTCGCGGGCGAGGTGCTCGCCGAAACGCGGCCCGGGCGCTTGCACGAGCGCGAGCGGGTGCTTTTGCTGATGCAAGGCATGGCACTGGGGGACGTGGCCTTCGCTGCACATGCGTTGCAGGAGGCGGAACGCCGCGGTGTCGGCGGCACGGTTGCCATGCCCGCATCCGGGCAGTCGCCTTCCGGTGGCTTGGCGCGCAGCAAGGAATTCAATTCAGGGGAGTCTTCATGACATCGTTCCGTTTGCTGTCCGGTCTTCTAACCGCGGCCGTGTTGTTCTCTGCCGCACCTGTTCTTTCGCAGCCCGCCGGCGAGTGGCCCGCACGCGCCGTCAAGGTCGTCGTGACCTTCCCGCCAGGCGGCTCCGCCGACATCACGGCGAGGGTGTTCGGCGAGAAGCTGGCCGAGGCATGGAAGCAGCCGGTGGTGATCGAGAACCGGACCGGGGCGGGAGGGTCGATTGGCGTGGAGTCGGTGCATCGCTCGGCACCCGACGGCTACACGCTGCTGTTGATGAGCAACACGCATCTGATCAATCATGTGTTGTTCCGCAAGCTGTCGTTCGACATCACCACCGAATTTCCCTCATTGGGCATCGTCACCGCGTCGCCGATGATGATCGCGGTGCACCCGAGCGTCGCTGCCCGCAACATGAAGGAACTCACTGCCCTGTTCAAGGCATCGCCGGGCAAGCTCGACTACGGCTCCTGCAACGTGGCGAGCCCGCATCACTTCGCGATGGAGATGTACAAGCGGGCGCTCGGCATCGACGCGGTGCATGTGCCGCACCGCGGCTGCGGGCCACTGTCGGCCGATGCGGCGGCGGGCCATGTGAAGGTGATCGCAACCAATGCGGCGACCGCCCTTCCTTTCGTGAAGGACGGCCGCCTGCGCGCGCTTGCGCTGTTGTCGACCAGCCGTTCTGCGTCGGTGCCGGATATGCCGACCCTGCGCGAATCCGGCATCGAGGAACTGAAGGATTTCGCGCTCGACAACTACTATGGCTTCATGGCCTCGCCGGGTACGCCCGCGGGCATCGTCGCGCGCATCGATGCCGACATCCGGCGGGTCGCGCAGAACCCGGAGTTGCGCAAGCGCCTGGAACAGGCGGGCTTCGACATGTTCGTGCTGTCGTCGGCGGAGATGCAGAAACTGATCAGTGCCGACGCCGAGCGTTACGGACAGATCGCGCGGCGGGCGGGCATCAGTATCGAGTAGAGAGGGTTTTCGGGCTCGCCCGGCCAGCGCAGGGCCGCCACTGCAGCGCCGTGCTAGAAGAACGCGATGGTGCGGATCTCGATGCTGTGCCGCGGCGGCGCATCGGCGGGCGTGGCCGGGTCCTCGAAGGAGGTGTGCGGCACGAAGCGCGCGCGGCCGTCGGCGTCCGAGTCGTAGACCTTGAAGACGAGAGCCTCGTCCCGGGTCATGCGCGGGAACCAGTACCACTGGTGCGCAGCGTTGTATGCGGCGCGGTAGGTCTGGCCGATCCGGTGCGGAAAGCGCCGCTCGGCGATGATCAGGTCCTTCATGTCGACGCTGCGGGCGTCCGCAATCGACAGCGGATTGCGCACGATCGGATTGTCGATCGCCCGCCAGACCTGGATGATCGCGAAGCGCCGCTTGAGCAGGTCGTCGGCTTCGTCGGGCAGCAGTTCGCGCACCCGGTTCGGCCCGGACCATTCGGTGTAGTCGTTGTGCGCGGCAAGGATCGGCTCGCGCAGGAGCTTTTCGTTCCGCTCCGCCTCGTCGCCCGAACGCAGGGTGTGATCGAAGAGCACCACGCGCTTCGCGCCCGACATTGCCTGCACGAAGCGCTCCATCTCCGGGTAATACACGCACTTGAGTTCCTCGATGTCGAGGAAGTTCTTCATCGCGCTTTTCTGGTCCACGAGCGTGAAGCCCTGCACGTCGAGCGAGAGTTCGCCGCGCATCGGTCGCGCGTCGCGGATTCGCATCGGGCGCTGCTCGTAGGTGCCGGTGTTCTGGCGCAGGATGTTGCCCGGACCGAAGGTCTCGTTGACGAGTTTTTCGCCGGTGGCCACGGTGTAGGTGATGTCGGCGATTAGGTCGGCAACGAGATCGTGCATGGCGGGTGTTTCAACCTGTGCATTCATGGCGCTTGCATCCGGTTTGATGGTGGGCAGCATGGGCGGCTAGAATGCGCGCTCATCTCGCTCCGGCCGACATCATACCGCCGGCCGGCGATGCAAGAATCGGCGCCTCGACCCGAGCCGGCGCCACCCACCTTCGGCTACCAGGAAAATTCCATGAAGATCTGCCAATACAACGACAACCGTGCCGGCGCCGTGGTCGGCGACAAGGTGTACCCGATCGGCGAGGCCCTGGTGAAGGCCGGTCACGTTCGGGCCGGCTACACGATGCTGGAGGTGATCGATGCGCTCGCCAACCGGCCGGGCGCGATGGACTCGATCCGCGACGTGACGAAGACCGGCGCCGCGGTGGAGCTCGCCTCGGTAAAACTGCTGCCCCCGATCTCCAATCCGCCTTCGATCTGGTGCGCCGCGTCCAACTACAAGGACCACCAGGAAGAGATGAAGGAGCGGGTGAAATCCTTCCTGCCCGATGATTTGCCGAAGGACGACCTGATGGCGGAGTTCTTCCTGAAACCCGTCAGCTCGATCATCGGCCCGAACGGAACGGTGGTGCTGCCCAAGGTCTCCAAGCATGTGGATTTCGAGTGCGAGCTGTGCGCGATCGTCGGCAAGCCGGCGCGCTACGTAGGCGAGGAAAAGGCGCTTGACCACGTGTTCGGCTACCTGATGCTGTGGGATCTCAGCCAGCGCGATCCCTGGGGCATCGGCAAGCAGAACACCCGCAACATCCGCAAGGGCTTCGATACATTCACTGCGCTCGGGCCCTGGATCGTCACCGCGGATGAAATTCCGAATCCGCACGACCTGCATTTCCATGTGGAGCAGAACGGGAAAAAGGTGATGAATGCCTACACCGGAAACATGATCTGCAACCTGCACGACCACATCCGCTTCCTCTCCAGCCACCTGACGCTCCTGCCGGGCACGCTGATCAGCACCGGCACACCCGCGGGCGTGCAGCGCCTCGCCGCCGGCGACAAGCTCCACGGCGTGATGGACAAGATCGGCGAAATGGACCTGGTGGTGGCTGCGTCGTAACCGGCATCCGATCCGTTCGGCGCCGATGCGCCGCGCATGGCCGAAACGGCAGGCCGCGACAGCAGCAAGGTCGCGGCCTTTCTATTTGTGGTGCTGCAGCATGGCCGCGGCCGGCTTGACTTCACAAGAATGCGGAGTATGCTACCGAAAAAAATCATTCCCCCCTCGGAAAAGTCCGTTCCGCAGCGGCAGAATTAGGGCGGTGTGCTGATCATTGGCATCCTGCTGCCGGCAGCAAGGCCGAGACCGCCAAGTTCCACAGAATCAGGAGGATTCCCATGTCCCAGTCCGATGCGGGCAAGCCCGCCGATGCCCTGCGCCAGGCGATGCGCCGTGTCGCATCCACGGTCGCCCTTGTCACGGTGCGCCACGACACGCTGAACCACGGTGTCGCCGCCACCGCGGTGAGTTCGGTGAGCATGGAGCCACCCTCGATGCTGGTGGTGCTCAACACCGAATCCTCCGCGATTGCGCCGCTGCTCGCGGCCGGCCGCTTCTGCATCAACTATCTCACCGGTGAACAGGAACCGCTGTCGCGCCTGTTCGGCTCGAAGTCGACGCGCGAGGAGCGTTTCCGAAGCGGCAGCTGGATCGAGGAGGAGGGGTATGTCTCCCTCGAAGGCGCCCAGGCGCGTGCCTTTTGCGTGCTTCGCGAGAGCCATCGGTTCGGTACGCACGTTATCTGCATCGGCGAGGCCGAGCGGGTGGAGGTGATCGACGCGGTGAATCCGCTCGTCTACCTCGACGGAAGCTATTTTGGTGCGGCGACTGCCATCGGCGCACAGAAAAAGTAAGCGTTCAATCAAAGGAGGCATCATGGAATTCGGCATTCAGTTTTTCCCCGATGTATCCCCCGAGCAGGTCCCGGGCGACCGCTATTTCTCCGAGTCGCTGCGGGTGGTCGACCGCGCCGACGACCTCGGCTTCACCCATGTGCGTATCGTCGAGCACTACTTCCACCAGTACGGTGGCTACAGCCCGAATCCCCTGATCTTTCTTGCCGCTGCCGCGCAGCGCACGAAAAGCGCGCGTCTTGTGGTGGGCGCGCTGCTGCCGATCTTCAACAACCCGCTCAAGCTCGCGGGCGAAATCGGCATGGTCGATGCCATCAGCGGCGGCCGGCTGGACGTCGGCTTTGCGCGAGCATTCCTGCCGCACGAATTCCGCCGCTTCGGCATCTCGCCGGACGAGTCGGTGGCGCGTTTCCGCGAGGGGATCGAGCAGATCGAACTGCTGCTCACGAAGGAAAACGTCAGTCACGATGGCAAGTTTCACAAGATCGTCGAGACCACCTCGCTGCCGCGTACCGTGCAGCAGCCGCGGCCGAAGTTCTACATTGCCGCGATCGGCACGCCCGAGTCGTTCGAGTTCGCAGGACGCGGTGGCCATGCGGTGATGGCGATACCGATGGGCGGCGGCAAGGTCCGCGAACTGCTCAAGATTTATCGCGACGCCTGGCGCGCCGCCGGCCATCCGGGCAACGGCGAGGTGATGCTCGCGTTCCACATGTTCTGCCACCGCGACAGCGCCCGCGCGAAGGAAATCGCGAAGGCGCCGCTCGAGAGCTACCTGCACTCGCTGGTCGAGTCGGCGGGCGACTGGGTGACCGGCACGTCCTCGAAGGATTATCCGGGCTACGACAAGCTGATCGCCGGCCTCAAGGCGCAGACCATGGATTCTCTGATCAAATCCGGCTCCGCCTGGATCGGAACGCCGAAGGAACTGCGCGAGGTCATCCATCGGGTGCAGGAGGAGACCGGTGGTTTCGAGCACGCATCGCTGCAGATCAATTTCTCCACCCTGCCGCTGGACGAGGCGCTGCGCTCGATGGAACTGTTCTCGGCCGAGGTGATGCCGGAATTCCGGCCGAAGTAGGTCAGGAAGCAATGCGGAAAGAATCGCGAGCGGCTACGATCCGGTTCCTTGGCTGAATCGGGAGCCGGACGTGTCGCTCGAAACCTTCTACTCGCGTGCCGGGCACCTGATCCGGCGGCTTAACCAGATCACGGTCGCGATCTATCTTCAGGAAACCGAAGCGGTGGGGCTCACCACCGTGCAGTTTGCCGCGCTGGAGATGATCGGCGAGGTGCCGAATATCGACCAGGCGAGTCTGTCGGCGATGATCGCGTTCGACAAGACGACGATTCTCAAGGTGATCGAGAAGTTGCTCGACAAGGGTCTGATCACCCGTGTGCGGTCCGACGAGGACCGGCGCAGCAACAAGCTGCACGTCACGCCCGCCGGGCGCGATGCATTACGCAAAGTCGGCGCGATGATGGAAAAGATCGAGCAGCGCATACTTGCGCCCCTGCCGGCGGAGGACCAGAGAAAGTTCCTCGAAATGCTGACGCAACTGGTGCACGTGAACAACATCTACAGCCGCGCGCCTCTGGATGCGAAAGTCTGGGGCGACGCGGTTGCAAAACAGAAAAAGCGCGGCAAGGGCGCGAAGCGGGGCGGAAAGGCAGGGTAAGTTGTCATTGCGAGGAGCACAGCGACGAAGCAATCTCCATGCGCTCGCGGGCAACGACCAAGATTGCTTCGCTTCGCTCGCAATGACCTTGGCGGGGATTCGGGGCCGCAGGGTCAAAACATAAAATAGAGGAGAAACAATGGGTGATCGTCACCGCTGGCCGGAGGGAGG
This sequence comes from Betaproteobacteria bacterium, assembly GCA_947466535.1. GTDB lineage: Bacteria > Pseudomonadota > Gammaproteobacteria > Burkholderiales > SG8-39 > CAMBSA01. Next base: position 7,682 of record CANIEV010000119.1, read on the forward strand.
CCTTTCGCGGGTTCCGCACTGGGTGTATTCGGACCCCGGGATCTACGCACGCGAGCAGGAACGGATTTTCTACGGCCCGAGCTGGTCATACGTGGCGCTCGAATGCGAGTTGCCCAATCCGGGTGACTACAAGCGTACCTTTGTCGGCGACAAGTCGGTGCTGGTGATGCGCGACGAGGCGGGCGAGATTCATGTTGTCGAGAACCGCTGTGCGCATCGCGGTGTGCAGATCCGCCAGGATCACCGCGGCAACGCGCCCGAGCTGATGTGTCCCTACCACCAGTGGACCTACAACCTCCAGGGTGACCTGATCGGCGTGCCCTTCCGACGCGGGATCAAGGGCAAGGGCGGCATGCCGGAGGATTTCGACACGACACAGCACGGGTTGTGCCGCCTGCGCGTCGCACGCAGGAACGGCGTGGTGTTCGCGTCTTTCGCGCAGGAGATCGAGCCCTTCGAGACCTACGTCGGCGGAGACCTGTTGCCCCTGTTCGACCGGGTGTTCGACGGCAGGAAGCTCAAGTTGCTCGGGTATTCGCGCCAGCTCACCCCCGCGAACTGGAAGCTGATGTTCGAGAACATCAAGGACCCGTACCACGCGAGCCTGCTGCACGTGTTCCTTCTGTCCTTCGGGCTGTACCGCGCGGACAACCCGAACCGGGTGCTGATCGATCCCACCGGCCGCAATGCGGTGACCATGTCCTCGCGGGGCGAGCAGAAGCGCACCGAGGACAATTCGGACATGCGTTCGCTGATCGAGAACCTCAAGCTCTACGATCCGAAAATGCTGATGCCGGAAAAAGAGTATCCCCAGTACACGATCGTGCTGATGACGCTCTGGCCGAACCTGATCATCCAGCAGCAGTCGAACACTCTCGCGATGCGCCAGCTCGTCACCCGCGGCCCGGGGCACTTCGAACTCGCATGGACCTTCTTCGGCTACGAGACCGACGACGCGGCGATGATCGAGCGCCGGGTGCGGCAGGCCAACCTCATGGGGCCGGCAGGCTTCGTCTCGGTGGACGACAGCGAGATGATGGACTTCGCGCAGCGCGGCATCGCACAGAGCCCGGAGGCGTTCGGGGTCATGGAAATGGGCGGGCGCGACTGGAGCGTCGAGGAGGACCACTCCGCGTCCGAAGGCATGATTCGCGCGTTCTACGACCAGTACCGCAAAGTGATGGGGCTCTGACAATGACCTCCCGCGAGAAATATCTTTCGATGGGCAAGCACGAACTCAGGCTGGAACTCGAGGAGCTGTACGCCGATTACGTCGACTGCCTCGACAGCGAACGCTACGAGGAATGGCCAGCCTTCTTCACCGAGCAGTGTCTGTACCGGATCGTGCCGCGCGAGAACCAGGCGAACGACCTGCCGATCGCGACGGTGCACTGCGAGAGCCGCGGCTACCTGATGGACCGCGTGCAGGCGATCCGCAAGACCGCGGTCTACGGTCCGCGCTACATCCGACGGCTGGTATCGAACATCCGCATCATCGGCTGGAAGGACGGGCTGCTCGAGGCGCGTGCACGCTATGCCGCGTTCGAGACCATGCGCGATGACCTTACCCGCGTGTTCAGCGTGGGCGAGCATCGCGACAGGATCGAGGCGGTGGATGGCAGGCTGCTGTTTCGTGAGAAGCTGGTGGTATTTGATTCGGAACTCGTTCCGAACAGCCTGATTCATCCGCTGTAACACGTAATCGCCGCACCGGCCGCCAGAGCCGGGTGGCATACCCGGAGGAGATAGTGATGAAGCGTCCGTTTCATTTCGCGGCGGGGTTCGCGCTTGTCGCGAGTCTGTTTTTCCTGTCGCATTCCGCCCTCGCGCAGGCTTGGCCTGCCAGGCCGATCCGCATCATCAATCCGTACCAGGCAGGCGGCGGCTCGGATCTGCTTGCCCGGCTGTACGCCGCCAAATTCCAGGAGCGTTTCGGTCAGCCGGTGGTGGTCGAATCAAAAGTCGGCGCGGGCGGGAATGTCGGCACCGAGTTTGTCGTCCGTAGTCCCGCCGACGGGTACACCCTGCTGGTCACGCCGAGCACGCTGACCATCAATCCCTTCCTGTTCGCGAAGATGCCCTTCGATGTGCAAAAGGATCTCGCGCCGGTAAGCGTGATGGCAACGCAGGAACTCATTCTCGCGGCGACGAATTCGTTTGCGCCACGCACCGTCGCGGAACTGATCGCCTACGCGAAGGCCAACCCCGGCAAAATAACGTATGCCACCCCGGGCATCGGCACGCCCAATCACCTCGGGGCCGAACTGCTCAAGTCGATGAGCGGAATCGACATGGTCCATGTGCCCTACAAGGGCCAGCTTCCGGCGATCACCGATGTCGTATCGGGGCAAGTGGAACTTGCCTTCATCACCCTCCAGCAGGGGATGCCTCTGATCCGTGCCGACAAGCTGCGCGGCATAGCACTCGCGGCAAAACGGCGTATCCCCTCGCTCAAGGACATGCCGGTGATTGCCGAGACCTTGCCGGGATTCGAACTGAACACCTGGTACGGGATGTATGCCCCCGCGGGGACGCCGGAGAACATCGTCAAGCTGCTTGCCGGCGAGGTCCACCGGATCGCCGCGTTGCCGGAGACACAGGAAAAACTGCAGCCGATCGGCTTCGAGGTGATGAGCAGTACCCCGGCGGAGATGCGTGCATTGATCGCCTCCGACCTTTCCAAATTTGGCAAGGTCGTGAAATCAGCCGGCATAAGGCCGGAACAATAAAAGACAAGCACTGTGAATTCGCCGGCAGATCGCCGGCTCCAAAATCCCGGAGGAGAAACATGCATCCACTTCTACGCCGCTTCGCCGCGCTGTTTGTCGCGGGCGCCTCATTGTTTTCCTGCCAGACTGCGTTCGCACAGGCCTGGCCGTCCAAACCGATCCGCCTGATCAACCCTTACCAGGCGGGCGGCGGCGTGGACCTGCTCGCGCGGCTCTACGCGGGCAAGTTCCAGGAGCGCTTCGGCCAGCCGGTGGTGGTCGAATCGAGGGCCGGTGCGGGCGGCAACGTCGGCGCGGACTTTGTCGCGAAGAGCGCGGCAGACGGCCATACGCTGCTGCTCACGCCAAGCACGGTGACGACCAACCCGTATTTCTTCGCGAAGATGCCCTACGACATCCAGAAGGACCTTGCGCCGATCAGTCTCGTGGCCTCGCAGGAGTTCTATCTCGTTGCCACCAATGCATTTACGCCGAAGACCGTGCCCGAACTCATTGCGTACGCGAAGGCGAATCCCGGGAAGCTGTCCTACGCCACGCCGGGGATCGGCACGCCGCAACATCTCGGTGCGGAACTCTTCAAGTCGCTGACCGGGACCGATATCGTCCATGTGCCCTACAAGGGGCAGTTGCCGGCGATCACCGACGTGATGTCGGGACAGGTGCAGATCACGCTCACCACGCTCAACCAGGCGCTGCCGCTGATCCGCGCGGACAAACTGCGCGGCATTGCGATCGCCGCGAAACACCGGGTGCCGTCGCTCAAGGATGTACCCATCATCGCCGAGACCCTGCCCGGGTTCGAAGTGAACACCTGGTTCGGTATTTTCGCTCCTGCGGCAACGCCCGAGTCGATCGTCAATCACCTCGCCGCCGAGATCCAGCGCGTCGCACCGTTGCAGGAGGTGCAGGACAAACTGCTGCCGCTCGGGTACGACGTCATGACCAGCACGCCGGCGGAACTGCGCGCGATCATTGCCGCCGATCTTGCCAAGTGGGGCAAGGTGGTGCGCGCCGCGGGGATAAAGCTGGATCAGTAAAAAAATCCGTACCCGCGCTTTCGCTTATCCGGCCAGCAGCTTTCTGGCGTAGTTCGGCCCGTGCGCGTCCCAGGACACGGCGAAGTGCGCGCCCGATGCGAGCAGATTGCGGTACTGCTGGCTGATGCGCTGGTTGTTGAACAGTGCGCTTGCGCCCGAGGCGCTGAAAAGCCTCGTTCCCGCCTCCACCGCCAGCTTCACCGAATACGAGACATTGCGGCGCGCGGTGAGCAGATCGAAATCGTTCAGTTTCTCCCCGGCTTCTATCCGGCGCATGCTGCCGCTGATGGTGCTGGTGTAGAGCGCCTCCGCCGCAGCGATCCCGGCTGATGCTTCGGCCGCGGCGAAGAGGCTGCCGGGTTGTTCCGCCACTGCGACACCACGAGCCATCCGCGGGCGGGTGAGCGCAAGCCATTCGTCGAGCACCCCCTTGGCCATGCCCACCGACAGCGCGGCGAAACCGGTCGAGGTGACGCCGCCGCGCGGCGTGCGGTACACCGGCGCCGTGTTCACCGCGGTGCCCGGCCCTTCGCCGATGCGCGCCTTCTCGCCATTGAGGAAGCGGTGTTCCGGGAGGAACACGTTGTCGACGACGAAGGTGTTCGATCCGGTCCCTTCGAGCCCGATCGTGTCCCAGTCATCGAGCACCGTAACCTGCGATTTCGGCACGAGAAAGAAATGCGGGCCATCGAGCCTGTCGCCGTCCTCGATGAAACCGCCGCAGATCAGCCACTGTGCATGATCGATGCCGCTGGCAAAGCGGTGGCGCCCGGAGAACTGGAAGCCGCCTTTGACGCGCTTCGCGCGCCCCGACGGATCGAAGGCGGCGGAGATGAGCGTCTCGGTGTTCTCGCCCCAGACCTCGTCCTGGCATTCCGCGGGGAAGGTGGACACCATCTGAGCGTGGTCCGCCATGATGCGGTGGATCCAGGCCTGCGAGCCGTCGGCGGCGGCGAGGATCTGGCTGATTTCGCAGAGCACTTCCCACGAGATCTCAAGGCCACCGTAGCGCTTCGGCTGGGCGAGCTTGAGGAAGCCCGCGTCGTGATAGTCGGCGATCGTCTCGGCCGGCACCTTGCGTTCCTTGGCACAGCGGGCGGCACGTTCGCGCAGGCGCGGCGCGAGGTCACGGGCGCGGGCGAGCAGGGCTTCGCGGGTCATCGCGGACTGGTTGGCGGAGGCGTTTGAAATCGGTGCAACTGAAGCGGACATCGGGCGAGGGCTCCGTGTGAGGTGAATCCGGGCGATTGATGATAGGCGCGGCAAGCGCGGTGCGTCCAATGCTTGCTTGTCATGTCGCCCATGCGCAAGCTGAATCGCCTGTCCGGAGCGGTCGCGAACCGGGGACGCAGGCGGCACGGAAAGCCGCCTGTGGTCGCCGGGGAGACCGTTAAGGAGCCACTGAACAAGGGGGCTACGCCCCCTCGTAGCTCCC
>CANIEV010000120.1 GCA_947466535.1 Betaproteobacteria bacterium
CTTTGCCATCTCGGCCTCGATCGCCCGAATCGCATCCAGCGGGCGAGGCGGTAGCGCAGGGCATGCATACTCCCCGGCCTGGCCACGGTGCGTCAGCACCTCGCCGAGATAGCTCGCCTTGTGCGACTGCGGCGAGGAATTGAATCCGTGCAGATAGATGATCATCGCCCGACCCGGGCACGCAGCGCAGAGAGCAGCTTTTCGTGGATGCCACCGAATCCGCCATTGGACATCACCAGTACCTGGTCGCCGCGCCGCGCTTCGGCTGCGATTGACGTGACCAGCCGGCCGAGGTCGTCATCGCTGCGCACCCTGTCGCCCAACGGCGCAAGTACCGTCGCCGCGTCCCAGCCCAGTCCCTGCGTATAGCAAAAAATCCGATCCGCGCCGGCAAGGCTCGCGGCGAGGCGATCCTTCATCACCCCTATTTTCATGGTGTTCGATCGCGGCTCGAGCACCGCAAGGATTCGTGCGTCGCCCACCTTGCTGCGAAGGCCGGCGATCGTGGTGTCGATAGCCGTCGGGTGGTGCGCGAAATCGTCATAGACGGTGACGCCGTCGACTTCGCCTCGAATTTCCATTCGCCGGCGCACGTTCCGGAATTCGCACAACGCCGCTATCGCCGCGACGGGATCAATACCCGCATGGCGCGCCGCCGCGATCGCGGCGAGGGCGTTGGCACGGTTGTGCTCGCCGGTCAGCGACCAGCGCACCGTACCGAACATGCGATCTTCGTGCAGAACCTCGAAGCTTTCGAAGTCCTTCGCCCGCGCCTGCCATCCCGCTGAGGCGCCAAATCGTTCCACCGGTGTCCAGCACCCGCGTGCGATAACCCGCGACACCGAGTCTTCCGTGCCGTTCGCGACGATCAGGCCCGATCCCGGCACAGTTCGCACAAAATGATGAAATTGGGTCTCGATAGCGGCAAGATCGGCGAAGATATCTGCATGATCAAACTCGATGTTATTGATCACGGCGGTCTTGGCCCGGTAATGCACAAATTTCGAGCGCTTGTCGAAGAAGGCCGTGTCGTATTCGTCCGCTTCGATCACAAAATGCGGCGAATCGGTCAGGCGGGCGGAAACCGAGAAATTCTGCGGCACACCGCCGATCAGGAAGCCGGGATTCCGGCCGTTCGCCTCCAGGATCCAGGCGAGCATCGACGAGGCGGTCGTTTTGCCGTGCGTCCCAGAGACTGCTAGTACCCACTTACTGCAAAGTACTTTCTCTGCAAGCCATTGCGGCCCGGAAATATAACGGTCGCCGCGATCGAGAATCGCCTCCATCAGCGGATTGCCACGGGCTACGACATTGCCAATTACCCAGAGATCGGGGGCGAGCGCAAGCTGACCGGGATCAAAACCTTCGATCAGCTCGATTCCCTGTTCCTCGAGCTGGGTGCTCATCGGGGGGTACACGTTGGCGTCGCAGCCGGTGACCCGGTGACCGGCTGCGCGGGCAATCACCGCAATCCCGCCCATGAAGGTGCCGCAGATACCAAGAATATGAATATGCATTGAACGTGTAGCGAACGGTCGCTTATTTACGTAGAACTGCAATCGGAAGACGATTTCGGATTCTATCCCGGCTCGGCCGTCCGGCGGCTTGGGCTATGATACGCGGCGACGGTCTGTACCCTCAGGGAATCGAGCTTTTTTCAGGAGCCGCTCATGCCTCCAGGCAAGGCGCGCCAACAGAACCTACGGCTGCAAATCGCAGCCGCCGCCGCCCGGATCATGGCGGAGGACGGAATCGATGATTTCGCGCTCGCCAAACGCAAGGCTGCGCGCCAGCTCGGCCTTGACGACGCGCATTCTCTGCCGCGCAACGAGGAAGTCGAAGAGCAGCTGCACGCCTACCAGGCCTTGTATCAGGACGAAGACCAAGTGCAGTGTCTCGCCGAGTTGCGTGAAATCGCGCTTGAACTGATGCAGGAGCTCGCGGAATTTCGCCCCTATCTCATCGGGCCGGTACTCAAGGGCACGGCCGGTCGCCATAGCGACATCGATCTGCAATTGTTCACCGACGACCCGAAAGCAGTCGAGTTTCACCTGATCAATCAGAAAATCCGGTACGAGGCGAGCGAGAAGCGCCGCTTCACCGGCGACCAGGCCCGGGCGGTCTCGGTGCTCAAGGTCGATCTGGGTGCCGTGATGGTGAATCTCTCAATATTCACGTTGAACGACGAACGCAGCACGATCAAGACATCTGCGGTGGGTAAGCCGATCGATCGCGCCGGAATTTCGGCGCTTGCTCGCCTGATCGAGGATGAAGCGGAGGTCGAAGACGATGCCTGAGCACGCAAGACGCCGCCTGTTGATCGTCGCCGCGGTCGGGGTGAGCGCGATTGCCGCCGGGATCGGCGCTCACCGCTTTCTGCGGGGCGAATCATCACCGCAGGACGTCGCAATAGCGGAGTTGCAGCAGCTCACCCTGCCCGATGCAGCCGGGGCGCCGCAGAACTTCGGGCAATGGAAGGGCAAGGTTCTCGTCCTGAATTTTTGGGCAACCTGGTGTGAACCCTGCCGTGAAGAAATCCCGGCGTTGATAAGGACACAGCAAAAATTCGGGGCGAACGGCGTCCAAATTGTAGGCATCGGTATCGATTCTGCCGCTAAAATCCGCGATTTCTCAAAAGAGTACAAGATTAACTATCCTCTGACCGTCGGTGGCCTTGACCAGATCGACCTCAGTCGCCGTCTTGGCAACAAGATCGGCGGGCTCCCTTATACGCTGGTCATCGACCGCGCCGGCCGAGTGGTAAAAACCAAGCTTGGGGGCATATCCGAAGCGGAACTCGAGGCTCTTCTGCGCCCACTCCTCGTTTGAACGAGGTTTTACGTGATCATGAGGCCGATTTTCGGTTAAATCCGTCTATTCGCCTAGACAAGATGCTGCGATCTCCGGCAAACTTGCACCTATGGTGACCGCCAAACGCGCCCCGAGAAAGGGGTTGTCCACGCACGGCAAGATTCTCGTGGTGCATGGACCCAACCTGAATCTGCTCGGAACCCGCGAACCCGAAATCTATGGCCGGGAGACACTGGATGAGATCAATCAGCGTCTCGCGCAACTTGCCCATGACTACAATGTGGTTCTTGAGGCATTCCAAAGCAATCACGAAGGTGCACTGATCGAGCGAATTCATGCTGCGAAAAAGCAGGGATTTGCATTCATTGTCATCAATCCCGGCGGCCTTACCCACACCAGCGTGTCGCTCCGCGATGCGCTTTCCGCCGTCAGCATCCCGTTTGTGGAAGTGCACCTCTCGAACATTCACGCCCGCGAGCCCTTTCGTCAGCACTCGTATTTTTCCGATATCGCCGTCGGAACGATCTGCGGATTGGGCAGCCGGGGTTATGACCTCGCGCTCCAGTACGCCCTGCAACCCCGGCAGGGCAGTCGCTGAGAGCAGCATCGGTGCAAAGGCCGCAGGGCCGGTACCGCGACGCTGAAGGAGATTTGACCGTATGGATCTGCGCAAACTCAAGAAATTGATCGACCTGGTGCAGGAATCCGGGATCGCCGAACTCGAAGTCACCGAAGGTGAGGAAAAGGTGCGCATCGTGCGCAGCGGACAGATGCAGCAGCAGACCTACATGCTGCCGCCGCCCTCCGCCCCGATGCAAATGTTCGCGCCCGCTTCGGGTGCCACACAGGCTCCGGCCATCCCGGCGCCGGAGGCGCCCGCCGTCCCCGCCGGACACGAGGTCAAGTCGCCGATGGTCGGCACCTTCTACCGCGCGTCCTCGCCGACCACCAAAGCCTTCGTCGAAGTCGGCGATACGGTCAAGAAAGGCCAGACGATCTGCATCATCGAAGCCATGAAGCTCATGAACGAGATCGAGTCCGATGCCGACGGGGTAGTCAAGGCAGTCCTGATCGAAAACGGCCAGCCGGTCGAATACGGCGAACCTCTGGTGGTGATCGGCTGAGGCGCGGTCAACCGCCCCCACCGACCGCTTTCCACTGCGCCCACTTAGAATTCCCGCCCGATGTTCGAAAAAATACTGATCGCCAACCGAGGCGAAATCGCGCTGCGCATCCAGCGCGCCTGCCGTGAAATGGGCATCCGGACGGTTGTCGTCCATTCCGAGGCCGACCGCGAGGCGAAGTACGTGAAGCTCGCCGACGAGTCGGTCTGCATCGGGCCCGCGCCTTCGACGCAGAGTTATCTGAACGTCCCTGCGATCATCAGCGCGGCCGAAGTGACCGACTCCGAGGCGATTCATCCCGGCTACGGATTTCTGTCGGAGAATGCGGACTTCGCCGAACGGGTCGAGAAAAGCGGTTTCGTATTCATCGGCCCACGACCCGAAACCATCCGCCTGATGGGCGACAAGGTCAGCGCCAAACAGGCGATGATCAAGGCGGGCGTCCCGGTGGTTCCGGGCTCGGAGGGCGCGCTCCCGCCCGAACCGGAAGAAGTGATCAAGATTGCGCGCAAGATCGGCTATCCGGTGATCATCAAGGCCTCAGGCGGCGGCGGCGGACGCGGCATGCGGGTTGTCCACACCGAGGCCGCGCTCAAAAGCGCGGTAAGCCTGACACGCACCGAAGCCGAGACCGCCTTCGGCAACCCGATGCTCTATATGGAGAAGTACCTCGAGAATCCCCGCCACATCGAGGTCCAGGTGCTCGCCGATGAACACAAGAATTTCGTTTATCTGGGCGAGCGCGACTGCTCGCTGCAGCGCCGTCATCAGAAGGTGATGGAGGAGGCCCCGGCTCCCGACGTGACGCCGCGCATGCGGGCACGGATCGGCGAGCGCTGCATCGAGGCCTGCAAACGCATGAACTACCGCGGGGCGGGTACCTTCGAGTTCCTGTACGAAAACGGCGAGTTCTATTTCATCGAGATGAATACCCGCGTCCAGGTGGAGCACCCTGTGACCGAGATGATCACCGGTATCGACATCGTCCAGCAGCAGATTCGCATCGCCGCGGGCGAAAAAATGGAATTCCGCCAGCGCGACATAGAACTGCGCGGTCACGCGATCGAGTGCCGGATCAACGCCGAGGATCCGTTCACCTTCGTGCCTTCTCCGGGAAAGATCACCTCGTATCATTCACCAGGCGGCCCCGGCATTCGCGTGGATTCGCATGTTTATCAGGGCTACACCGTGCCGCCCACCTATGACTCGATGGTCGGCAAGGTGATCTCGTACGGCGCGACCCGTGACCAGGCGATTCGCCGCATGCGGGTAGCGCTGTCGGAAATGGTGGTCGAGGGCATCAAGACCAACATCCCGCTGCACCAGGAACTGTTGTCGGACACCCGCGTGCTCCGCGGGGGCGTATCCATTCACTTCCTGGAACGCAAGCTCGCGGACAACAAGAAGGCCCGCGAGGAATAGCGGGCCGGTCCCGCGTCCGGGACGCAAACCTCCGCGATGCACCGATCATGACCCAGGCAGCACTCGTTTTCGAGATCGACGGGGATATCGGCGACCGCCTGTCGGACGCACTGCTCGAGGCCGGAGCGTTATCAGTAACCGCGGAGGATGCGCTCGCCGGAACGCCCGAGGAGCAGCCTATGTTCGACGAACCGGGCGAATATTCCGCCCCTTGGCCCCGACTCCGGCTGAGGGTGATGGCTGCGTCGGCGCCCGAAGCGCGGCAACTTCTCACCGACGCCTGCACAGCACTGGGCATCGCCGTTCCCGCAACACAAATCGAGACGATCGATGACGAAGACTGGGTGCGAAAGACCCAGTCGCAGTTCCCGCCGATCCGCATCTCCGACAGGCTATGGATCGTTCCCTCCTGGGAGACACCGCCCGACCCGTCCGCCATCACGCTTGTGCTCGATCCGGGGCGCGCCTTCGGGACGGGCAGTCATCCGACGACCCGTCTCTGCCTCCAGTGGCTGGACCGGCACCTTCGGCGCGGAGAAACCGTCATCGACTACGGGTGCGGGTCCGGTATATTGGCCATCGCAGCAATGAAACTCGGCGCCAGGAGCGCGATCGGCACCGACATCGACGTTGATGCGCTCGCGACCGCGCGGAACAATGCGCGGGCCAACCAAGTGGAGTGCGAGTTTCTGCCAACGCAGGCGCCCCTGACCATGCAGGCCGATATCGTCATCGCGAACATCCTCGCGAACCCGCTCAAAGTGCTTGCGCCTGCGCTCGCAGCCCACACGCGCGTCGGCGGACGGATCGCCCTGTCCGGCATCCTCTCTTCCCATTGGCAGGAAGTGGCCGATTGTTACCGCCCCTGGTTCAATCTCGCGCCACCGGACGAAGACGATGGCTGGGTGTGTCTGCACGGCACGCGACGCGAGGCCGCGTGCTGATCACCCGCTGCAGCGCCTGCAGCACAGAGTTCCGCGTCACGGAACTTCAGCTCACGGCGAGAAACGGCTGGGTACGCTGCGGCAAATGCATGACGGTTTTTGACGCGCGCCGCGCACTCATTGAACCGGTCGCCGACGACGCGGCCGCGCGGGGAACGTCAGATTCGCCCTCCGCTCCGGACGAATCTGCAGCGCGGGAATACGGCACCGACGCCGTGCATGAATCCATGCCGAATCTCGACATCAGCGCCGGGAGTGGCATTGATCTTCTCGCAAGTTCAGCGCTGGAACCCGAATACGACTCAAGTCGCCTCAGGTTCGCGAAAACCGAGACCCCGTACGATCCACAATCCGAAGTCCATCCGCCCGAAGAAGAAATGCCGGGCTCGGAGATTGACGCTGCACCTCGTCAGGACGCCCGGTCCGAGTCGCATGTCAACGTGTTGGCGGAGAATCTTCCGGAACGCGAATCCGTCACGGATTCAGCCGGCGCCGCTGCAGAAGATGTAGATCGTATCGACGCGTTGGATGCGGGCCCGGAACAGAACGCCACACCGGATTCCGGGAGTGAGGAAGCGACTACCAGGTCGGATGAAGGCGGGGGCGAGTCGGCAACCGCCGTCCCGGGGGCGCACGAATCGGCGGTGGAAGCTGCACCGATGGCAACCGAACCCGTGATGGCCCCCGAGCCTCAAGACCCGGTCCTGCTCGACTTCGGCCCGAAGCCGCACAAGCGCCGCACCGCGCTCTGGATTGGGGGTATCGCGGCCCTGCTGATCGCGCTTGGCGCGCAGGCGGCATTTCAATATCGGGGCACGATCGCTTTGCTTCTGCCCGAAACCAAACCGTACCTTGAAGAATTCTGCGCGGCCCTTGGCTGCGAACTGCCGTTGCCGCGCCGTTCCGAACTCCTGAGCATCGAGACCTCGGACCTTCAGGGCCACCCGAACAATCCCGGCGTGATGGTGCTTGCCGCGACGCTGCGAAACCGCGCGCCCTTCCCGCAGGCCTATCCTGCCCTGGAACTGACGCTCACCGACGACCGCGACCAGCCGCTCGCGCGCCGGGTGTTACAGCCCGGCGATTATCTCGGCCAGAACGCCTCGCGTGCCGAGAGTCGCATCTTCGCGCCGAGCAGCGAGCAGCCGGTGCGCGTTTTCATCGAAGCATCCGCTCTCAAGGCCACCAGCTACCGACTCTATCTTTTCCATCCCTGAGCACCGCACTCGCGTAATCTGCGGCCTCGGCCGGACTCAAGCCCGGACTTTCCACTGACGCTTTTATTTTCCACAAACCCACCACTCCCATGCGCACACTGATACTCGGTTCGATCGCCTACGACAACATCATGGTCTTCCAGGGCCGGTTCAAGGAACACATCCTTCCGGAACAGATCCATATCCTCAACGTCGCGTTTCTCGTGCCGGACCTGCGGCGCGAATTCGGCGGCTGCGCCGGAAACATTGCCTACAACCTGCAATTACTCGGCGGAAAGCCGCAGATCATGGCGACCGTCGGCGACGACGCCGATCCGTATTTCTACCGCCTCGACCGGCTCGGGCTGGACCGCACCCACATCCGCAAAGTGGAAGGCACGCTCACCGCCCAAGCCTTCATCACCACCGACCTCGACGACAACCAGATCACCGCCTTCCATCCCGGCGCCATGAATCATTCGCACCTGAACAAGGTAGGCGACGCGAAAAACGTTTCGCTTGGCATCGTCGCGCCCGACGGGCGCGAGGGCATGGTTTCACACATGCAGCAGCTCGCCGATGCCAACATTCCATTCATTTTCGATCCTGGCCAGGGACTGCCGATGTTCTCGGGCGAGGAATTGCTCGGATTCGCGGAACGCGCGACCTATATTGCGGTCAATGACTACGAGGGCAAGATGCTCGAGGAAAAGACCGGGAAATCACTCGACGACCTCGCCAAGCGCGTCAAGGCACTGGTGCTGACTCGCGGTCCGGAAGGCTCGACGATATTCGCCGGCGGTCAACGCCATGACATCCCGATCGTTAAACCGGATGCGGTGATCGATCCGACCGGGTGCGGTGACGCCTACCGTGCCGGGTTGCTGTACGGCATCGCCAACGGATTCGACTGGCAGACCACCGGCGAGCTGGCCTCGCTGATGGGCTCCCTCAAGATTGCATCACGCGGCGGACAGAATCATGAAGCGAGCCGCGAGCAGATCGCCGAGAAGTTCAAGGCGAGCTTCGGGCGCAAACCCTGGTAAGCAAGGAGCAGCAAATGAACAACGGCTTTCGGATCACCCTGCTCGCGACGATTGCAGCAAGCACGCTTCTTGCCGGATGCGCAGGCAGTTCCAGTTCGGGCAGCGTCTATTCCTCGCGCCAGACACGCGGCGAGCAGACGGTGCGCATGGGTGTGGTCGAGAGTGTCCGTCATGTGACTATCGAAGGCGAGCAGGGACCGGTCGGCGCAATCGCCGGCGGCGCAGTCGGCGGTGTTGCCGGATCGAACATCGGTGGTGGAAAGGGCTCGACCATCGGCTCGATACTCGGCGCGGTCGCGGGCGGGGTCGCCGGCAACATGATCGAGCGCAAGGTCACCGAAAAGAAGGGCCTAGAGATCACTGTGAAACTCGACAACGGCGAGCTTCGTGCGATCACCCAGGAAGCCGACGAGGAATTCAAACCCGGCGAACGCGTGCGCCTGCTTTCGGGCAGTGGCATTACCCGGGTTTCGCACTAGACTCGTTTCGCAGAACAAAGTGGGCGCGGGAGTGCATCCGGCGCCCTTGTGTCGTTTCTACCACCCGCTAGAATCGGGTTCCAACGCTCCCTGTTTCGCGCGCACTGCCGCCACCCTTCATCGCCATCGCGTTCATTGACTTTGCCGCCTGCGCCCGCTCGCTCGCCGATTCCGCTTCGTCTCCTGCGGATACTCCGTCTTGCCCTGCATCTCGTTCGGGGCCTCGTCCGGGTAAGTTTCGGATTTCCGCGGTGGTCGAGCGCGCGGCGGACACGCGAGATCCGGCGCTGGTCGAGGGAACTGTTCGCGTTGCTCGCGATTCGCCTCGATGTACCGCATGCGCCCACGCTTGCCTCAGGCGGCACGATGTTTGTGCTCAATCATGTGTCATGGCTGGACATTTTCCTGCTCGACGCGGTCCTTCCAGTCACCTTTGTCGCCAAATCGGAGATCGGCGACTGGCCGCTCGTCGGCACACTCGTGACGCACGCAGGCACGCTCTATATCGAGCGCGGCAGCAAGAGCGCCGCTCGCCGCACGAGCGAACGCGTGGCCGAGGCACTGCGCGAGCAACGGCCTGTCGCGATATTTCCCGAGGGCACCACCTCCCACGGGGAATCGGTCCAGCGTTTTCACGCGGCGCTGTTCCAGCCCGCCGTGGATACCGCTTCAACGATCGTGCCCGTAGTGCTGCGCTACAGCGATACGAACGGACGGCTGACGCGCGCGGCGTCCTATGTGGGCGACGACTCGCTCATCAAGTCCATCTGGATGATCGTGTCGCAACGCCGAATGTCGGCGCGGCTTGAATTCCTTGGGCCGATTCCCGCGCAAGGCGGGGATCGGCGCGCACTCGCCGAACGATCCCGTGCAGATATCGCCGCGGCGCTGGAAGCTCTTGGTTCAACCACAGCCAAACGCGGCCAGGAAGACAGAGCTTCCCTAGGGAAGCTCTGATTACTTCCCAATTGTGCAACGAATCGAACAGAGCAGCCCTCTGGAGTGGGGGATATACAAGGGGGCGATGCCCCCTTGTTCAGATATTCCCTAAGGAATCGCTGATCAAGTCCAATTTCGAGGCTTGAAGGTTCAGCGTTCCCTCTAAGATGGGGGAGTTACGAGGGGGCGTAGCCCCCTTGTTCAGTGGCTCCCTAGACTGCTTTCGCGTTCCCGCGCGGCACCTGAAACACCTTGCGATCGTCGAGACGGACTGCCGTGAGGCTGCCGCCCCACACACAGCCGGTGTCGATCGCAACCAGATCGGGGCGCAGCTTCAGCCCGAGAGCGGACCAGTGCCCGCAGATGATCGCTGCACCCGCGCTCGCGCGTCCGGGGACATCGAACCACGGACCGTATCCCGGCGGTGCGGCCGAAGTCTCGCCCTTGGCATGAAAATCCATGACGCCATCGTCAGTGCAAAACCGCATCCGCGTCATCGCGTTTACTATCACGCGAAGCCGGTCCGCACCTTCGAGAGTGTCGCTCCAGCGGTCCGGCCGGCTCCCATAGAGACGCGCGACGAATTCACGGTGCTCCGGTCCGGACAGCGCCGCCTGAACTTCGCACGCGAGCGCGGCCGCCTGCGCCACCGACCATTGCGGCAGCAGCCCCGCGTGCACCATCACCGCAGATCCGTCCACGTGGAGCAGCGGAAGCGAGCGCAGCCAGTCGATCAGAGACTGCGCGTCCGGAGCACCGAGCACCTCATCGAGCGTATCGTCCTTCCGTGCTCGGACACTGCCCAGTGCGCGCGCCACCAGATGCAGATCGTGATTTCCAAGCACCACGACCGCCTTGTCGCCCAGCGCACGAACAAGCCGAAGCACCTCGAGCGATTGCGGCCCGCGATTGACCAGGTCACCCACGAACCAGAAGCGATCCCGGGCCGCCGAATAGGGCAATGAGCCAATCAGCGCCTCGAGTTCCTCAAAGCAGCCCTGGACATCACCGATCGCATAGATAGCCATCAATCTCCTGAAAAAACGAGGCCGCGTCGCAACGGAATCACACACGCTGGCGCGGTAAATGAAAGCGCCGGATCTTGCCACGGGCGCTGGAACGAGAATGCCGGTCGCGGTTATTCTACGGGCCTGCCAACGGTACCGGATTACACATGCAAGTTCCGCATAACAGCAAAGAAAGATCGCCCACATGAGTCGGCCCCTGCGTATTGCCGTCATCGGCGCGGGAATAGGGGGGCTCGTCGCCGCCAACGCGCTGATGCGCCGTGGCTTCGACGTCGAAGTCTACGAACAGGCGTCCGAACTCTCGGAGATCGGCGCCGGTATCCAGATCAGCCCGAACGCGCTTCAGGTGTTTCGCGCACTTGATCTCGAGACACCGATGATGCAGATCGCCCATGAACCGGAAGGATTCATGGGGTCGGACTGGCAAAGCGGCCGCGAACTGTTCCGCTCGCCGATCAAGAATGTTTTCGAAGCCAAGTACGGCGCTGGCTATTACCTTGTTCACCGTGCGGACCTGCACCGCATCCTCGCCGCGCCGATCCCTCCGGAGAGGATCCATCTTTCAGCCCGATGCGCTTCGATCGACAACCAAACCGACTCGGTGACGGTGTTCTTTGCCGATGGCGCATCGAAAAACTTCGATGTCGTCATCGGCGCCGACGGAATCAAATCGGTTGTGCGCAACGCGCTCTTTGGAGAACTCAAGCCACAGTTCACCGGCTGCATGTGCTGGCGCGGGCTGGTGCCGGTGGATCGCCTGCCGAAGGATCATGTATTGCCGATGAGTCACGTCTGGCTCGGACCCAACGGCCATGTCGTCCACTACCACGTGCGCGGACAAGCATTAGTCAATTTCGTCGCGGTGTACGAAACGAAGGACTGGGTCGAGGAGTCCTGGACGCTGCCGAGCACGGTCGAGGAAGTGAAGACCGCCTATACAGGTTGGCATCCAAAGCTGCACACCCTGTTCGAAGAATCCGACACGATCTACAAGTGGGGCCTGTTCGACCGTGATCCGCTCGATACGTGGAGCGCGGGCAGGGTGACGCTGATGGGCGACGCAGCGCATCCTATGCTGCCCTTCTTCGCGCAGGGTGCGGGCCAGGCGATCGAGGACGGCTATGCGCTCGCCGCCTCGCTCGCGCGACATCCGGCCGACCTCGCCTCGGCCTTCTCCCTGTATGAATCCATCCGGCGCGGGCGCGCCACACGGGTTCAACTCGGTGCGCGTGCGCGGCGCCATGCGCTGCACCTGCGCACGCCCTGGGCCCGGCTCAAGCGCGACCTCACCTACAAATGGCAGCAATGGCGCGACCCGTCGAACAACTCTTACCGCGCCAACTGGATCTACGAATTCGATGTGACCAGCCCTTCGCTGTACGCTTGACCGCCCGAACGCGAAGCAAGTCGGCCGTCCGGCCCTGCGGAACCGGACGTCATCCGTGATAATCGGTTTCTGTACGCCCTTGCTTGAGGCTTCAAGGAGATCACGATGAAGCAGTGGATACGCACCGGTTTGGCTCTTGCCTGCCTGCTCTCGTCCGGATTCGCCCTGGCACAGGGCGCATCGGGATTTCCTTCACGACCCATGCGCATCGTGGTGGCTTTTCCTCCCAGCGGCAGCAACGACATCCTCGCGCGCATCGTCGCGCAACGCATGTCCGAAACCTGGGGCCAGCCGGTGGTGGTGGAGAATCGTCCGGGAGCGAACACCATCATCGCGGTCGAACAGGTGATCAAATCCCCGCCCGACGGCCATACGCTGCTGGTGGGCGCCAGCAGCACCTACA
>CANIEV010000121.1 GCA_947466535.1 Betaproteobacteria bacterium
CGGCCAGTGCGTTCAGGACGTTGTGACGTCCGGGAAGGTTCAGCGAAATATCAAGGGGAGATGACCCATCGCGCAGCGCTGTAAAGCTCATTTTTTCGCCGGCGACGACGTTCACCGCCCGCACCATCGCGTCCTCGCGGAATCCATAGGTGATCACCGGCTTGGACACCAGGGGTTGTATCTCGCGCACGTTCGCGTCGTCGATGCACAGGACGGCGCTACCGTAGAAGGGCAGGTTCTGAAGGAAAGCGATGAACGCCTGCTTCAGCCTGGCGAAGTCGTGCTGGTAGGTCTCCATGTGATCCGCGTCGATGTTCGTGATGACCGCGATCACGGGCTGGAGATGCAGGAAGGAGGCATCGGATTCATCAGCCTCGACCACGATGAACTCGCCTGCGCCCAACCGGGCATTCGAAGCCGCTGCGGTCAGCCGACCGCCGATCACGAATGTCGGATCAAAGCCCCCCTCGGCCAACACGCTCGCGACCAGGCTTGTGGTCGTGGTCTTTCCGTGCGTACCCGCCACGGCGATACCCTGCTTCAGCCGCATCAGTTCGGCAAGCATCAACGCACGCGGTACGACGGGGATCCGCCGTGTGCGGGCCGCGATCACCTCCGGGTTGTCGCTCTTTACAGCGGACGAAATCACGACGGCATCCGCGTCAATGACATTGCCGGCCTCATGTCCGAGGACAACTCGGACACCGATGCCGGATAACCGCTCGGTGGCAGCGTTCGCAGACAGGTCCGACCCGCTCACCTGATAGCCGAGTGTCGCCAGCACCTCGGCAATGCCGCTCATGCCGGATCCACCGATCCCGACAAAATGTATGCGTTTGACCTTGTGCTTCATCGCGCCAGTTCCATGCATACGTCTGCAACCTGCTCCGCCGCCTGTGGCATCGCAAGCGCGCGGGCCTTCCGTGCCATCACGGACAGGGCATCCCTCGTGAAGCCGGAAATCAGGGAAGCAAGCCGCTCCGGCGTCAGGTCCTGTTGCGAAAGAAGGATCGCAGCGCCCGAATCGGCGAGGTGCCTTGCGTTTCCCGTCTGGTGGTCATCCACCGCGAACGGGTACGGAATGAGGACGCTGGCCACGCCGGCGGCGGAAAGTTCGGAAACCGTGAGCGCTCCCGCCCTGCACACGACTACATCGGCATCACGGTAGGCGGATGCCATGTCGTCAATGAACGGCACCGCACTCGCCGTCACGCCAGCTTCAAGGTAGAGCGACCTGAGACCGTCCACATGTTTCGCACCGGCCTGATGCGTTACCACCGGGCGGGACTCCCCCGAGAGCAAGGCGATCGCGCGCGGGACCACGTCATTAATCGGTTTCGCCCCAAGGCTGCCTCCGACCACGAGCAGGCGCAACGGACCGGTTCTGGACCCGTACCGAATGTCTGGAGGTGGCGACGCGACGATTTCCCTGCGGACCGGGTTTCCGACCACTTGCGCCTTACGCAAGGCACCTGGAAACGCCGCGAGTACCCTGCTGGCAACCACGGCAAGAACACGATTCGCGAGGCCCGCCACCGAATTCTGTTCATGAAGCACAAGCGGCCTTCCGAGCAGCCGTGCCATCATTCCACCAGGAAACGAGACGTAGCCACCGAGCCCAAGCACCACATCGGGCCGATGTTTAACGATCGCCCGAAGGCTTTGCCAGAAAGCGCGCAGCAGGCGCAGTGGCAGCATCGCGATCGCCACAAAACCCTTGCCGCGAAGACCCGAAAAATCGATCAGTGCCATGGGATACCCGCGCGCAGACACCAGCTTCGCCTCCATGCCTGCGCGACTGCCTAGCCAGATCACGCTCCAACCGAGTCCCCGCAGGTGATCGGCAACGGCAAGCCCCGGAAAAACGTGACCACCGGTTCCGCCGGCCATGATCATCAGCGTTCTCATGAACGCGCCTCCTGCAGGCAGAGACGAATGCGGTGTTTCATGCAGCCTCCCCCCGCATCAGGGCACGGTTTTCCCAGTCAACCCGCATGAGGATCGCGATCGCAACGCAATTGGCAAGAATCCCGCTGCCGCCGAAGCTCATCAGCGGAAGCGTGAGTCCCTTGGTCGGTAGCACACCGAGATTCACGCCCATGTTGATCAGCGTCTGCACCCCCAGCCAAACACCAACACCCTGCGCAACAAGCGCTGCGTAGGGGCGTTCGAGAGATACCGCAAGTCTGCCGATCACAAAGGCGCGGATCACTAGCCATGCAAACAGCCCGATCACGAGCATCACTCCGGCAAATCCGAGCTCCTCCCCGATCACTGCAAGCAAGAAGTCGGTGTGCGCCTCCGGCAGGTACTGGAGCTTCTCAACGCTCGCGCCTAGACCGACACCCAGCCACTCGCCACGCCCGAAGGCAATCAGTGCGTGCGAAAGTTGATAGCCCTTGCCGTATGGATCCGCCCACGGATCCATGAATCCGAAAATGCGTTGCAGGCGATAGGGGGAAGACACCACGAGACCCGCAAATCCCACGGCGAACAGCGCCAACAGGCCCACGAACCAGCGCGCATTCATGCCTCCCAGGAACAGTGCGCCGGTCGCAATGCAGGTAATCACTACAAATGCGCCGAAGTCCGGTTCACGCAAGAGCAGCCAGCCGACGACCAGCATTACGCCAAGCATCGGCAACAGGCCTCGCTTGAAGCTGTGCATGTGTGCGGTCTTCCTCGCGGTGTAGTCCGCCGCATAGATCACCGTCGCGAGCTTCATCAGTTCAGAGGGCTGCAGATTTGCGACGCCAAGGCCGATCCAGCGACGGGCGCCGTTGACCTCTCGGCCAACTCCCGGCACAAGCACGAGCGCCAGCAGAACAACCGCGCCGAGAAACAACCACGGCGCGAATCGTTGCCAGACGCGGATCGGGACCTGGAACGCCAGCATCGCCGCGAGCGTAGCTACCAGAAGGAATGCGAGATGCCGGGTCAGGAAATACACCGAGCTTCCACCGGTAAAGCGACTCCCTTCGGCCATCGAAATCGAGGAGGAATAGACCATCACCAGACCGATCGCGAGAAGCAGGAGCGCCGACCAGAGCAGCCCTTCGTCGAAATCCGAGGTAGAACCGCGGATGCCGTTTATCTGTCCGCTGCCAAGGATGCTAGCGGCCACGCTGGATCCTTTGCACCGCGCTTCGGAAGACTTCGGCGCGATGCAGATAGTCCCGATACATGTCGAAGCTTGCGCAGGCGGGGGACAAAAGAACCGCGTCGCCGGCTTTCGCCTCAACTGAAGCAATGGCGACCGCTTCGTCCATCGTGGTCGCGTAGCGGATATCGACGCCTGAACCGTCAATCGCCCGTTCGATCTCGGGCGCGTCACGACCGATCAGGACCACGCAACGCGCGGCTGCAGTCACCGCAGCCTTGAGCGGCGTGAAGTCCTGGGATTTCCCATCTCCTCCTGCGATCAGGACAACCTTTGAATCGTCAATGGCAAGTCCGCTCAGCGCAGCAACTGTCGAACCGACATTGGTGCCCTTCGAATCGTCGTACCAGCGAACACCACCATCCTCGCGCACGAGTTCCACGCGGTGCGGAAGACCCCGGAAGTCCTGGAGTGCCGCGAGCGATGGGGCGAGAGCGAGTCCTATCGCGCGCGCGATCGCAAGCGCTGCGAGCGCATTCGCCGCGTTATGCAAACCGGCAATCTGCATGTCCACGATTCGCATCAGGGGCGTCGTACCGCGGGCGAGCCAGATATCACCCGAAACGCGGACAAGCCCAAAGTCGGTGTCCCGCTCGGCGATCCCGAGCCCGAAGGTGATCGAGTCACGACCGAAACGCGACATGGCCAGGGTGCGCGGGTCGTCGCGATTCAGAACTTGCACCCGCGCGTGTTCGAGAATCCTGGATTTCGCCGCCGCATACGGTTCGATCGATTCATACCGGTCGAGATGGTCTTCGGTGACGTTCAGAACCGCCGCCGCGTCCGGTGCAAGCGATGAGGTCGCCTCGAGCTGGAAGCTCGACAACTCGAGCACCCAGGCCTCGGGCATAGCCCCGGCGGACTCCCGCCTTGCAAGCGCGTCCAGAATCGCCGGGCCGATGTTCCCCGCCACCTCGGTGTCCAGCGACGCGCGCTTGCACATCGCGCCTACAAGCGCCGTCACCGTGCTTTTCCCGTTGGTTCCGGTAATCGCGATGATTTTCGACGCGCATCCCTTGGTTGCCCGGGCGAATAATTCGACATCACCGATCACGGGAACGCCGGAGGAAATCGCGCCGGCGACTGCGGGCTCCGACAACGCGATTCCAGGGCTGATCGCTATCAGGTCAGCGGCGGCAAGGACGTCCGTCGAAAAACCGCCAAGGCGTATCTCGCACCCAGGCAGCGCGGCGCGAAGGGACACAAGCCCGGGCGGTGCGGAGCGGGTGTCGACCACGGTGACCTTCGCCCCGTGTGCATGCGCCCATTTCGCGGTCGACACACCCGTCTCTCCGAGGCCGAGCACCACGACATGCCTTCCCGCGAGTCTGATCACGTCCAACTCGCCAAATCCGGTCGCGTGATTGTGGGCGCGGGCTGCATTTGCCATCAGCGAAGCTTCAGCGTCGAAAGACCGAACAGCACGAGCATCATGGTAATGATCCAGAATCGGACCACGACCTGAGTTTCCTTCCAGCCCGTCTCCTCGAAATGGTGATGCAGGGGTGCCATCCGGAGAATTCGCCGCCCCTTCCCGTACTTGCGCTTGGTGTATTTGAAATATGTGACCTGCACCATCACCGACAGCGTCTCGGCAACGAACACGCCCCCCATGATGAAGAGCACAATTTCCTGTCGCGTAATCACCGCCACGGTGCCAAGTGCGGCCCCGAGAGACAGTGCGCCAACGTCACCCATGAAAACCTCGGCGGGATAGGCGTTGAACCAGAGGAAACCAAGCCCCGCTCCTGCCAGCGCCGCGCAGAACACGAGCAACTCGCCCGATCCGGGAATGAACGGAAACAGCAGGTATTTGGAATGCACCGAATTGCCGACCACATAGGCGAATATGCCGAGCGCGCTGCCCACCATGACCGCGGGCATGATCGCGAGGCCGTCCAGGCCGTCAGTAAGATTGACGGCGTGGCTCGTGCCCACGATAACGAAATAGCTGAGCCCGATGAAACCAAAGACACCGAGCGGATAGGCGACGTTCTTGAAAAACGGAACAATCAGGTCCGCCTTGGGCGGCAGATTCATTTCGAATCCGCTGCGCATCCACGCCATGAAGAGTTCGAGGATTTGCTGATTGGACGGGACTGACACCGCGAACGCCAGGTAGACGGCCGCGACCAGCCCTATAAGCGATGACCAGAAGAATTTTGCTCCCGCCGACAAGCCTTTCGGATTGCGGTAGACGACCTTGCGATAGTCGTCCACCCACCCGATTGCGCCAAACCCGAAGGTCACCATCAGTACCACCCATACGAACCGGTTTTCGAGATCAGCCCAGAGCAGCGTGGTGATCAGGATCGCGATAAGCACCAATGCACCACCCATCGTCGGAGTGCCCGCCTTGGCGAGATGGGTCTGCGGACCGTCTTCGCGGATTGCCTGGCCAATCTTGTAGGCAGTCAGTTTGCGAATGACGATCGGACCCGCGATCAGCGAGATCGCAAGCGCCGTAAGGCACGCAAGTACGGCCCGCAGGGTTATGTAATTGAACACCGCGAACGCGCGAAACTCGGCGCTCAGCCATTGCGCCAGTTCTAGCAGCATGCAGCCCCCTCGAGAACCGCGACAACACGTTCCATCCGCATGAACCGCGACCCCTTCACTAGAACCGTCGATGCGGCATTCAGAACATCGTCGATCGCCGGTGCCATCGCGTCCGTGCTGTCGAAATGCGTGGCGTCCCGC
Source organism: Betaproteobacteria bacterium (assembly GCA_947466535.1). Lineage (GTDB taxonomy): Bacteria > Pseudomonadota > Gammaproteobacteria > Burkholderiales > SG8-39 > CAMBSA01. Next base: position 5,861 of record CANIEV010000121.1, read on the forward strand.
CCGAAAGCCGTGACCGATTCCCGCGCGAGCTCACCGACGGCAAACAGGCGTTCGATCCCGCTTTCCTTGGCGTATCGTCCGATCTCCGCGTGAAATTCGGCGCCTTTTGTGCCCACTTCGCCCATGTCACCGAGCACCAGAACGCGCGGTCCGGGGGCGTGCGCGAGTACATCGATCGCAGCCCGCACCGAATCCGGGTTTGCGTTGTATGTGTCATCGAGCAGGGTGGCACCGCAGCGGCTGCGCTTTCTCTCCAGCCGACCCTTGACCGGACGAAAGGACTCCAGACCGATACGCACAGAGTCGAGACGGATTCCGGCAGCGAATGTCGCGGCCACGGCGGCGAGCGCGTTCCGGACATTGTGCTCACCGAACGCATGCAGGTTGATCTCCGCGGCCCCCTCGGGAAAATGCACGGAAACACGCGTCCCTTCGGGATGACTTTCGTAACTTCCCGTGACGGTCCCGGCTCGCAGACCGAAGTCAAGCACGCGTAGTGCCCGACGACTCGCTACGTTGCGCCACAACTGCGCGTTCCCGTCGTCGGCATTGATCACCGCGACAGCTCCGGGTTCGAGGGACTCCAAAAGCGCCGCATGCTCGAGCGCAACGGCCTCCACCGAATGCATGAATTCCTGGTGTTCGCGTTGCGCGTTGTTGATCACACCGATCGTGGCCGCCGCCAGCGGGGCGAGTTCGCCGGTCTCTCCGGGGTGATTCATCCCGATTTCGACGACCGCACAGGAATGCTGCTCTCGCAGACGAAGAAGCGTGAGCGGAAGGCCAATGTCGTTGTTGAGGTTTCTTTCGGTCACCAGGACGCTCTCGCTCCCCTGAATCGCGGGAAATTGCGCCCTGAGAATCGAGGCAATCATTTCCTTGACCGTGGTCTTGCCGTTCGATCCCACGACGGCGATCAAAGGCAAGGAGAACCGGCGCCGCCAGCCACCCGAGAGACGTGCCAGTCCCTTGCGGGTATCCTCAACGACGAGCAACGGCAGGCCACAATCAACCAGCGAAGCTGCTCCACGTGCATCGACCATCGCCGCGGCAGCACCGCCATCGCGCACGGCGGGCACATAGTCGTGGCCGTCGAATTTCTCGCCGCGCAGTGCCACGAACAAGGCCGCCGCCGGCAGTTTCCTGGAATCGGTGGACACCTGCGCGATCGCGAGCCCTGCGGGCCCGCGCAGTTCGGCATCTGCCATTGCTGCCGCCTCGGCGAGCGTCATCACGATTTGAACTCCCCGAGTGCGCGCTCGGCTTCCGCACTGTCCGAGAACGGAAGCTTCCGGCCGCCGATCTCCTGATAGTCCTCATGTCCCTTGCCTGCAAGCAGGACGATGTCCCGCGCTCCCGCAAGCCGCACTGCATGGCCAATCGCCACCGAACGGTCGGAAATAACATCCAGGGGAATTCCGCTCGAGCGATCCACACCATGAAGAATTTCGTCGACGATAGCCCGCGGATCTTCGGCGCGCGGGTTATCCGAGGTGATCACGATGTGATCGGAGTAACGGCACGCCACCGCCGCCATCAGAGGCCGCTTGCCGCGATCGCGATCGCCGCCGCAACCGAATACGCACACAAGCCGTCCGCCGGTGTTTCGAGCAATATCGGACAACGCGACCAGAACTTTCTCGAGCGCATCAGGCGTGTGTGCGTAGTCGACAACCACTAGAGGCTGATCGTCGCCGCCGTGGCGCTCCATCCGACCTGCAACCGGACGAACGGCGCGCAACGCCTGAACAACCCCCTCAAGCGAGACGCCTGCTGATAAGAGAACCCCCGCGACGGCGAGCAGGTTGGCGACGTTGTACCGTCCAACCACGGCCGTTTCGATCCGCGCCTCGCCCCACGATCCGGACATCAGGAAACTCGCGCCACCCATCGAGAGCGTGATTTCGCGCGCTTCGAGATACCTGTCGACGCCTGCCCGCTCCGCCCCGCCGGCATACAGGCTATAGCCGATGCGCTGCACCGACGTGCCGGCGAGCTCGCCGGCAATTGCAACGCCCTGGACGTCATCGAGATTGAGCACCGACGAGGACAATCCGGGCGTGAAGAAAAGTCGGCGCTTGGCGGCCGCGTACTCCTCCATATTGCCGTGATAGTCGAGGTGATCACGCGAAAGATTCGTATAGGCCGCCGTCGCAAAACGTACTCCGTTGACCCGTCCCTGGTGCAATCCGATCGATGACGCTTCCATCGCCACCGCATCCACCCGATCCGATACGAATTTCGCAAGCACTTTTTGCAACTCGACCGCATCCGGGGTCGTGTTGATGGATGCCTGCAGGGCGCCGGGATACCCGGTGCCAAGAGTCCCGATCACGCCGCAACGGCGCCCGAGGAATGAGAATGCCTGCGCGATCCATTGGCTTACCGACGTCTTGCCGTTCGTTCCGGTCACTCCGGCAATCCACAAGCGCTCCGACGGTTTTCCATACACCACATGCGCAACATGCCCGGCAACTGCACGCAGCCCCGTCACGGAAACATTGGGAACAGTCCATCCCGAATCCCAGTCGAAGCCATCGCGCTCCCACAGCACCGCCGACGCACCGCGCGCGATCGAGGCACCAATATGACGTCTTCCGTCCGCCCGTCCCCCCGGATAGGCGAGAAACACGTCGCCCGGCGCGACGCACCGGCTGTCGGTGCACAGCGAGGTCACACTGACCCCCTGTTTTCGCAGCTCGTCGAGTATTCGGTTGACGGTGTCGTCCACTGGCATTCCACGCTCAGATGCTCTCCTGCACTTCGGCGCCCTCGGGAGGCATAACGATCGGCTTCATCGGCGCATCGGGCACCACGCCGAGAAGGCGTAACGCGCCTTCCATCACCTTCGAAAACACGGGCGCAGCGACATCGCCGCCGAAGTACTTGCCGGCAGTCGGCTCGTCGATCATCACGGCGACGACAAGCCTCGGATTGCTCGCAGGCGCAAGCCCGACGAAGGACGCGCGGTACTTGCGATCCGCGTAGCGACCGCCTTCCTGCTTGTGAGCGGTGCCGGTCTTGCCCGCGACCCGGTAGCCCATGATCTGCGCCTTGGGAGCGGTGCCCCCGTTGGATGCAGCCATCTCAAGCATCCTGCGCATGGCGATCGCGGTCGAGGGCGAAAGTACGCGCTCCCCCGAAACCGGTCCGTTGGTCTTGAGGAAGCTCACCGGAACCAGCTCGCCGTCCCGGGCAAATATCGAGTACGCACGGGCCAGCTGAAGAAGCGACACGGACAGGCCGTAGCCGTAGGACATGGTTACCTGCTCGATCGGTCGCCATGACTTCGCCGGTCTAAGCTTTCCCGCGACCGCTCCGGGAAACTGGACCGGCGGCGCGGTGCCGAATCCCGCGTGATGGAACATGCCCCACATGTCTTCGCGTTCGAGTCCAAGCGCAATCTTCGCCGTACCAACGTTGCTCGACTTCTGGATGACTTCCTCAACCGACAGCGCACCGTGAGGATGCGCGTCCGAGATAGTCGCCGAGCCCACAGTAAGTTTTCCGGGTGACGTCTGAATCACGGTTTCGGGCGTGATCTTGCCAAGCTCCAAGGCAAGCGCGACGGTGAAAGGTTTCATCGTCGAACCGGGTTCGAAAGTGTCGGTGAGCACCCGATTACGCAATTGTTCGCCGACAAGCTTTGAACGGTTGTTCGGGTTATAGGAAGGCAGATTCGCGAGTGCCAGAACCTCGCCCGTCAAGGCATCGAGGACCATTACCCCGCCCGCCTTCGCGCGGTTCTGCTCTATCGCCGCCTTCAGCTGGCTGAATGCAAGGCTCTGGATCTTCGCGTCGATCGACAGAGTCAGATCGCGCCCCTCCTGCGCCGCACGGATCGATTCGAGATCCTCGACGACCTGGCCGCGTCGATCACGAATTACCCTGCGACTGCCCGCCGCTCCCGCAAGATCCTTCTGAAACGCGAGTTCGATGCCTTCCTGACCGGAATCATCCACCCCGGTGAATCCGAGCACATGCGCCATGACCTCGCCCCCGGGGTAGTAACGACGGTACTCGCGGCTTTGACCCAGTCCCGGGATGCGCAATTCCGCGATCCGGTCCGCCACTTCCGGTGGCACCTGACGTTTCATGTACACGAAGTCAACGCCTGCGCCATCGATCCGCTTCCGGACATCCTCTTTCGACAGGTCCAGCAACTGCGCCAGCCGTACGAGCTTTTCCGGTTCAAAGCTGACGTCACCCGGTATCGCCCAGATGGATTTCACCGGCGTCGATACGGCGAGGGCCTCGCCGTTTCTGTCGAGGATCCGGCCGCGATTCGCGCTGACTTCGATCACACGGCTGTAACGCGACTCTCCCTTGGCTCTAAGAAAATCGTCGTTCCATCCTTGCAGGTAGACGGCTCGACCGGCCAGAACCGCAAACCCCGAGAAGAACAGAACGATCAGGAAGCGTGAACGCCATAGCGGCAGGCGCAGTTCGAGCACGGGACTGGTGGAAAAATTCACCGCGTCGCCTCCGGAGGTGGCACAAGCTGGATCCGCTTGGAGTCCGGCGAGCGCATCCGAAGACGGTCGCTCGCGATCTTCTCTATACGTCCGTGCATTGCCCAGGTGGACTGCTCGAGTTGCAATTGGCCGAACTCGACCTCGAGCGCCCGGGTGCGCTCCTGCTCCTGCTCGAACGCGATAAACAACTTGCGCGCCTTGTGCTGCGATGTCACAAGCGCAAGCGAGCACACCACCAGCATCGCCAGTAGAACAAGGTTCAGACGCGTCATGCCACCCTTCCCGGCGCAATGTACGCTGCAACATTGCGCTCACAGCGGGTCAGAATGCCCCGCAATCCGGACAATTCCCGGGCAATCAGGCGACGGATCATGACGGTCTTTCCGCGACTCTCAAGGTCGCGCTGCGTGAACGCGGGTTCGCGCGAACTTCTACGTCCGAGGCCTTGCGCGCCTTGCCGACGATGAGCAGCTCGGGTTTGGGCATTTCGCTTTGACGAAGCGGCAGGCGATCGGGCACGCGCGGCCGGGCCCGATCGCGAAAGAAGTTCTTCACGATCCTGTCTTCGAGCGAGTGAAAGCTGATCACCGCTATCCGACCGCCCGGGGCGAGAATGGCCAATGCCTGCGGCATTACTAACGACAATTCCTCAAGCTCCTGATTGAGGTAAATCCGTAGAGCTTGAAACGTCCGCGTCGCCGGATCCTGATGTGGTTCACGCGTCCTGACGGTCGCACCCACGATATCGGCAAGCTCCCGGGTCCGGGTGACAGGCCCTCTTTCGCGAGCAGCAACAATCGCCTTTGCAATCTGTTTAGCAAACCGTTCTTCCCCATAGCGATCCAGTACCTCCCTCAGTTCGGCTTCGCTTGCGCCGGCGAGCCATTCCGCTGCGGTGATACCCCGGGTACGGTCCATGCGCATGTCCAGCGGCCCGTCACGGCGAAAGGAAAATCCTCGGTCTGCGCAGTCGAGTTGCGGCGAAGAGACACCGATGTCGAGAAGAACGCCGTCGACAGCTGCCACTCCGAGCGCGCGCACCTGCGATTCGAGTTCGCTGAACGCCGCGTGCACGAGGGTGAAACGACGGTCCTTGATCGCTCGACCGGCTTCGATCGCATCGGCATCGCGATCGAATGCGAGCAGGCGCCCGCCGGAGCCGAGTTGCTCGAGAATCCTGCGCGAATGTCCGCCTCGTCCGAACGTGGCGTCGACAAAGATTCCTCCAGGCCGGTCGCTGACACCGAGGGCCTCAAGCACTTCTTCGGTGAGAACTGGGAGGTGGCCATCGGTGTTCAAAGCGCCCTGGTCACAGTGAGAAGTTCTCGGTGCCGGGTGGCGGAGAGGACGCCGCCTGCGTGATTGCCTTCTGGAGCATCTCGTTCCAGAGCTCGACATCCCAGAGTTCGAAATGGCTGCCCTGTCCGACCAGCATCACGTCCTTCTTGAGCGACGCAAATTTGCGCAGCGCGGGCGAGACGAGAATCCGCCCCTGAGCATCCGGCTCGAGCTCCTCGGCGAATCCGACGAGGAGTCGTTGCCACCATCGGGCCTGCTCATTGAACGAGGAGAGAGCCTGAACCCGTGCACCGATCGGCTCCCACGAAAGGCGTGGATATAGAAGCAGGCAACCGTCGGGGTGTGCGGTGAGGACAACCGCCGCACCTCCGGACTGAAGGGCGTCACGATGCCGCGTGGGGACCGCTAGCCGGCCCTTCGCATCGAGACTGAGTTCGCTTGCCCCTTGAAACACGCACTCTCCCCTTGGTGAGCGGGAAACACCATTTTTTCCCACTTCAACCTACTTTTCACCACTTTAAGGGAAAGAGTGAGGGCGGTCAAGGTAGTTTCATCGGATTCTTCTGTCGCGACAGGGACTTACGCTAACTTTTAACCACAATTCGAAATTGAGATAATTATAAAAATCAAAGGGATAGGATTTTATCCGAAAGTGGTCTGTCAAGAGTTTTCGATTGTTTTCGATACACGCGGCCCAGGTGCAATTTTTTCGGGAAGCCACGCAAAAATTTCCTCGTCCAGAGGATATTTGCGCTCGCATTTCATCTCTCGGAGCCGGCAGTCCCTCACTTTTCGCATTGGTGATCCGTGCCGCAATCGACATCAAATCGGTGAATTGACCGCATTGGCGCTCTCGATCATGATCGCGACCTCAAATTCAACC
>CANIEV010000122.1 GCA_947466535.1 Betaproteobacteria bacterium
TGAGGAGAGCTTCATGAACGCAAACGTCAAGGTCGTCGAACGCAAGTGCTTCATCGACGGCCAGTTCGTCTCGAGCAGCAAGCAGTTCACCAAGATCAACCCAGCTGACGGCACGGTCGTCGCGCAGGTTCACGAAGCCGACAAGGCAATGGTCGATGCCGCGATCAAGGCCGCCCGCCGTGCACTGCACGGCCCCTGGGGCAAGATGTCCAATCAGGCGCGCGCCGACATGCTGCGCGCGATCGCCGACGGCATCGACAAGCGTTTCGACGAGTTCCTCGCCGCCGAGATGAACGACACCGGCAAGCCCTGGAACCTCGCCAGCCACCTCGACATCCCGCGCGGCGCCGCCAACTTCCGCGTGTTCGCCGATGCGATCCGTGCCGTCGGCATGGACTCCTTCCACCTCGACACGCCCGATGGCAAGGGCGCGATCAACTATGCGATGCGAAAGCCGCTCGGCGTGGTCGCGGTGATCTCGCCCTGGAACCTGCCGCTGCTGCTCTCCACGTGGAAGCTTGCGCCTGCGATGGCCTGCGGCAACACCATCGTGATCAAGCCGTCCGAAGAGACCCCCTCCACCATCACCCTCCTCGCCGAGGTGATGAAAGAGGTCGGCGTGCCCGATGGCGTCTACAACGTGGTGCACGGCTTCGGCCCGAACTCGGCCGGCGAATTCATGACCACCCACCCGGACGTGGACGGCGTCACCTTCACCGGTGAATCCGCCACCGGCGCGGCGATCATGAAAGCGGTCGCGCCCACGGTAAAACCCGTGTCCTTCGAACTCGGCGGCAAGAACGCCGGTATCGTGTTCGCGGACTGCGATTTCGATGCGGCGGTCGCGGGCATGGCCAATGCGGTGTTCTCCAACACCGGCCAGGTCTGCCTCGCCCCCGAGCGCATCTACGTGGAACGCCCGATATTCGACAAGTTCGTCGCCGCGCTCAAAGCTAAAGCAGAGGGTCTCGTACTCGGCTGGCCGATCGACAAGACCACCACCACCGGCCCGCTGATCTCGAAAGAGCACCAGCAAAAGGTGCTCTCGTACTACGAACTGGCGGTAAAGGAAGGCGCCAAGGTCATCACCGGTGGCGGCGTGCCCAAGTTCGGCGACGCGCGCGACAACGGATCCTACGTGCAGCCCACCCTCTGGACCGGCCTGCCCGAGACCGCCCGCGTGGTGAAGGAAGAGATCTTCGGCCCCTGCGCCCACATCTCTCCCTTCGACACCGAGGAGGAAGTCATCGCCAAGGCGAACGACACCCGCTACGGCCTCGCGTCCACGGTCTGGACCACCAACCTGTCGCGCGGCCACCGCGTCGCGCAGGCGATGGAAGTCGGCATCTCGTGGGTGAACTGCTGGTTCCTGCGCGACCTGCGCACCCCGTTCGGCGGCGCCAAGCTCTCCGGCATCGGGCGCGAAGGCGGCATGCACTCGATAAATTTTTACTCCGAGCCGACCAACGTTTGCATAAAACTATAAGCAAAAGCGGAAGGCTTCGGAACAGGGAGGGAGGAAGAGCCCTCCGTCGTGCGTAACCTGCGCGTAACCCCTCCCGCCCCGGCAAAGCCCGCATCGAGCGGGCTTTGGTTCCATCGAAAATTACCTGTATTTTTGATTTTCTTGGCGGCCTTGGCGCCTTGCGGTAAATAGAGAGATCACATGACCACTACCGACAGCAAAGTCATCGAAGGCAAGGCCACGCCCCGCGGCAGGTATCCGCATTACCGCCGCGCCGGCGACTTCATCTACGTCTCGGGCATCAGCAGTAGACGTGCGGACAACAGCATCGCCGGTGCCGAGCAGGACGCAATGGGCACGATGCGCCTCGACATCAAGGTGCAGACCCGCACCGTGATCGAAAACATCCGCGACATCCTGCAAAGCGCAGGCGCGGATCTCTCGGATTGCGTCGAGTTGTGCTCCTATCTCGTCAACATGAACGACTTCGGCGGCTACAACGAGGTCTACGGCGAATTCTTTGGCTACGATGGCCCGGCGCGCACCACGGTGGCGGTGCACCAGTTGCCAAACCCGCTCCTGCTGATCGAGATCAAAGCGGTGGCCTACAAACCGGTGAAATGATGTCCCTCAGCACGGGCGGCTGCGGCGGCCCGAACCATCCGATCGACTGACCGAGGAGAGTGCAATGTTTCCCCCGATTGATTTCCCGAAGTGGCTCGCCGACAACGCCGACCAGCTGAAGCCTCCGGTCGGCAACGCACAGATCTGGCCGGGCACCGACCTGCTGATCACCGTGGTCGGCGGCCCGAACAAGCGCACCGACTTCCACGACGACCCTCTGGAGGAATTCTTCTGGCAGTTCAAGGGCAACGCGTTCCTCAACATCATGGACCGCGGCAAGCGCGACAAGATCGAACTCAAGGAAGGCGCGATTTTCCTCGCACCGCCGCACCTGCGCCATTCGCCGCAGCGCCCGGAACCCGACAGCCGCTGCCTCGTGATCGAGCGCAGTCGTCCGGAAGGCCTGCTCGATGGCTTCGACTGGTACTGCCTCGAATGCAATCACCTCATTCATCGAGTGGAGGTGCAGCTCAAGAGCATCGTGAAGGACCTGCCTCCCCTGTTCGAGCAGTTCTACGCGAGCCAGGACCTTCGCACCTGCAAGAACTGCGGCGCGGTCCACCCCGGCAGGGGCTGAGCGGATGACGGCGGTCGCGATCGGCGGATTTCATCTCGAACGCGTCGCCGACATCGAGCCGGTCGCACTGCCCACAAAGCGCGGCTTTCCCGACCTCACGCCCGAACTGGTGAGGACTTATCTTGCGGAACTCGGGCCGAAGTTCATCAATCCCGAGACGCTGGATCTTTTCATCAGCTTTCACACCTGGATCATCCGCCGCGGAGACCGGGTGATCCTGGTCGATCTTTGCATCGGCGATCACAAGGACCGGCCGAACCGCCCGGACTGGCACCGCCGCAGCAGCGACTTCCTCGACAAGCTCGCCCGCGCCGGTGTGAAGCCCGAGGATGTCGATGCGGTGCTCTGCACCCACCTGCACGCCGACCACGTCGGCTGGAACACGAAGCTCGAGAACGGCCGCTGGGTCCCGACCTTTCCCAATGCCCGCTACCTGATGGCCGAGGCCGAGTTCAATCACTGGAAGGCCAGGCACGCGCGCGAAGGCGATGCGATGAACCACGGCTCCTTCGTGGACAGCGTGCTGCCGGTGGTGACCTCGGGCCAGGCCGACATGGTCTCCACCAGCCATCGCGTGGTTCACGACGTGGATAGCGGCGTGCATCTCGAAGGCATGCCGGGCCACACGCCCGGCACGGTGCTCATCCATGTGGAGGACGGCGCGCAGCACGGCGTGTTCACCGGGGATATCCTGCACCATCCCTTCCAGCTCGCCTGCCCCGACATGCATTCGAAATACTGCGAAGACCCGGCACTGTCGGCAAAGAACCGGCTCGCGCTGTGCGAGCGTTACGCCGACACGAAAAGCCGCATCCTCACCGCGCACTTCCCCGATCCCTCCACCGGTTTCATCGAGCGCGACGGCGGACGCTTCCGCTTCCGTTTCGATCCCGCCTGAAAGCAAACACCATGCGACTTGTGCGTCTCGCTCTTGCCCTGATTTGCTCGCTGCCGTTCGCGCGCGCGAATGCGCAGGACTTCCCGACCAAGCCGATGCGCATGATTGTTCCGTTCACCGCGGGCGGCGCCACCGACGTCATGGGTCGGCTTGTGGCGCAGAAACTGGCCGATGCCTGGGGCCAGCCCGCGGTGGTCGAGAACCGTCCCGGCGCGGGCGGCAACGTCGGCATGGAGTACGTCGCCAAGTCTCCCGCCGACGGCTACACAATGGTGCTCATGAACAATGCCGCCGCCACCAACGCCGCGCTCAGCCCGAACCTGCCCTTCGATGTCATCCGCGACTTCACCGGCATCGGGCTTGTCGCCTCCACCCCGATGGTGCTCATCGGCAAGACCGCCCTGCCCGCCGCGACGCTTGTCGAACTCACCGCGCTACTGCACCGGCAACCGGGCAAGATGTCCTACGGTTCCTGCGGCGTGAACGGGCCGCAGCATTTCGCCACCGAACTCTACAAGAGCGTCACGAAGGTCTTCATCGTCCACACCGCCTACCGCGGCTGCGCGCAGGCGGTGGTCGATGTCATCGGCGGGCAGATCGAACTCGCGATGGTCTCCACCAGTGTCGCCCTGCCGCACATGAAGACCGGACGCATCCGTGCCTACGGCCTCAGCACCGCGCGACGCACGCCATCCGCGCCCGAGTTGCCCACCTTCCGCGAATCCGGCCTGCCGGAACTGAAGGACTACGACGTCGATATCTGGTACGGGCTGATGGTGCCGCGCGGCGTGCCTCCGGCCGTCCTCACAAAACTCAAGGCAGAGTTGAAACGCCTTCTCGCCGCGCCCGATGTGACGCAGAAAATGGCCTCCGCCGGCATCGACGCGCTGTCGGGCGACGGTGACGAGATCATCACGCTGCTCAAGGCCGACATCGACAAGTTCCGCAAGGTCGCGCAATACGCCGGGATCAAGGGCGACTGAAGGAGACTGCGTGAGAAAGATCGAAATGAACATGCTCCGACTGCTTGCCGCCGCCTGCGCGTTCGCCTCGTTTGCGGTCTGCGCCCAGGAATGGCCTTCCAAGCCGATCCGCCTTGTCATTCCTTACGCCGCGGGCGGCGCGGGTGACATCACTTTCCGCGCGCTGATGCCGGCGATCGAAGCAAAGCTCGGGCAACGCTTCGTCATCGACAACAAGCTCGGCGCCTCGGGCAACGTGGGCGCGGCGGATGTGATGCGTGCCGCACCCGACGGCCATACGCTGCTGCTGGGCGCGACCAACAATTTCGCCACCAACCAGTACCTGATGAAGGGCATGGACTTCGATCCGATCACCGCGTTCGCGCCGGTGATGCTGGTGTCGAATACCCCGACCGTCATCATCGTGAACAACGCGCTGCCGGTGAAGACCCTGCGCGAACTCGTGTCCTATGCCAAAGCCAATCCCGGCAAGCTCAACTACGCCTCGCCAGGCAACGGCACGGTGGCGCATCTCGCGGGCGAACTGTTCTCCGAGATAGCCGGCATACAAATGGTGCACGTCCCGTTCAAGGGCGCTCCGCCCGCCAACAACGCTCTGCTCGCCAACGAGGTGCAGGTGTTCCTCACGCCGCTGCCCTCAATCCTCGGCGCACTCAAGGGCGGACGGGTCCGTGCGATCGCTACCGGTGCGAAAGCACGCCTCGAAGCGTTGCCCGACGTATCCACCACAACGGAACAGGGCATGTCCGAACTCATCACCGGCAACTGGTGGGGACTGGTCGCTCCCAAGGCGACGCCCGCGCGCATCGTCGATCGACTTGCCGCAGAAGTGCGTGCCACGCTCGCCGACCCCGAGGTTCGCAAACGCTATTCGGAGATCGGCATGGAGCCCGGCAGCGGCGGCCCGAAGGAACTGGAAGCGCTGATGAAATCCGAAGCCGCACGCTGGAAAAAAGTCATCGACCGCGCCAAGGTTCTGGTCGAGTAGCAGCGCACCGCGCACGAACAACCATAACGATTCATCTAGAGGACGCTTCGCATGATCATCGACATGCATTCGCATTTTTTCCCCGAGCACATTCCCGACCTCGAAAAACAGTTCGGCGAACCCAACTGGCCGTGGATAAAACACGTCGAACCGGGCAAGGCGATGCTGATGTACGGCAAGCAGGAATTCCGCCCGGTGTATTCCGCCTGCTGGGACGTGGACGTGCGCATCGGAGAGATGGACCGCGACGGCATCGACGTGCAACTCTTCTGCGCCACGCCGGTGATGTTCGCCTACATGCGAAAAGCCGAACACGCGCTCGAATGCGCACGCATCTTCAACGACAACGCACTCGAGATGGCGGCCCGATCCAAGGGCCGCATGCGCGCGCTCTGCCAGGTGCCGCTGCAGGACACCGACGCCGCCTGCCGCGAACTCAGCCGCAGCATGAAGGCCGGCCATGTGGGCGTGCAGATCGGCAACCACGTAGGGGATCGCGACCTCGACGACGAAGGCATCATCGCCTTCCTCCAGCATTGCGCGAACGAGAACGCCGCGGTGCTGGTACATCCCTGGGACATGTTCGGCGGCGAGCGCACCTCGAAGCACATGATGGGCTGGACGGTGAGCATGCCGGCCGAAACGCAGTTGTCGATCGTAGCCATGATCCTCGGCGGCGCCTTTGACCGGCTGCCGAAAAACCTGCGCATCTGCTTTGCCCACGGCGGCGGCAGCTTCGCCTTCCTGCTCGGGCGCCTTGAGAATGCCTGGCACAACCGCGACATCGCCCGCGGCAAGTCCGAGCATCCGCCCAGCCACTACTGCGACCGCTTCGCGGTGGATTCCGCGGTGTTCGACGACCGCGCGCTGCGCCTGCTGGTTGAAGTGATGGGCGAAGACCGGGTGATGCTCGGCTCCGACTACCCCTTCCCGCTCGGCGAGCTCTCCATCGGCAAACTGGTGCGCGAAAGCAAATTCCTCGACTCGGGCGCGAAGCAGAAGATCCTCGGTGACAATGCCGCCGCGTTTTTCAACCTCAAGGGCTGAGCCATGAGCGCCGCTACGAACACGACGGATAACGACGGTCCGTACCTGCGCACGCGCTTCCAGATCGGCGCGGTGTCACTGCAGCGCGTGGTCGAGGCGGAGATGCCGATCCTGCGGCCGGACGAGGTGTATCCCGACTGCACACCGGAGATGCTCGCCGCCAACCTGCACTGGCTGGAGCCGCGTTTCTACGACCGCACGAAGAACCAGCTCATCCTCGGCTTTCAGGGCTTCCTGATCCGAAGCGAAGGCAAGAACATCCTCGTCGACACCTGCGTCGGCGACTGCAAGCGACGCGCCCGCGTGGAATTCGACAACAAGCGCTGGAACTGGCTGGATCGACTTCGCGAAGCGGGCGTCTCGCCCGAAGAGATCCATATCGTCGTCTGCACCCATTTTCATGTGGACCACGTCGGCTGGAACACGCAGTTGCAGGACGGCCGCTGGGTGCCGACCTTCCCGAATGCGCGCTACCTCTTCACCCGCGAGGAATGGGACCACTGGCAAAGCGAAGCCGCGCGGCCCGGCCGCGAGCGCTCGGGCGACTACATCGTCGACAGCGTCGAGCCGGTGGTGGCCGCGGGCCTGGTGGATTTCGTGCCGATGGACAAACGGCTAACGAAGGACGTGGCCCTGATCCCCGCCCCCGGCCACACGCCGGGCATGGTGATGGTGGACATCCAGTCCGAAGGCAAGCGCGCGATCGTCGTGGGCGATCTTCTCCACACGCTGCTGCAGGTGCGCTATCCCGACTGGAGCACCCGCTTCTGCGCCGACGCCGACCATTCGCGCCGCACCCGCAAGGCGTTCCTCGAACAGTTCGCCGGCACCGGCGTACTGGTTCTACCGGCGCACTTCCTGTCACCGACCGCGGGCACGATCGAGCGCGACGGCTACGCCTACCGTTTCGATTACGTCGACTGAAAGCGCACCATGAAAAACGAAACACCCACCCGCAAGTCCCACATCGACGCGCTGCTGCTCAAGCTGCCCGGCGTCACCGCGCGCAAGATCAACGGCCTCGATGCCTATTTCGTCAGCGACAAGATGTTCGCCTGCATCAGCGGCGACGGTATCGGCCTGCGGCTGTCGGCGGCGACCGCCACCGAACTGCAGTTCTCGCGCGACAACATCAGTTCGTTTTCGCCCGGCGGCGTGGCGAGCACGCGCGAGTGGATACAGGTCAATCGCGAAGATGCTGCCGACTTCGCAAAGGATGCAGAACTATTCCAGGCTTCCCTTGATTTCGTGAAGGCCTCGCGCAGCCGCTGAAATGCGGACCTGCATCACGCCGACGCACGAAACCTGCGGCGCAAAACACTTGGCGTGCGCGCAGGTTCGGAACGATAATCCCCGCCGGAGGTGCCGCAGTGTGCGGCACGGGAGGAATCGATGAAAACTGCGCAGGTCTCGCCATCGGAAATGGCGAACTACATCGGCCGCTTTTCGGCGTCCGAACCTTCCCCGACCGATGCGTCGGGACGCAAACTTTCCTCAGGCGCCCTGCGCCCGGTGCTTGCCGCGGACGGCGCACCGGTCAAGTCCTGGCCCGGCCTGTCGATGACCATCGCCGAATGCCCGCCGGGCTCGGCATCGAACGAAATCCTGCATCCGCACGCGATGCACACGCTGTTCTGTCTGTCGGACGAACTCGAGATCGCGGTAGGCGGCACCACGCCCCGGCGCGTGGTGCTGCGTTTCTGCGACACGCTGACGCTCCCACCCGAGGCGCCCTACTCCTTCCGCAACACCTCGGCCGCCGATGCGCAGCTGCTGCTGATCGACCAGACGGACGACTACGGCACCCACACCGTCGGCGCGCTGCCGGTGTCCCACGCGGAATTCCGCAACCTCGTCGCCTATCAGGATTCGTTCAAGGACGTGAACGCGATCATCTCCAAGGTGACGATGCAGATCTCCGCGCGCAAGGTGTTCCCGGTGATGATCCCGGGCAACCTCAAGGGCCGCAACGAGGCGGCACCGCTGCGCGGCTGGCCGGGCGTGTCGCTTTCGCTCTGCGAATGCCCGCCGGGCAACGGCGCAAGCCCGCACATGCATGTCAGCACCCGCGAGCAGTTTGTCTGCGTCAGGGGCACGTTCGATGTGATCTGGGGCGACGATGCGGAACACAGGCTCGAGCTCGAGCCGCTGGATTTTGTCGCGATGCCACCGGGCATCATGCGCGGCTTTTGCAACACGTCCAACGAGATGGGCTACCTGCTGGTGGTGATCCAGGGCGACGCACAGATGACCGACACCACCGCGATCTTCCCCGAGCTGCTGCAGGAGCTCGAGGAAAAATTCGGCCCCGGCGTGGAAGAGGCGCTCGCGCGGATCAAGATCCGCGTCGATGCCGAACGTTCCTCCGCCCCACGGTTACCTGCCTGATCCCGAACGGAGACCCTCATTGAATCCATCTCCAGTGAAACCCGCTTTTTGCCTTCGCGCGCTTGCCGCATGCGCACTTGCCGCCGCGTCGTTCGTCTCTGGCGCACAGACCTTCCCGTCCCGCCCGGTGACGATCATCGTGCCCTACGCCCCGGGCGGCGCGAACGACGTGGTGAGCCGCGTGATTGCGACGCACCTGACGACCGCCACCGGCACGAGTTACGTGGTGGACAACCGCCCCGGCGCCTACGGCAACATCGGTGCGGGCATACTCGCAAAATCCCGGCCCGACGGTTACACCATCGGCTACCTCAACGCGATCCACGCGGTGAACAACAGCTTCTTCAAGTCGGTCCCGTTCGACCTGGAAAACGATTTCATACCGCTCGCGGAGATCGGCTATTCGCACGTGATGTTCGTGATGCGCCCGGATGCGCCGTTCAGGACGATTCCCGAGCTCATCGCCTACGCGAAGGCCAACCCCGGCAAGCTCAACTACGGCTCGGCCGGCAGCGCGCATCCGATCGAAATGCTCAAGGCGCTCACCGGACTGCAGGTGACCACCGTCCCCTACAAGGGTTTCGCGCCAGCGCTCGCCGACATCTTCGGCAACCGGCTGGACTTCCTCGCGGGGGTGAACCTCGACCTGATGCCGCACATCCGCACCGGCAAGGTCCGGCCGCTCGCGATGACCGGCACCACCCGCTACAAGGAACTGCCCGACGTCCCGACAGTCGCCGAGACCATTCCTGGCTTCGATTCGCCGCAGTGGTACGGATTCTTCGTGCCGGCGAAGACGCCGAACGAGGCGGTGGAGGTCCTGCGCACTGAACTGCTGAAAGCGCGCAGCAACTCCGCCGTTGCCGAGCGCCTTACCGCGCAGGGCATGGACATCAGCCCGCGCGGCCTGGAGGAATTCCGCAAGAACCTTCGCGAGGACATCGGCCGCTGGCGCGACATCGCACGCAAGGGAAACATCCAGTACGAGTAGATCGTCAATTCCGCCGCATCAATACTCCTTCAGTGGAAAGCAATCCATGACAAGCAAAGACACCCGCCCGAACTTTCTCGTCATCGTCGTCGACGACATGGGCTGGAATGACCTGCGCTGCTTCGGCGGCGAGGTCGACACGCCGAACCTTGATGCGCTGGTCGCCCGAGGCGTGCGCCTGACCAACTACCACACCTCGCCGGTGTGCTCGACCACCCGGGCGATGCTGATGACCGGCGCCGACCACCATGAAGTGGGCTTGGGCACGATGGTGGAACTAATGACCGACGAGCAACGCGGCAAGCCCGGCTACGAGGGCTACATCAACGAACGTTCGATCACCCTGCCCGAGCGACTGAAGGCGGCGGGTTATCACACGATGATGTCGGGCAAGTGGCACCTCGGCGTGGAGGAACCCTACCGCTCGATGCCGGTGAAGCGCGGATTCGAGCGCTCCTTTGCGCTGGTGCAGGGCGAGCACAACCATTTCGGCAACGACCAGACCGACGACACCGCCGGCGTGCACGGCATCTCGCAGTACCGGTTGCACGGCGAGCCGGTGAAGTTGCCCGCCGACGCTTACTCGACCTTCTACTTCGCCGACCGGATGATCGACTTCCTCGAAGCGGCGAAAGACGATCCGCGGCCGCTGTTCAGCTATCTCGCCTTCACCGCGCCGCACTGCCCGCTGCAGGCGCCGTCCGAGCTGATCGCGAAATACAAGGGCGTGTTCGACGACGGCCCCGAGGCGATGCGCGAACGCCGACTCGCCCGCATGCGCACGCTCGGCCTGTCCGCCGCGAATGCCAAGGCGGCGGAAATCATCGGCGGCAAGCCCTGGGCCGAGCTCTCGCCGGATCAACTCCGCCTGGAATCGCGCAAGATGGAAATCTATGCCGCGATGGTCGATGCGATGGATACCGCGGTCGGCCGGGTGCTCGATGCGGTGAAGCGCATCGGCCGGCTGGATGACACCGACATCATTTTCTTTTCCGACAACGGTCCCTCGGGCACGCTGCGCGAAACCTCCCCCGGCTGGCAGGAGTGGATTATGGACAAGGCCGACAACAGCTTCGACAATCTCGGCAAGGAAGGCAGCTACGTGTCGATCGGGCCGCGCTGGGCGCAGGCACAAGCCGCCCCCTACTTCCTTTTCAAACGCTACACCAGCGAAGGCGGCATCCGCACCTGTGCGCTCGCGGCCGGCCCGCATGTGAAGCAGCGCACCGAGACCGATGCCTTTCTCCACGTGATGGACGTCACGCCCACGCTGCTCGAACTCGCCGGCGCGGATGCCTCGACGCCCGCCGGCATGGTGCCGATCCGCGGCGTCTCCGCCGCCGGCCTGCTTGCCGGACGCAGCGAACGATCCCATCCGCAGGAAGAACGCATCGCCTGGGAATTGGCTTTCGGGCGCGGCGTGCGCATCGGCGACTGGAAGGCGCTGTTCCTCGCTCCGGCGGTGAACCGCATCATCCCCGAAGCGCGCGCCAAACAATGGCTGCTCTACAACATTGCGCAGGACCCGGGGGAAACCACCGACCTCGCTGCGAAGGAGCCGGCAAAGCTCGCCGAACTCATCGACGCATGGTTCGCCTACGCGCGGGAAACCGGCGTGGTGGTGCCGGCGAAGCTCTGACTCGGCCTTACGGTCGGCTGACGACTCAGCGCGGTGGGTACCCGACTCACTCGGGTGAGATGTTTGAGGCCTTGATCACCTTCGCCCACTTGGCCCGATCGGTGTCGAGCAGGCGGCGGATCGCCGGCGCATCTTCGTAGCGCGGGCTGAGTCCCTGATTGACGAATTGCGTCTGAATCTCGGGTGTACGCAGGGCTGCGGTGACGGATCCTGCGATTTTGGCGCTCGCGTTCGCATCGAGGCCCGCGGGTCCCATCAGCGACCACCAGAACGAGCCTTCGAGTTCGGGCGACTTCGTGCCGCCTTCGGTGAAGGTCGGCACATCCGGTAATTGCGCAGCACGGCTGCTGCCGGTCACCGCGAGCGCGCGCAGCTTGCCCGACTTCACGCCGCTCATGCCCGCCGGCCCGCCGATGAACATTGCCTGCACATGCCCGCCCATCAGGTCCGCCAGAGCCGGTCCCGCCCCCTTGTACGGCACATGCAGCAATTCCACGCCTGCTGCCAGGCTGAACAACGCGCCATAGAGATGCGAAGGCGTGCCGTTGCCGCCCGATCCGTACACCACCTTGCCCGGAGCCGCTTTTGCGCGATCGACGAACTCCTTCAGGCTGCCGATGCCGGTGGCGGGATTGACGACCAGCACATTGAACAGGCTCGCCACGCCGACGATAGGCGAGAGATCCTTCACCGTGTCGTAGGGCAGTTTCTTGAACAGGGACGGCGCGACCGCGAAATCGCTCTCCGAGCCGATCA
>CANIEV010000123.1 GCA_947466535.1 Betaproteobacteria bacterium
AACGCGAAAGACAAGCTGTCCATAGCCATTCCCTCCCCGTTGCCCGGACCCATTTTCTCGACAAGTACCACGCCGTCAAAAGGCATCACCACAAGCCTAATAAAAGCGGAGTCCCTCAGCGCGGATGCTGGAAACAGCAACCTGTAAATAAAACGTCATAACGCCCCGAACGACCATGCAAGTTTCCAAACCTGAAACTGTCATTTCATTGAATTCACGCATTCCGGAACGCATGGATTGCCTCGTTGCTTAGCGGCATGCTCAGCTTGACAGGTATATCGGCTAATCGGACAGCAAGGCAAACCGATGCCGGATTGCGGCAACAGACGCACACGCGGGCGGCAAAGAATTGCCAGATGAGGCTGTCCGCTGGCAAGTCAACGCCAAATTCGAAGCTTCATTCCATGTGGCACGGTGCTTGCTGGTACTACCCCGTGCAACAAGGATAAAGACAAATAAACGACAGCACTCGCAGATGAATTCGTCAGATCCCGTGAAAACTTGAGCATCCATAAATGAAAATTCTTTCAGACGCATTTGGAGTACATGAAACGGCTTTGCGTGCCAGAAGCCAGCGCATGGAATTGCTGTCCATGAATATCGCCAATGCCGATACGCCGAAATTCAAAGCGAAAGACATCAATTTCAAGGAAGCCATGGGACTGGTTGAGAAGAACTCCCTAAAGGCCACCCATGGCGGCCATTTCAACATTCAGCAAGGCGAGAGCCGTCCTGACAGCGTCAAATACCGCATCCCTTTCAACGCAAGCGCCGATGGAAACACGGTCGAGTTGAGCGTCGAGCAGGCGCAATTCGGTAAGGCGGCGGCCGATTACAAGGCCACCCTGATGTTCATAGAGAACCGGGCCAGCACGATCAAACGGGCACTTAGAGGGGAGTAAGCACCATGTCCATGGAAAACATCTTTGGAATCGCCGGCTCAGCACTGAACGCCCAGCTGATTCGTTTGAACCTTACCGCATCAAATATCGCCAACGCGGGCTCGACAGCCACCAACGTGGCAGATGTCTACAAGTCAAAGAAGCCTGTCTTCCAGACAATTCTGGATGCGACGAAGAACGAGATGGCCGGGCAAAACAAAGGGGGCGTCAAGATAGAAAAGATAGTCGACGACCAGACACCCGGCACCAGGCTCTACGAGCCCAGCCATCCGCAAGCCGATAAAGACGGTTACTTGTACAAGACGAACGTGAACGAAATTGCCGAAATGGTCGAGATGATGGCCGCAGCGCGCTCGTACCAGAACAATGTAGAGGTAATAAACACGGCACGCGAGCTTATGACGCGCACCATTGACAGCATTAAAAACTAAGGCTCCAGGAAATGACAACCGTCGATACGCAGACTTCCCTCACGGCCAACCTCGCAAACATCACACGAACAGCCGATGCAAAAGCCGCAGCAACTGCCCCCAAAGGGTCAGATGCGATGGGAAAGAACGACTTCCTGGCACTCTTTACCGCCCAATTGAAGAACCAGGATCCGACAGACCCGGTGAAGAACGAAGCGTTCGTCGCTCAGCTGGCACAGTTCTCCCAGCTCGAAGCCACCACCAACATGGCAACAGCGCTGACGCAGATGTCCAGCACCATCCAGGGAGACCGGATGCTGAACGCAGCAGGCCTCGTTGGACGTTCGGTGACTGCGCCCGGACTGCCGGCAATGCTTTCCGGCGGAAACCCGGTGAGCGGAACTATCGCACTCCCCAACGGAGCAAGCGCCGTACAAATGGATATTTACGATGCAACGGGAAGCCTGGTCAGGACGCTTATCGCCGGAACTCAGCCGAAAGGAACACCGACCTTTACATGGGACGGCCTTGATGACAACGGAAAGGCCCTGCCCGACGGCGCCTACGCGATCAATGCCAAGGCGACTGTTGCCGGAAAAAGCGCACCGGTCCCCATCAACATGACCGGCACGGTAATGAGCGTTGCCACGGATCCGGCAACAAAGGCCCTCACCATCATGGATCAGAGCGGGACCCGTATCCCGCTATCAGACGTCATCAGCGTCGGCGGCTAAGCCGAACGACCTGCACTAATTACCCCATTTCGATACCAAGGAGTCACTTGTGTCTTTCTATACCGCACTGACAGGCCTGAACGCCGCGAGGGCACAGCTCGAAATCACCAGTAACAACATCTCCAACGTCGGAACCGCCGGATTCAAGCGGTCCAGAGCGGCCTTTGGGGATATTTTTGCCACTTCGCCACTGCAGAAAGCATCGTCTGTTATCGGTCAGGGGGTCGCACTGAAAGAAGTAACGCAGGAATTCAGCCAGGGAAATATTCAGGCCTCAAACAACGCACTCGATCTTGCCGTATCCGGTGACGGCTTCTTCATGCTGAAGTCATCCGACGGGTTGCAAAATATCTATACGCGAAACGGTAGTTTTACGCTTAACAATCAATACAACGTGGTGAACTCCGCCGGACAGGCCTTGCAAGCGGCATCGGTTGACAGTAGCGGCAAGGCTGACTTGGGCAACTTAAACCGGCTTACGGTGCCCAAAAAAACCTCCGGTGACGCGAAACAAACATCCCTCGTGTCCTTGGGGCTGAACTTCCCAGCCGATGCGAAGGTCATCAACCTTCCGTTCAACCGAAGCAATCCAGCGACCTTCAACAAAACCACCGCGTTGACCGTGTACGACCAGGGGGGCAACAGCTATCTGGCGACGGTCTTCTATGCAAAGACCCAGAATGCCAGTCAGGGGAGTCCGAACAACCGCTGGCAGACCTATGTGTTCATCGGTGACAACCAGGTTAATGCCTCACTGACGCAGGCCATAGACGACAACGGCTCCAAGCTCTATGTCGACAAGTATGGGCGACTGGCCCCTGGATCGGCACTCTCCGCTGATCAAACTCAGCTCAACGTCAAGACTCAGATGTTGGAGCTTAACTACCTCACTGACAGCAGAATATCCGTCCCGGCCACTGTATCCGGTCTCACAAGTTCTCTTCCAGTGAGGGCGGGTGATGCGGGAGTCAATTTCTCCGATGTGGCTCAAGTTCCCTTAGATCAACTCCAGCCCTTACTGACGATTGACGTTGATAACTCGGGAAAGCCCGTTCAGATAGACATGAGTTCACTTGCTTTAAACACCCAGCCCATCACCGGAGCAGCGATAGCAAACGCCATAACAAATCAATTAAACACAAGTTTTGGTGACCAACGCTATTGGGATTTCTCCGCACCGACTAGCCAGGAATTTACCGTTCAGACTACATCGTTTGATCTTCAAACCGTAGCTGCACAAAATATAAGCTTAGCTGATACGGATGTATTCACAAATGCTGATGTTGATCTAAAAAAACTGACTACGGATCAAGTCGTTGTGGCTCTAAGGCAGGCAACCGAGGGCAAAGGGTTTTCCGTCGACTACGATCCTGTGAGCCGATCATTTATATTTAAAGATGATGAAAATGGGACCATTTCGCTAAAAGGCGGCACCAAAACCACCGGAGACGTAACGACAACTTTAGCAAACCCCACCATGGGACTTGGACCCGAATATACAAAGACTTCAATAGAAGGCTCTTACAAGAGCGTATCCGGGGTGCCCGTGACGCCGAACGGCGGTCCGATACGAGCGAAAGCCGATCAGAGATACGGCCTTAGTTGCACGTTCGATAGCGCGAACAAGTTGTTCAGGTTTTCATCGGGAACGACCGGAGATGGTTCTTCCATTGCCATTTCAAACCTCAGCGAATTCGCGAAAAACCTGTTCAACATGCAGCTGGACCCGGTCACCAATGATGTCTTGGTCGCGACATCCAATGAGGCGGTT
Organism: Betaproteobacteria bacterium; assembly: GCA_947466535.1. Taxonomy (GTDB): domain Bacteria; phylum Pseudomonadota; class Gammaproteobacteria; order Burkholderiales; family SG8-39; genus CAMBSA01. The sequence goes on from CANIEV010000123.1 coordinate 3,818, forward strand.
CGCGGCATTACCTCGACCCCCGCCTCTTGCATAGGTTCTCCCATTGCGATGAATGTATCCAGCAACTTTGCTGTGACCTTGCAAAATAATCAGTTCACCGTGACCGTGGATGATGTCAAAGGCGTGGTTACTGTACCCCCCGACAACAACTACACGCTGGCAGGCTTCAAGGCCGCACTGCAGAAAGGCATCAACGAGCTGGAAAGTGTATCCGGAAGATCGGTAAGCGGGGTAGTTGTTGATTACGATTCCTTGACGAATAGCCTTACCTTCACCTCCGGCACGACAGGGAGCAATTCTTTTATTCAGGTCTCCGGGGACACGGCGTGGGGACTCGCGTCCGGCGCGTCCGGTCGCGGAGCAACCAGCAACTGGATCAAGCCAACACAAACGACCCTGACCGCAGGCGGCGTCACCACCGCCCAGTACATCAGCAATACCGGTGAACAAGTTGGCACCAACGACGGATACAACGGCCTGCCTGAATGGTCACCTATCTTCCTTCATAAAGGAGAACTGACTTTCGACACGGCAGGAAAACTCGTTTCACCGAAGACAGGCGCACAACTTGATACGGTCTTTCTCGATGACGGTAAGGGCGCCTTGAAGATCAATATCGACTACTCAAAGTCCACCCAGTTTTCCTCGCCTTTTGCCGTTCTGTCCCAGTCGCAAGATGGATCGCCGGAAGGTGACCTGATCGGCGTGAATATCGGCGACGATGGCCTTGTCAATGCCAGCTACTCAAACGGCACCCAGAAGTCACTGGGGAAAATTGCCCTGGTGAACTTCTCAAACCCCACCGGCTTGCGCCAGATTGGTGACAGCAGCTTCTATTCCAGTTCCTCCTCTGGAACACCTACCCTCGGTGAAGCCGGAAGCGCGGGATTCGGAACCATACGCGCGGGTGCAACTGAACGTGCCAATGTCGACCTGACGCAGGAACTCGTGGATCTCATCACCGGTCAGCGGAACTTCCAGGCTTCAGCCAAGGCCATCGAGACCAGTACTGCACTGACGCAAGCCATCATTCAGATTCGTTCGTAATTCCGAACTGAAGGAATAGAAGGAGAACCCGACCATGGATCGTTTTGTCTATACCGCATTAAACGGCAACCTCGAGTCAGTCGTGCCGCGCCTGCAGTTGACAAATGAACTCGCCAATCTGTCCACGATCGGGTTCAAGCGCAGTTATAGCAACGCGACAAAATCGCTGAAAGTCACAGGCCCCGGTTTCGATACCCGGGTTTCACCCAGCAATTCCGACTTCGATCGTGTCTCGCTGGCGGCGGGCCCCAAGATGGTGACAGGTAACCCTCTGGATATCTCCATGAACGGCAATACCTTGCTCGGGGTAACCGGTTCCAACGGGGACCTCGCATTTACCCGCCGAGGTGACATGAAAGTCAACAGTGCCGGCCAACTTGAGATCGGAACCGGACAGCTTGTTCGGAGCCAAAGCGGCGGCCCTTTAAGCGTCCCCGCCGGATACAACATAGAAATCGCCGGCGACGGATCGGTCTACGCCAGCCAACCGGATAAGAAAACGCCAGGTTCACAAGTGCTGGTGGGTAAGTTGCTGCTGCGTGAAGCCAGCGAGACCCGATTGGAACGGCGTGAAGACGGCCTGTTCAAGCCAGAAGGTGATCAGACATCCGGCGGTGGAGATATCAAAACAGGCAGCAAGGCGCCCTCGATTACCAACGGGACCCTGGAAGGCAGCAACGTCACGCCCGTCGATGCGATGGTAAGACTCCTTGATTTTACGCGCACGTTCGAATCGAGAATGAAATTCATCAAGGAAGGCAACACCATAGACGAGGCTGGCGCTTCAATGATGAAGGCCAGTTGATTCGAACTGGCAACGAATTAGCGACGACTTTTAAAAACGCACCAAACTGAACTGGAAGGAATCGTTTCATGGATGCTTCAATGTGGGTAGCCAAAACGGGCCTCGACGCGCAAAACACGCGCATGAGCGTGATTTCCAACAACCTCGCCAACGTCAACACAACGGGCTTCAAGCGCGATCGCGCGGTATTCGAAGACCTGCTCTACCAGAATGTTCGCCAGGTCGGTGGTCAGACCTCGGCCAACACGGTTTCGCCTACGGGATTGAAACTCGGCACCGGTGTACGGGTCATCGCCACCGAAAAGAACCACACGCAAGGCAACATGATTACAACCCAGAACGCACTCGATCTTGCCGTCAGCGGGGACGGGTTCTTTCAAGTCCTGCAACCGGATGGCACGATGGCATATACCCGGGACGGAAGTTTCAAGCTTTCACCGACCGGCCAGATCGTCACCGCCAACGGCTCCCTTTTGCAACCGGCGATGACGGTTCCGAACACCGCTCTCAGCATCACCGTCGGTGCGGACGGCACCGTCACCACGACAGTGGTTGGCGGCGCCCAACAGGTACTGGGCAACATCACGATCGCTCGATTTCCCAACCCGGCGGGCCTCAGCTCAGTAGGACAGAACCTGTTGACTGCGACAAGCGGCAGTGGCGCCGTCCAGCAACTTAAGCCGGGAACGGCGGGCGCGGGTGTTCTGCTGCAGGGCACGCTCGAAGCTTCCAACGTCAACGTAGTGGAAGAAATGGTCAACATGATCGAAACGCAGCGCGCCTACGAGGTGAATTCGAAAGCGATCTCGGCTTCAAACGAGATGCTTAAATTCGTCAACAACAATCTCTAGAGAAAATCATGAAGCGTCTCATCATCCTGGGTGCTCTAGCAACCACCCTCCCCTTCTTGTCCGGCTGCGCTGTCGCACCGAATATGCTGCCCACGCCGCGCTTTGCACCCGTTTTTCCCGCGAGCGCGGAGAAGAAGCCTTCAATCACAGGGTCGCTGTTCGTGAGCGGACATGGCGAGAGCTTGTTCGGTCGCCAGAAAGACTACAACGTCGGCGACATCCTAACTGTGATGCTCGCCGAGGAAACCCAAGCAACGCGTGTTCAACACACGACCACGGAACGCAAGTCCAGTAACGATGCGTTCCCAGGCATTCAGGCGGGGATATCAACCGCTTTGGGAGCGCAAAGAGGCTTTCCATTAGGTGCCGGCCTGTCTTCGGCAGCTAAGCAAATCAAAGCAGATGGAGCCGATATCAAGAGCGATGGCACCGGGGATCACGGCCAAAATGCGACCTTGAAGGGATCAATTTCCGTCAGCGTCGTGGAAGTCATGTCGAACGGTAACTTGATTGTTCGAGGAGAGAAACAGTTGGCTCTCAGCGAAGGCAGTGAAGTCATACAGGTGTCCGGAATTGTCCGTACAGTCGACATCGCTCCGAACGGAACCGTCCATTCCATGCGCCTCGCAAACGCTCAATTCTCCTACCGCGGAAGTGGCGACCTGGCCAGCGCGACCCAACAGGGCTGGGGTAGTCGCTTGCTTTATCGTTTCTGGCCATTTTGAGGCGAAGCATGAAAAGAATATTGCTATTCGTATCGATAGCCGCCCTGTTCTTGGCTCCGAGCGCTCGGGCTGACCGGATCAAGGATCTCGCCTCGGTCGCAACCGTGCGCGCAAACCAGTTGCTCGGATACGGGCTCGTCATTGGATTGCAGGGAACCGGCGACGGAGCCGACGTGCCTTTCGCGGGTCAAAGCCTTAGATCCATGCTCAACCAACTGGGAGTAAGTATCGACGGCCCGCTGTCGGATTTCGACGCGGGCGTCAGTACCAAGGCAACCCTTGACGTCAAGAACGTGGCCGCCGTTTTGGTAACAGCCGAACTGCCTCCCTCCGCCAAACCGGGCCAGCAAATTGACGTCAATGTGTCGGCAATCGGCAAGGCCACAAACCTGCGTGGAGGCCAGCTCATCATGACACGCCTGCGAGGCGTCGACGGCACGGTATACGCACTCGCTCAGGGCTCACTAACGATCTCTGCCGTCGAGACAAGCAGTGGGGGCTCTAGCGTCTCCACCGGCGTGACCACATCAGGACGCATCCCCAATGGAGCGCTCATCGAGCGTGCAGTCGAGACCGCTTTCGACAAATCGGACACAGTCATCCTGAATACGCGCACCCTGGATTTCACGACATCGATCGGCATTGTCAAGGCCGTCAACAGCACATTCGGCGATGGAGTCGCCAAGGCCATTGATGGTGTTTCGATAGCGCTGACTGCCCCCAAGGATATCAGCCAGCGCGTGATGTTCATGAGCATGGTTGAAAATCTCGAAGTCATACCCGGCGAGGAGACCGCTCGGGTAGTCGTCAACTCTCGCACCGGCACTGTCGTCATTAATCGCAACGTCCGAGTAACGGCGTCAGCGGTAACCCATGGCGGGATTACGGTAAAAATTTCGGCAACGAACGAAGTCAGCCAGCCTTCCCCGTTTGCCCCTCCGCCCGGACAGGCAAGTCCGCTCACCAATGCTGATGTAACGGTTACCGAGGCCAAGAACCCGATGTTTCTTTTCAATCCTGGAGTCGATCTGCGGGAAATCGTGGACGCAATCAACAGGATCGGTGCAACTCCCTCGGCGATGATCGCCATTCTTGAAGCACTCAAGCGCGCAGGCAGCTTGCGCGCTGACCTGCTGGTGATTTGATATGGCTGATACGATACAAAGCCCCACTTCGTACCTTGACTTCACCGGCCTGGGCCAGTTGCGTGGCAAAGCTCGCGTTGACGGCGCTTCGGTTGCCCGGGAAACGGGACAACAGTTTGAAGCCTTGTTCATACAGATGATGATGAAATCAATGCGCGAAGCCACTCCTAAAAGTGAATTCCTCAAATCAGAGTCTATGGATTCGTACCAGGAACTCTACGACAAGGAAGTTTCCATACAACTTTCCAAGCGAGGTGTGCTCGGCATCGGCGACATGCTCTTTCGGCAGACGGGACAGGCCCAACCCGCCGCCCTCGATCCGGCAAATATGTCAAAACCTGCGGGCATGGCCAATGCAGCCGCGGCAGGCACCGCAGGAAATGGATTTCCACTTGCTGTAAAGCAGCCAGAATTGGCCTTGCAAAAAGCCGACCGTACTTTGGTCATTTCCAGACCATCGGCAGGTGGCTTCCCGTTGCACCGTCAGTCGACGATCCAGGAAAGTTATACCCCCTCGGATCAAGAACCCCGCTCAAACACGGAATAATGGGTGACCGAGCGTGAGTGACATTCTCTCCATAGGCGGATCTGCGATTGCCGCGTACCAACGAGCGCTTGGTACAGTCAGCAATAACATAGCCAACCTGAATACCGAAGGCTACAGCAGACAGGATGTCACGCTGGGATCGGGCCCTACCGAAAACCGCGCGAATGTATATCTAGGCACCGGCGTCGTTGTAACCGGAGTCAAACGTGCCTACAGTGAATTCGCGGCCAACAGCCTGCGCAGCAGCTTTAGCTCCCTGAATACTCAAGATCCGTTGGTAACATATTCCAACCGGATTATCGACGTCATGGGTAGCGCCAGGACAGGACTCACTACGGCGCTTGACCAGTTTTTTACCTCCACTCGCGCAGTTTCAGCCGCCCCCGCGGATTCCGCAGCGCGCAGCCAATTCCTCACCAGCGCTGATGGTGTGGCCGGGCGACTGAGGGATTTGTCCGGTCAGCTCCAGGGCGTGGAAACAGATACTCGCGAAGAAATCAATGCCGGCTTGGCGAAAATAAACACCATCACATCGCAGCTCGCGACGCTTAATGCACAACTTAGCAAGAACACCAGCATCGCGAACCAGCCCCCTGCGCTTCTCGACCAGCGTGATCAGCTACTGACTGAACTCTCGAAAATCGTCGGCATCTCGGTCAGCACATCGCTAAACGGCGAGGTAACCGCAGGACTGGGTAACTCGGCCAGCCGAGCCATCTTAGTCAGCGGCAACCTTGCAAAACCGCTGGGAGCGGTCTTCAACGACGCCAGTGCATCGAAGGTGGATGTGCTGATCGATCCTTATGGTACGCGTGAACAGGTAAGTTCCCTCGATAGCGGCAGTATCGCGGGATTGATCAGCTTCCGGCAACAGGTTCTGGAGCCGGCTCAGTCACAGCTGGACACGCTGACGCAGGTATTCGCCACCGAAGTCAACAAGATTCAAACCACAGGCATTGATGGACATGGTCAGGTCGGCAAGCCAATCTATGCCTTTGCACCTGCATTCCAGCTCGCCACCCCCGAAGCCCATCAAGATATAAGCGCCAGCACGGTAGTCGTCGACCCTGCTGCAACGCTGTACCACGATATCAAACTGGACTACGACGACCGGACACGTGTGTGGACCGCGACGGACAACGTCCGTAATCTAAGCGTGAAATCCGCACCGGAAACAGGGCAGCTCACGATCAACGGCATGCAAATCACACTTGCACCGGTCCCGCAGGGCGAAGGCGCGATTACGCTAGTGCTGAAGGCTTATCAACGCCCTGCCAGCACAATAAAGGTCGTACTAAAAGATCCGATGGGCGTAGCCGCCGCCGCACTCTTCAGAGTTACGGCTGGAACGGGAAATACCGGGGATGCAAATGCCACACTGAATATCAAGACAACTCCGGATCCGGCAGCCGGGCCACAACAAATCAATAGCGTACTCAATAACAACTCGAACGTTGATGCGAGTATCTCGGTCGTCAACCCGCCGACCGCTCCTCTTCAAGGAATATGCACAATCCCTGCAGGGTTCGGCAATATTTCAGTGCAACTCACGAGCGGATCGGAAAGCTCGCTGAATCTCCAGGTCTTCACGCGTGATGGCCGGCAATTGCTCGGAACTCCACTTGACCCCGACAAGCAAAAAAGGCTGGTCACTCCGCAAAATGGTTTTGTTTCCGGCGCAAGCTTTTCTGCAGATTTCCTCAACAAGACTGGTAACGACGCTTACCGCAAGCTGGACCTTTTTTACGGCGCCCGGGCACTGCCCGGAGGAAGTACCGCGTTTGATAGAGCCAACGGCCTGATTGATAATCGGAATTTGGCGTCCACGTTGAACGGCGAGGCAATTCCCGCAGCTTTAGGCCAACCCGGATCTACTTATATACCGGCAAGAGCACTGACCCTGAACGGGCTCAGTCTAGGGTCACTTCAGAGCCCACCCAGCGGGCATTTGCAGGCGAGCGATCTGGCCCATTGGATCAATGCCCAGGTTCCAACTGGTTCAGACGTGGTGGCCACCGCGAGCAGCAATATCCACATCCAGCCTGGTCAAATCCCGAAATCCGCAAGCATCGCTCTGTCGATCAATGGCGTAGCAATTTATGGCGACAGCCCCGGCGCCCTGAATAACGCAAATACACTGGAATCGGCAATCAATGCTGTTTCCAATGACACTGGAGTCATTGCAGTATCGATGCCGGACGGTTCTCTCAATCTGTCAAATAGCTCGGGCGACGACATCACAATTGGCACCCCCCAATTTGACAGCCTGGGCAGCCCCGCCTCCTACAGTAACGCACTCGGCCTCAATCCAAGCAACGAAACACCGGAAACACATTTCCGCGGGCAGCTGAAGCTGCAGGGCTCCGGAGAAATTCGACTTGGAATCGGCTCCGTTGGTGGAGCATCTGATCTGGCAAAACTCGGATTCCGGGCGGGAGCGTACATCAATGGCCAAAGCTCCGAAGATTTGCTGGTGTTCCAAACGGGAATCGGAACGGGACAGGTTGCGGCCAGCTACGACATCGGGTCGGTGGACGCTGTTGCATCCCAGCGGGCAATGCCGCTCAAAGTTCAATTCACGACAGCGGACAAGTACACGATTACTGACGTAACGACCGGACAGGTCGTCGCAGAACGCACCTATGACAGTGCCATCGGGGTTCGTTATGGCACGCTCACACTCAATCTCGGCTCAGCACCCCAGGCACGGGATGTTTTTGTGATCGACGGCAACTCGGATGGTACCGGAAACAACGAGAACATCCTGAGCATGGCTGCGCTGGAAACCAGGGCGCTCATGCCACAATCCAGAACAGTCGGTGAAGCGTACAACTCGCTACTGACCGATGTCGGAAATGTCTCGAGTCAGGCGCAGATTGCGCAACAGGCCATGACTGTGGTGAACCAACAGGCGGTTCAAGCTCGAGACAGTGTTTCGGGAGTCAATCTGGACAACGAGGCGGCCGACCTCATTCGCTTCCAGCAAGCCTACCAGGCGGCTGCAAAAACGATGCAGGTTGCGACGCAGTTGTTCGACTCCATCCTACAAATAAGATAACTCCAGGCACTGAAATGACAATTTCCACGAACTACCATTTCAATCAAGCCGTTCGGCAAATGAATGAGCTTCAGACCGCCATATCCAAGGTCCAAACACAGATTGCAACTGGCCAGCAACTGACAAAACCCAGCGACGACCCGGTGAAAGTCACGGCAATCGGACGCATCAATTCTGCCCTTGCACGGCAGTCGAGCTATTCAGCGACTCTTG
>CANIEV010000124.1 GCA_947466535.1 Betaproteobacteria bacterium
GAGCCGTGCACCGCGTAGCGCCCGCCTTGTTCACGGCGGAGTCGCTGCGGGCTCACAGACACGGCCCGGCGAAGCGAATTGTACGAGCAGCGGCGCGATCGGGCGAGCGGCACACGGCGATGCCGCACTCGGGCGCCGCTCGAGGGGGCGAAAAAAGTCCCAAAGCGCACGATAAAAGTTCGAAATTTCCGTTTCTACATCAAGCATCCGCGCTTGAAAGTCAACAATTCGGTTGCTAAATTTGGCAATCCAATCGCCTGACGGCCTCAGTCGATCAGGTCGTAGGCGGGCAGGGTGAGGAATTCGACGTAATCACCGGTGGTGATCGTGTCGAAGAGTTTCGCGCCCGCTTCGTATTTGCCGGCCTTCCACGCTTCCTCGCCGAGGTAGGTCTTCACCTTGGGCAGTTCTTCCGCAAGCAGGGTGCGGAAGAGTTCGGTAGTGACCTTGCGGCCGTCGTCGAGCACGCCCTTGGGCGAGCGGATCCACTGCCAGATCTGCGAGCGCGAGATCTCGGCGGTGGCGGCGTCCTCCATCAGGTTGAACACCGGCACACAGCCGTTGCCCGCAAGCCAGGCGCCGAGGTACTGGATGCCCACCGAGATGTTGTTGCGCAGTCCCGCTTCGGTGATAGGCGCTTCAGGCTGGAAGGCGAGCAGGTCCTTCGCACTGAGGGTCACCTCGGGGCGCTGCTTGCCGTACTGGTTGGGCGTGGGCATGTGCTCGTCGAACACCGCTTTTGCGATCGGCACCAGCGCGGGGTGCGCGACCCAGGTGCCGTCGCAGCCGTCGGTGACTTCGCGCAGCTTGTCCTGGCGCACCTTCTCCAGTGCCGCCTCGTTCGCCGCGGGGTCGTTCTTGATCGGGATCTGTGCCGCCATGCCGCCCATCGCGGGCGCGCCGCGGCGGTGGCAGGTCTTCACAAGCGACAGGGCGTACGAACGCATGAAGGGAGATGTCATCGACACCTGCGAGCGGTCGGCAAGGCAGAAATCCTTGTTCACGCGGAATTTCTTGATGCAGGAGAAGATGTAATCCCAGCGGCCGATGTTCAGGCCCGCGGAATGGTCGCGCAGTTCCCAGAGGAACTCGTCCATCTCGAAGGCCGCCACCACCGTCTCGATCAGGCAGGTGGCGCGGATCGATCCGTGCGGCACGCCGAGTTGCGTCTGGGCCGCGGTGAAGATCTCGTTCCACAGCCGCGCCTCGAGATGCGACTCCATCTTGGGCAGGTAGTAGTAGGGGCCGCTGCCGCGCGAAAGAAGTTCCTTTGCGTTGTGGAAGAACAGCAGCGCGAAATCGAAGATGCTGCCCGAGACTCGTTTGCCGTCGACGGTCATGTGCTTCTCGTCGAGGTGCCAGCCGCGCGGGCGCGGGATCAGCACCGCGGTCTTGTCGTTGAGCTTGTACTGCTTGCCGTTCTGCTCAAGGGTGATGGTCCGGCGGACCGCGTCGCGGATGTTGATCTGCCCCTCGATCATGTTGTCCCAGGTCGGGCAATTCGCGTCCTCGAAGTCGGCCATGAAGGTGGAGGCGCCACAGTTGAGCGCGTTGATCACCATCTTGCGGTCGGTGGGACCGGTGATCTCGACGCGGCGGTCGAGCATGTCCTTCGGCTGCGCGCCTATCGTCCACTCCGATTCACGGATGGATTTCGTCCCGGGCAGGAAGTCGGGCAGCGTGCCCGCGTCGAACTCCTTCTGCCGGCCGGCACGCTTGGCGAGCAGTTCCTGCCGGCGCGGTTCGAACTTGCGGTGCAGGCCGGCGACGAAGGCAATCGCGGCGTCGCTCAGGATTTCGCGGTACCCGGGCGTCAGGCGGCCATGGATTTCGATACCGCCGGGAAATTTCTCGCTCATGGCACACCTCGGTGAAATGGAACGCTGATGACTCCTCCAAGGCGAATTCTAGAGATGCAATCCGCTTAGCGCAACCGCGTTTCATAATCCGGGATACGCAGAAATCAGGCGTCTTCGGTGCCCTCGATCCCGCGCCGCCTATCGTCCCGAGTGTTCAGCCAAATTCGACCAACAGATCCTTCGCCCCCACCGTATCGCCCGGGCGCACATGCACGGCCTTGATCTTCGCGTCGCACTCGGCGCGGATCACGCTTTCCATTTTCATGGCTTCCAGCGAAACCAGCGGATCGCCCTTTTTCACCTCCTGCCCCGGCTTGACCGACACGGTCACCACGCTGCCCGGCATCGGCGCGCCGAGATGGCTCGCGTTACCGTCCTCCGCGCGCACCCGCTCGCGCGTGGTGGCACCCGCCTTCGGCACGCGGATCGCGCGCGGCTGGCCGTTGAGTTCGAAGAAGATCCGCGCCACGCCTTCTTCCTGCGTGTCCGCGGTGCCCTGCAGGCGGATGACGAGTGTCTTGCCGCGATCGATGTCGACCGCGATTTCCTCGCCCTCGCTCATGCCGTTGAAGAAGGTGTGCGTCGGCAGAAGCGACACATCGTCGTACTTGCGCAGGTGCTCGGCGTAGTCGCGGAACACCTTGGGGTACATCAGCCAGGAGGCGAGATCGGTCTCCGAGAGTTTCCTGCCGACGGTGCGTTCGGCTTCCGCCAGCACCGCGTCGAAATCCGCCGGCGGCAACAGCGCACCCGCGCGACCGGCGATCGGCTTGTCACCGCGCAGCACCTTGCGGGTGATTCCCTCGGGGAAACCGTCGGCGGGAAAGCCGACGTCACCGCGAAGCAGCGCCACCACCGACTCGGGGAAATTCACCTCTCGCTCGGGGTCGAGCACCGCCTCGGAGGAGAGATCGTTCGCCACCATGAACAGCGCCATGTCGCCCACCACCTTGGAGGTCGGCGTCACCTTCACGATATCGCCGAACAGCAGGTTCGCCTGCGCGTAGGCACGCGACACGTCCGCCCAGCGATGCTCGAGGCCCGTTGCGCGCGCCTGCTCGCGAAGGTTGGTGTACTGCCCGCCGGGCATCTCGTGCGCGTACACGTCGGCGGTGCCCGCGCGCATGTCGGATTCGAAGGGCGCGTACATCCTGCGCACCGCTTCCCAGTAGGCCGAGAGCGACTGCAGCGCATGACGATCCACGCCGGGATCGCGTTCGGTGCCTTCGAGTGCCGCGACGATCGCACCAAGGTTCGGCTGCGAGGTCAGTCCGCTCATCGCATCGAGCGCGCCGTCCACCGCGTTCACGCCCGCCTCGATCGCGGCAAGCACGCTGGCCGCGCCGATGCCGCTGGTGTCGTGGGTGTGGAAATGGATCGGCAGGCCGATCTCGTCCTTCAACGCGCGCACCAGTGCCGAGGCGGCACGCGGCCGGCACACGCCCGCCATGTCCTTGATGCCGAGCACATGCGCGCCAGCGCGTTCGAGTTCGCGCGCCATGCCGGTGTAGTACTTGAGGCCGTACTTCGGGCGCGAGGCATCGAACAGGTCGGCGGTGTAGCAGATCGAGGCTTCGCACAACATGCCCGACTCGCGCACCGCGTCGATGCCCACGCGCATGTTCTCTACCGAATTCAGCGAATCGAACACACGGAAAAGATCGATCCCCGACTTTGCCGCAAGCGCGACGAAATGCCGCACCACGTTGTCCGGGTAGTTGGTGTAGCCCACCGCATTCGACGAGCGGAACAGCATCTGCAGCAGCAGGTTGGGCATCGCCTCGCGAAGTCCGGCGAGACGCTCCCAGGGGTCTTCCTTCAGAAAGCGCAGCGCGACATCGAAGGTCGCGCCGCCCCAGCATTCCACCGACAACAATTGCGGCAGCAGGCGCGCGTAATGCGGCGCCACCGCGAGAATGTCGCGCGTGCGCATGCGCGTGGCAAAAAGCGACTGGTGTGCATCGCGCATCGTGGTGTCGGTGAGCAGCACCTGCGGCTGCTCCTTCATCCATTGCGCGAAGCGCTCCGGGCCGAGTTCGCGCAGGCGATCGCGCGAGCCCGGCGGTGGCGGCGCGATGCGGTCGATCGCAGGCAGAGGGGCGGGTGAGCGCGGACGCTCGGCCGGCGTGCGGCCCTTCATCTCGGGATTGCCGTTCACCAGCACTGCGCCGATGAACGAGAGCAGCTTGGTTGCGCGATCGCGCCGGCGCGCGAAGCGGAACAGTTCCGGCGTCTCGTCGATGAAGCGGGTGGTGCATTCGCCCGAGGCGAACGCGGGATGCGCGATCACGTTCTCGAGAAACTGCAGGTTGCTCGCCACGCCGCGGATGCGGAATTCGCGCAGGGCGCGATCCATGCGCGCGATCGCCTCGGCGCCGGTGTGGCCCCAGGAGGTCACTTTCACCAGCAGCGAATCGTAGAAGGGCGTGATCACCGCGTTGCTGTAGGCGGTGCCGCCATCGAGGCGGATGCCGAAACCGGCTGCGCTGCGATAGGCGGTGATGCGGCCGTAATCGGGTGCGAAGCCCTTGTCGGGATCCTCCGTCGTGACCCGGCACTGCAGCGCGTGACCGTTCAGGCGCACCTCGTCCTGTCGCGGCACATAAGCGTCGGGATCGCCGATGCGCGCGCCCTCGCTGATGCGGATCTGCGCCTTGACGATGTCCACGCCGGTCACCTGCTCGGTGACGGTGTGCTCCACCTGGATGCGCGGATTCACCTCGATGAAATAGAACGAGCCGGTGTCCGCATCCATCAGGAATTCGACCGTGCCGGCGTGGGTGTAGCTGGCGCCTTTCGCCAGTCGCAGGGCCGCCTGCGTCAGCCCGGCGCGCTGGGTGTCGTCAAGATAGGGCGCGGGCGCACGCTCCACCACCTTCTGGTTGCGCCGCTGCACCGAGCAGTCGCGCTCGAAAAGATGAATGAGGCCGCCGTGGGTATCGCCCAACACCTGCACTTCCACATGGCGCGCGCGGCGCACCAACTTCTCGAGATACACCTCGTCATTGCCGAAGGCCGCAAGCGCCTCGCGCTGCGCGACCTCCATCAGCCCGGGAAGGTCGGCTTCGGATTCGATCACCCGCATGCCGCGGCCGCCGCCGCCCCAGCTCGCTTTCAGCATCAGCGGATAACCGACCTGCGCCGCAAGCCGTGCCGCTTGCGCAGGATCGCGCGGCAGGGCGCCTGTGGCAGGCATCACCGGCACGTTCATCTTCTGCGCGAGTTCGCGCGCCGAGACCTTGTTGCCGAGCAGGCGCATCACCGCCGGCTTCGGCCCGATGAAGATGATGCCGGCGCGTTCACAGGCCTCGGCGAAATCCGGGTTCTCGGAGAGAAAGCCGTAGCCGGGATGGATCGCGTCCACGCCCGCTCCGCGCGCAATGCGCAGGATGTCCTCGATGTCGAGATAGGCATCGATCGGGCGCTTGCCCGCGCCGACGAGATAGCTCTCGTCGGCCTTGAAGCGATGCAGCGCGAAGCGGTCTTCGTTGGAGTAGATCGAGACGGTGCGTATGCGCATTTCCGCCGCCGCGCGCATGACGCGAATCGCGATCTCGGAGCGGTTGGCGACCAGCAGGCTGCGTATGGCTTTTTTCATCGTGCTCATCGGGTTGGAAATCACGACTCCGACAATAAGCGACTTTGCGATTCCGAGGGCCGGCGATCCCCCTGCAGCGCGACGGGCTCGGACGGCCACGCAATCTCGGCCGCCCCTCGCGGGTTGCTACTCCGCGGCGGCCTTCGCGTCCTTTTCCTCAAGCCCGAGGTCGGCGATCTTGCGGGTGATGGTGTTGCGTCCGATGCCCAGCAGGTTGGCCGCTTCGATGCGGCGACCGCCGGTCTTCACCAGTGCGCGCGATATGAGCAGCTTCTCGAAATCGCGTGAAAGAAAATCCATCACGCCGGTCTCGCCGCGCGCGAAGCGCCGCTCGACCTCGCGCGACAGCGCGCCGAGCCAGTCGGGCTCGTTGCCGCCAGCCGCTTCCTCGCGCAATTCCGGCGGCAGGTCGCCGACTTCGACCACCTGCATCGGCGCCATCACGGTGAGCCAATGGCAGACATTCTCTATCTGGCGGACGTTGCCCGGCCAGTCCTGTGCGGCCATGTAACTCATCGCGGCATCCGACAATCGCTTGGCCTCGACGCCGATCTCGCGCGCGCTCTTGGCAAGGAAATACTTTGCCAGGAGCGGAATGTCTTCGCGCCGCTCGCGCACCGAGGGCAGGCGCAGACGGATCACGTTCAGGCGGTGGTACAGATCCTCGCGGAACTGGCCCTCGCGCACCCGCGCCTCGAGGTCCTGGTGGGTGGCGGCGATCACGCGCACGCTCGCGCGAATCGGCTGATGACCGCCTACACGGTAGAAGGTGCCATCCGAAAGAACACGCAGCAGGCGCGTCTGCAGGTCCGCCGGCATGTCGCCGATTTCATCGAGGAACAGGGTTCCGTCCTCGGCCTGCTCGAAGCGGCCGCGACGCATCGCCTGCGCGCCGGTGAAGGCGCCGCGCTCATGGCCGAAGAGCTCGGATTCGAGCAGGTCCTTCGGCATCGCCGCGGTGTTGATCGCGATGAAGGGTTTGGATGCCCGCGGGCTGTGCCGGTGCAGGGCACGCGCAACGAGTTCCTTGCCCGAGCCTGATTCGCCGGTGATGAGCACCGTGGCCGAGGATTGCGCTAGGCGTCCGATCGCGCGGAACACCTCCTGCATCGCCGGCGCCTGGCCAAGAATTTCGGGCGAACTCACCGCGGCTTCCGCGGCGGGCTGCTCGCGCAGCGATTCGTCGAGCGCGCGGCGGATCAGGTCCACCGCCTGATCGACATCGAAGGGCTTGGGCAGGTATTCGAACGCGCCGCCCTGGAAGGCCGCCACCGCCGACTCGAGGTCGGAGTAGGCAGTCATGATGATCACCGGCAGGTTGGGATACTTCTGCTTCACGCTTTGCAGGAGTTCCAGCCCCGAGGTGCCCGGCATGCGGATGTCGGACACCAGCACCTGGGGCGAGCTGTCCTCGAGTTCGGAGATCGCATCCTGCGCAAGCGCGAAGGTCCTGAACGCGATGCCTTCGCGCGTCAGCGCCTTCTCGAACACCCAACGAATCGAGCGATCGTCATCAACAACCCATACTGGCTTCATGTTGTTTCCCTACTGCAACGGCAGCACAATTCGAAAGCACGTTCTGCCGGGTTGACTTTCCACCTCGATCGCGCCGTGGTGGTGCTGGACGAAGTTCTGCGCGAGAGTGAGGCCGAGGCCGCTCCCGCCTTCACGTCCCGACACGAGCGGATAGAAAATCTTGTCGCGTATCGACTCCGGTATGCCGGGACCGTTGTCGATCACTTGCAATTCTAGTGCCAGCTTGTGGCGCGTCTTGGCAAGCGTCACCTGCCGCGCCACCCGGGTGGCGAGAATGATCTCGCCCTTGCCGTTCATGGCCTGCGCCGCGTTGCGCACCACGTTCAACACCACCTGTATCAGCTGCTCGCGGTCGCCCTGGAGTTCGGGCAGCGACGTATCGTAATTGCGCTGGATGCGGATGTCCTTCGGGAACTCCGCGAGGATCAGGCTGCGTACACGTTCGCACACCTCGTGGATGTTGACCGTGGTCACGTGCGGCAGGCGGTGAGGGGAAAGCAGCCTGTCCATCAACACCTGGAGTCTGTCGGCCTCCTTGATGATGACCTGCGTGTATTCGCGCAGATCGGCGCGGTCGAGTTCGCGTTCGAGCAGCTGCGCCGAACCGCGCAGACCGCCGAGCGGGTTCTTGATCTCGTGCGCAAGATTGCGTATCAGCTCACGGTTGGCTTCCGCCTGGGTGATGCGCTGCGCCTCGCGCTCGATGCGCATCTGCTGCTCGATATGGCGGAATTCGATGAGCAGCTGCGCCTCGCCCGATTCCACCGGGGTGACGATGCAGTTCAGGTGCAGCGCTTCCTGCCCGGGGCGCGCCAGCACCAGATCCGGATCGACGAAGCCGCGTCCTTCGACGAGCGTCTGGCGAAGTTTTGCGCCGAATTCGCCTGCATCGGCAAACAGATCGCCGAGAAGATGGTCGCGGACGTTGCGATCGCTCGCGGTAAACAGGCTTTCGGCGGCGGGATTGAGGTGCAGCACGCGCATGCTGCCGTCCAGAACCACCACCGCGGTGGCCAGCAGATCGAGCCCGGAGAACCGGGAAAGCGCGTCAGTCATGGCGCGGACCCTCCTTCGAGGCAGTCCACAGGAGTCGCGAAGCGGGAGGAAACCCGCGCTATTTGATGTTGCTCAGTTCGCGGCGCAGTTGCGCGACGTTCTTTTCGGCCAGTTCGACCGCTTCGATGAACGGCTTGATCCGCGGCAGCACGCTGCCGGTTTCGCCCGGCCGTGCCGGTTGCTGCTCGGCGAGCTTCTGCTTTGCCTCGACGAGGCGCTTCTGCTCGCTCTCGAGTTCTTCCTGCAGGATCCTGCGGCGATTGTCCTCGCGTGCGCGCCCCGTCCCAGGTGCTGCATCGGCCAGCTTCGGTGCCGCGGTTGTCGTGGTACGCGGGGGGGGCGCCGCCGCCTTCCCGTTCACCGCCTTCGCGGGCTCCGCCGGTGGGGGGGCGACCGAGGAGACTTCCCGGCTCACCACCGCGCACTTCTTGCCCGACATCTCTTCCTTGACGTTGGTGTAGTGATTGCGTCCGGTTTCGTCCGCACAACGGTAGATCGTGACCTGGGCCAGGGACTGACCGGAAAGCGCCAACACTGCAATGCCAAGAAATAATCTGTACGGGAACATGACCTGCCAATCCCGAGGAAGATTCAAGACCGTCTGACCGGTTTTCCGTCAGGCGCTCTGACGCAGGGAGGGGCAAGGGGGAGCATCCCCTTGCATTGTTTTCATTCTTGAGTCTAGGCCAATGAGTGCCTGATTTCAAATGAAAAAGGACAGGGCGGCAAGCCCTGTCCCCGAACTGCGCCCCCGCCGGTTCGGCGCGGGGCGGTACCGATGTGTACTTCGGCGCAGCCAGAGGCTTACGACGAATAGTACATATCGAACTCGACCGGATGGGTCGTCATGCGGAAACGCGTGACCTCTTCCATCTTGAGCACGATATAGGCGTCGATGAAATCGTCCGAGAACACGCCCCCCTTGGTGAGGAACGCACGGTCCTTGTCCAGATTTTCCAGCGCCTGATCGAGCGACGAGCACACGTTCGGCACCTTCTTCGCCTGTGACGGCGGAAGGTCGTAGAGGTTCTTGTCGATCGGATCGCCGGGATGGATCTTGTTCTGCACGCCATCCAGACCCGCCATCAGCAACGCCGAGAAGGCGAGGTAAGGGTTGGCCGTCGCATCCGGAAAGCGAACTTCGACGCGGCGGCCCTTCGGGTTCGACACGTACGGAATCCGGCAGGAAGCCGAGCGGTTGCGCGCGGAGTAAGCCAGATTGATCGGCGCTTCGAAGCCGGGAACCAGGCGCTTGTACGAGTTCGTGCCCGGATTGGTGATCGCATTCAGCGCCTTGGCGTGCTTGATGATGCCGCCGATGTAATACAACGCGAAGTCGGACAGGCCGGCGTAGCCGTTGCCCGCGAACAGGTTCTCGCCGCCCTTCCAGACCGACTGGTGCACGTGCATGCCCGATCCGTTGTCGCCAACGACCGGCTTCGGCATGAAGGTCGCCGTCTTGCCGTAGGCATGCGCCACGTTCCAGACGGTGTATTTCAGTATCTGGGTCCAGTCGGCGCGCTTGACCAGCGAGTTGAACTTGGTGCCGATTTCGCACTGGCCGGCAGCGGCGACTTCGTGGTGGAACACCTCGACTTCGACGCCCTGCGCTTCGAGCGCAAGCGACATCGCGTTGCGGATGTCCTGCAACGAGTCAATCGGGGCGACCGGGAAATAGCCGCCTTTGGTCGGGGCGCGGTGGCCGAGGTTGCCGCCTTCGAATTCGATGCCGGTGGACCAGGGCGCTTCTTCGGAGCTGATCTTCACGAAGCAGCCGGACATGTCGATGTTCCAGGTGACGCCGTCGAAGATGAAGAATTCGGGTTCCGGGCCGAAATAGGCGGTGTCGCCGATGCCGGAGGACTTGAGGTAGGCCTCGGCGCGCTTGGCGAGCGAGCGCGGGTCACGGTCGTAGCCCTTCATGTCCGTGGGTTCGAGCACGTCACAGGTGATGTTGAGCGTCGTCTCGTCGGTAAACGGATCGATGCGGGCGCTGTCGGCATCCGGCAGCAGCAGCATGTCGGACGCTTCGATACCCTTCCAGCCGGCGATCGAGGAACCGTCAAAGGCATGACCCGATTCGAACTTGTCCATAGTGAACTGCTTGGCCGGCACCTGAACGTGCTGCTCCTTGCCGCGCGTGTCGGTAAAGCGGATGTCAACGAACTTGACTTCCTTGTCCTTGATCATCTTCAGAACGTCATTTGGCGTCATGGCCATTCAAAAATCTCCTCGGATCGCTGTGGTTGGAATGAAAATGGGGGCAGAAAGACGAAATTCGTACTACCAAGCAGCAGAAAACATGCCAATGGCCATCAGGCCGCCGGAATCGCCTACCGCTTTGTACCAGAACGGAGCATCCGGAATTATCGCCCAAGCAACACGTTCCATGATGGTGCGTCAATTCAAGGATTTGCACCAATACTGTGCAAAAAAGTTTCCGGGTTGATTTGATCGTCGAATTGCACAATCCTAACCAACCGCCGGAACCGACCTCTCTATAAGGATAGCTCATGGACAGCATTGCCACGATCCTCGCCCGCGCCAAAGAGCGCGCCGCACAATTGAAGGTGACGTACGCTGGCGCCCTCCTGCCCGCGGAAGCCCACGCGCTGCTGAAGGCCGACCCGTCCGCAAAACTGGTGGACGTGCGGACAAAGGCCGAACTCGAATGGGTGGGGCAGGTCCCGGGCGCAATTTCCGTGGAATGGAACACCTGGCCGGGGGGCCGCAATCCCGATTTCCTCAAGCAACTGGAAGCGGCGATTCCCGCCAAGGACGCACCGGTGATGTTTCTTTGCCGCTCGGGCGGGCGATCCAACAGCACCGCCAGCGTCGCCGCCGGGGCCGGGTACGCGAAAAGCTTCAATATTCTGGAAGGTTTCGAAGGCGACAAGGACGCCGACGGCCACCGCAATACGGTGGGTGGCTGGCGCAAGGCGGGATTGCCCTGGACGCAGGGGTAATGCACCGGCCCGCTCGTGTTCCGCGAGCACGCGAATGCCGTGCTTCAAAAACGAAATTGCACGGGCTCTCGCACCGATTCCGGCCAAGCAGGTCTGAATGATGATCGCGACGACGAATCCGGCCGGTGGCAACAGCAACGAGAAGCAGTGCTCACCGCTCGGTTGCACTCATCGGTGATGACTGGACCGGATCACAGAATGCTTCGATCCGGGCCTACCCGGCGGTCCACTCGATCCAGCCGCCCCAGGCGCTGAAAAGCACCACCGCGCCAAACGCGATCCGGTACCAGGCGAACGGCGTGAAGTCGTGGCTGGCGACATAGCGGATCAGCCAGCGGATGCAGATGAAGGCCGCGAGGAACGAGGTGACGACGCCGACAGCGAAATGCGGGATGTCGGCGGCCGCGAACAGCGCGCGGTTCTTCCAGAAATCGTACGCACCCGCCGCCATCAGAGTCGGCACCGCGAGGAAAAACGAGAACTCGGTCGCTGCGCGCCGCGACAGGCCGAACAGCATGCCGCCGATGATGGTCGCCCCGGAGCGCGATGTTCCGGGGATCAGCGCGAAGGCCTGCGCGATGCCCACCTTGAGCGCATCCAGCGGCATCATCGAATCCACCGAATCCACGCGCGGCGCGCGCGGCTGGACGCCGGGACGCTTGCGCTCCACCCATAGAATGATCACGCCGCCCGCAATGAACGCGAGCGCCACCGGCACCGGCTTGAACAGCACCGACTTGATGTAACGGCTGAACGCCAGTCCGAGCACCGCCGCGGGAAGGAACGCGATCGCAAGATTGATCACAAAGCGCTGCGCCGGCCCGCGCACAAGAAAGCCGGTCGCGGCCGCCGCGAAACGCTCGCGATATTCCCAGAGTACGGCCACCATCGCGCCGGTCTGGATCACGATCTGGAAGACCTTGGCACGGTCATCGTTCATGCCGAGCAGATCCCCCGCGAGGATCAGGTGACCCGTCGAGGAGATCGGAAGGAATTCGGTGAGGCCTTCGACGATGCCCATCGCGAACGCTTTGAAGAGCAAGAGGATGTCCATGCGCCGATTCTATCTCGGCGAACCGCTTTGCCCTGCGCCTCGCCCGATTCGGCGGGGATTGCAAGACTATAATTGCTAATATTAGCAATTGATTAACCGTCTTGCAGGCTTTATTACTTGCTCTTCAAATTA
>CANIEV010000125.1 GCA_947466535.1 Betaproteobacteria bacterium
TCGAACAATCGGTCGAGCTTTATCACCGCCCGAAGGAACGTCTTTCGGTGTTTCCGTCACCGACCAACCCGGTGCGCTGCAGCGATGAGCTTTTGTTGATGTGCCGCGATATCGCCGAGCGCCATGACCTCGGCATCCACACCCATCTGCTGGAATCGAAGATCCAGACCACGATCGCCGCAAAACGCTACGGCTGCACCATGGTCCAGCATCTCGAGCGGCTGGGTCTGCTGAGCCACCGGCTGAGCTGCGCCCACACCATCTGGATCGAACAGGAGGATATCGACCGTCTTGCGAAACACGGCGTGGTCGTGGTGCACAACCCGGAGAGCAACCTCAAGGTGGGCACCGGCATCGCCCCAATTGCGCAGATGCTCGCGAGCGGCGTGACGGTTGCAGTCGGCACGGACGGCAGCATCACCAATGACAATCTCGCCATGCACGAGGCGCTGCGGCTGGCGGCGATGCTCGGGCGGACGTCGCAGCCCGATCGCCACCGCTGGGTCACGGCGCGGCAGGCGCTCGCCATGGGAACCGAGGGCGGCGCGCGAGCGGTGCAGTTGGCCGGGCAAATCGGGCAGATCGCCACCGGCTATCGGGCGGACATCGTGCTCTACGACCTCGACACGCCGGTCTGGACGCCGCTCAACGACCCGGTGCAGCAGATGGTTTTTGCCGAGACCGGCAGCAGCGTGGACACCGTGATCGTCGACGGCAAGGTCGTGGTCGAGGGCGGCGTGATCACCGCCTTCGATGCAGCGGCGATCATTCGCGAAGCGAAGCCGATGCTCGGCGCGATCCGCGAGCGCAACCGCGACCTGTACCAGTTCGCGCGGCGGATGGGCGATATTTTCCCGTGACAACGAAACCAACTTTCATGGATCCGGAGGCAGGAATGCGGGCGCTGGTGTTGAAACAGCATGGCGGTCTGGAAAATCTCCAGGTCGTCGACGATCACCCGATGCCGGTTGCGACCGAGGGCCACACCGTCATCCGTGTCCGCGCCTCGTCGTTCAATCACCACGACGTGTTCACCGTGAAAGGCATGCCGGGGATCAAGGTGCCGCTGCCGGTGGTGCTTGGGCTGGACATGGCGGGCGAGATTCACCAGATCGGGGCCGGTGCGGAGGGCGGCTGGAAGGTCGGCGACCGCGTGCTCATCAATCCGCTGGACAGAAAAGTCGGTCTGATGGGCGAGATGCTGGACGGCGGCATGGCGGAGTACTGCCTGGTTTCCAACGAACAGATGATCCGGATGCCGGACAAGGTCGGCTTCGAGGATGCCGCGTCGCTGCCGGTCGCCTACGGCACGGCGCATCGCATGCTCGTCACCCACAAGAGCGTCGCCAAAGGCGACAAGGTGCTGGTGCTGGGGGCGTCGGGCGGTGTCGGCATGGCCTGCGTCATCCTCGCCAAGAAGCTTGGCTGCGAAGTCATTGCATGCGCGTCGAGCGCGGACAAGCTCGCGCGCCTGAAATCGCTCGGTGCCGATCACGTCGTCAATTACAGGGACGTGGACTGGTCGAAGTGGGTGATCGAGAAATTCGGCAAGCCGCAGCGGCGAAGCTACGAGGGCGGCGTCGACTGCGTGGTGAATTTCACCGGCGGCGACACCTGGGTTCCGTCGCTGAAGTGCGTCAAGCGCGGTGGCAGCATCCTGGTATGCGGCGCGACCGCCGGCTACGATCCGAAGGAAGACCTGCGCTATATCTGGACCTTCGAACTCCGTGTGATCGGTTCCAACAGCTATTCGGATGAGAATCTCACCGCGCTCATGGAGATGATCGGGAACGGCGAGATCGCGCCGGTGGTCGACACCGTGCTGCCGCTTGAGCGCGCGATCGAGGGCCTGCGGCTGATCCAGGATCGCGAGGCGATCGGCAAGGTGGTGGTGAGGCCCTGAGCGGCCGGCTGATTTGACAGTGCGGGGTGCGGGACCTAGTATCGATTCACTGTTTTCCCTGTATGAAATCGGCGTGGAAATCTCGAAATGAGGGCGAAATGAGCGAGAAAAAAGGCATCCGGGTTCTCCGCGGGGCGCATGTCATCGACTCCTCCCAGGGCATCGACCGGGTGGTTGATGTCGCGATCGAGAACGGCAAGATCCATTCGATCGGCGAGGCGCCCCCGGGGGCGGAAATCATCGATGTGTCGGGCAGCTATCTCAGCCCCGGCTGGATCGACATTCATGTCCACGTCTATGGCACGCTCGGGTTCGCCGATCCCGACAGCATCGGCATCTACCAGGGTGTCACCTCCTTCATCGAAGCTGGCGGCCCGGGCATCGACACGCTGGACGAATACCACGCGCTGACCGACGGGCGCACGATCACTGATCTCTACGTCGGCCCCTATGCGATGCGGCCGATCGGCCTGATCAGCCTTAACTTCATCGAGGGCGACAACGTCCGCACCCTGACGCACATCCCGATCGTCAAGTGGCTGGACTACATGAAGGAACACGGCGACCGGCTGCGTTACATGAAGATCGGCGCCTACGGCGGCTTCGGCACCGGGGCTATGCGCATGGCCAAGGGCCTGGCCGAGACCGTGGGCCGCCCGCTGTACATCCATATCGGCGAGCAACAGCTCCAGGCCGGCAATGACGAGGCCAACAATATCTTTCGCATCGCCGATTCCGGGGACATCGTCACCCATGTGTTTCACGGCAACAAGTACGGCGTGCTCGACGACGACGGCAGGATCATGCCGGTGGTCAGGGAAGCGGCGCGCCGCGGCGTGCTGTTCGATGTGGGCTTCGGCGGCTACAACTTCGCCTGGGACGTGGCCGAGAAGGTCATGGCCCAGGGCCTCGTTCCGGAGATCATCAGTTCGGACCTGCAGCAATTCAACGTCCTCGGCCCCGCGTATTCGCTCGCCCATGTGATGGGCATCTGCATGCGCCTCGGGATGTCGGTCCGGGACGTGGTCGAGCGGGTGACGATCAACCCGGCGCGGGCGCTGTCCCTGGATGATCGGGCAGGGTCGCTCAAGCCCGGCATGCCCGCGGACATCACCGTGTTCAATCTCGAAGCGGGCGAGTTCATCCTGCATGACACCGGCGCCGGCAAGCGCACTGCGGATAAGCGTCTCGTGCCGCGCATGGCATTCAAGGACGGCACCCGGGTCGATTGCGACATGCTGCGTTGCCAGGACGAACGCAACTGGCTGATCCAGATCGCCGACGACAAGGCCCCGGCGGCCGTCGCGAAGCTCTCGGACCGGCAACGACAGTTCCTCGGCGAACTCGCCGCGGAACTGTCGCACATCGACTGGACCGCGGCCCATATGGAGGTCTTTGATCTCCCCAAGGCGATGGAGTTGCATGACGCGTTCCGCCGGGTGCAGACCGCGAACGGGATTTCGCTCAAAGACGCGCTCACCGCATTCTTCGATTGCTTCCTGAACCATCCCTTCACCATTCAGGTCGGCGTATTCCTCATTCGCCGGCCGCGGCGTATGGCGCTGGCCCGGTTGAGGGAAGCCGCCGAAGCCGAACTCGCAACCCACTAGACCCGCCATGGACGAAACCAAACCCGAAACAGGTGCCGTGGCCGCGGCGCCTGACGATGACTGGCAACTGATGGACGCCCTGGATCCCGCTTCGGCGGAATTTCCCGCCCGCGCGAAGTTCGGCGACGAAGGCATCGTGATCTTTCGCAACGGACCGGGCTATTTCGGCGTGCAGCGGACCTGCCCGCACCAGGGCGCGAGCATGATGACCGCCGTGCTCCAGGGTAACGGCTCGCTTCTCCGTTGCACCCGTCACAGCTTTGTATTTCGCACCGCGAACGGCGATCCGGTCAACTGCCCCGGCTTCCGGCTCAAGATGTACGCGGTCAAGGAAGAGGGCGGGCGCCTCTTCGTCCGGGAGTCGCCGCCTCCGGCGGAGTGAACCGCAGCGCGGGTACGGGTGGTTTGTCCGCGCTGGGGCCTGAGAGCGAGCCCGTGGGCCTTCCCGCAGCGAGTGTCTCTCAGGACTTCCGCTTCCAATCCGAAGTATTGCCAAGGCCGGATTTCAGGCGATTCTGAACCAGTTCTGTACGTCAATCGTCCGCGTTCACGCACGGGCCGGACACTTCTGAAATAAATGTTCGACTTTCCCGGGGAAGGAAGCAGGTTTGCCGGGTGCCTTTGGGCCGGCAGCGCCGTGGACGCGGGCCGGTCATTTGTCACGATGACGTTCGACGCGCGGCTCCCCTATAATTGCGCGGTTCCCTGCTCCAGATGGTGGCCCATGAGCGCAATGAATCTGAAAGACCCGCGCGAAATTCCGGCTTACACGATTGCCGAGGCCTCGCTGTATCTGGGTGTTCCGAAATCCACCCTCAGATCGTGGTTTGCCGGGCAGAACTATCTCCACAATGGGGAGCGAAAGCGGTTCGTTGCCTTGATCCGTCCGGCCGATCCGGTAGGGCTCGGATTATCGTTTTCCAATCTGGTCGAGGCCTACGTTCTCACGTCCATCCGGCGCAAGCACAACATCCGGCTCCAGGTTGTTCGTACCGCGCTCAAGTGGCTGCGTGATCAGTTTGGTTCCAAACGCCCCTTGATCGAAGAGCAGTTCGCCACCAACGGATACGAACTGTTCGTGGAGCGGCTCGGCGAGATCATCAACCTGTCGCGTCCGGGGCAGATTGAAATGGCAGACCTTTTGCGCGCCTATCTTGACCGTATCGAGCGGGACAGCAGCGGCCTTCCGATCAAGCTGTACCCTTTCATGCGGTCGCAGCCTGCGCGCGAGCAGCCGCGAAGCATCGTCATCGACCCACGGGTTTCCTTCGGCCGCCCGGTGATCTCCGGCACCGGAATCCCGACGGCGGTCCTCGCCGAGCGCTACAAAGCAGGCGACTCGTACGCGGAACTCGCGAAGGACTACGAAACCTCCGTCGAGGCGATCGAGGACGCGATCCGCTGTGAGCTCGACCTCAAGGCCGCCTGAGTCCCTGCAGTTTTTTCTCGACGAGTCGCTGGACAGTCCCTCGGTCGTCACGCCGTTGCGCGATGCCAGCGCCCGACTTGTACGTGCTACAGACGTGTTTCCTCGGGGCACGCCGGACAGCGTTTGGCTGACCGCGGCCGGCAAGGAGGGCTGGGTGGTACTCACGCGCGACAAGCGGATTCGCTACCGCATGCTTGAGCGCATGGCACTGGAATCCGCCCGGGTCCGTACCTTTGTCTTCACCGGGGGAAACGTCACAGGCCGGGAAACCGGGGAAATCCTCGTGCGCGCCTTGCCTAAGATCGAGCGGATCGCACGAAGCGAACCTGGCCCGTTCATCTACCACCTGGGCAAAGCCGGCAAGCCGATTCGCATGGATTGAACTCATTCAGCGTTTGTGACGGGATGCATGCCTGGTCGGTGTGAATGCGCCTCGGCCCCGGAAGGTGCATGCACCTGTCCGGCATGGGTTAGAGTCTGCCGACTCGATGCACCTGGATTCAACGCTCACCCCATGACGGCAACTCCTGTCACCCTCGGTCAACTGGAATCCCATCTCTGGGAGGCAGCCAATATCCTCCGGGGACCGGTCGATGCGGCCGATTTCAAGACCTACGTCTTCCCGCTTCTCTTCTTCAAGCGTATTTCTGACGTTCACGACGAGGAGTACCGGGCGGCGCTCGCCGAGTCCGAGGGCGATGAGGAATACGCGCTCTTCCCGCAGAACTATCGCTTCCAGATACCCGAGGGTTGTCACTGGAACGACGTACGTGCGGTGGCGTCGAGCGTGGGCTCGGCGCTCCAGAAGGCGATGCGCGGCATCGAGCGCGCCAATCCCGAAACGCTTTACGGCATCTTCGGCGATGCGCAATGGACCAACAAGGATCGTCTGTCCGATGCGCTGTTGCGCGACCTGATCGAGCATTTCTCGGGCATCGCGCTTGGCAACGAGGCGGCGCAGGCCGACCTGCTCGGCCAGTCCTACGAATACCTGATCAAGAAATTCGCCGATGCCACCAACAAGAAAGCGGGCGAGTTCTACACGCCGCGCTCGGTGGTGCGCCTGATGGTGAATCTGCTCGATCCGCGCGAAGGCGAGTCGATCTATGACCCCGCCTGTGGCACCGGCGGCATGCTTCTCGAAGCCATCCATCATGTGCGCGAGCGCCACGGCGACGACCGCACGCTCTGGGGCAAGCTCTTCGGCCAGGAGAAGAATCTCACGACCTCGGCCATTGCCCGCATGAACCTGTTTCTGCACGGCGCGGCAGATTTCCAGGTTTTTCGCGGCGACACCCTGCGCGATCCGAGTTTCTTCAACGGCGACGCACTGGCCACCTTCGACTGCGTAATCGCCAATCCGCCGTTTTCGCTCGAGAAGTGGGGGGAAGAAGTCTGGGCAAGCGACCCCTACGGCCGCAACTTCGCCGGCATGCCGCCCGGCAAGAGCGGCGACTACGCCTGGGTGCAACACATGATCAAGTCCATGGCGCCCCGCACCGGGCGCATGGCGGTGGTGTTGCCGCACGGCGCGCTGTTCCGCATGGGTGCGGAAGGAAAGATCCGCACCAAGCTGCTCGGCATGAACATTCTGGAAGCGGTGATTGGCCTCGGGCCGAACCTGTTCTACGGCACCGGCTTGGCCGCATGCATCCTGGTCTTCCGGCAAAAGAAGCCGAAAGATCGGAAGAACAAGCTTCTCATCGTCGATGCCTCGCGCGAGTACCGCACCGGCCGCGCACAGAACGAACTCCTGCCAGAGCATGTCGAGCGCATCCACGGCTGGGTGCGGGACTTCAAGGACGTCGAAGGCGTCGCGCGCGTGGTTACGCTGGAAGACATCGCGGCCAACGACTACAACCTGAACATCCCGCGCTACGTCGAGCCGAAGGTCGAACAGGAGGCGATGAGCGTGGATGAAGCGATGCGGCGGCTCAAGGAAAGTGCCGACGCAGCGTTTGCTGCGGAGGACAGGTTGATCGCCATTCTCAAGAAAGAGGGTCTGCTCCGATGAAGGGTGTCGACGTTATTAGCGCCGTGAAAAAGAAGCTAGGCGTGAGCACTGACCGAGCGTTAGCCGATCGCCTCGGTATAACGACTCAGGCTATTCACAATTGGAAGAATCGGGGAAAGGTTACCGAGAGGCAAGTAGCCGGGCTCTTGAGTATTGCAATGAAAGCGAGTGCAAAAGACACTCAAGTAACCGCAATTCGGCCTTTAGTGGAGTTCTTCCGAGTTGAGAAGTGTCTGTCGAAGCAAGGCGCGCGGTTCGAGATATTTTCAACGCAAGATACTGACGGCAAGCAGAGCCCTTATCACAGCGGATTGCGCGATGAGTTGGAAGTCCATCACGGCGTTTATATTTTCTTTGACAGCCGAGGACAGGCTATTTATGCGGGCAAGGCCAGACTCCAGAACCTCTGGAAAGAGATCAACCTTGCGTTCAATCGGAAGCGAGGTGATGTCCAGAAGATCAAGCGCGTAAGCCACCCTACGCGCAAGCAGGCGTATCGCAATAGCAACGAGAAAGCGCGTCAGATAACCGATCACGTTATTCCTTTGCATGAAATTGCTGCTTATTTCAGCGCGTATCTTGTGTCGGATGGCCTGATTGGCGAGGTTGAGGCCATGCTGGTCCGCAGTTTTGCCAATGATTTGCTCAACGTACGCATGGAGCGCTTCGGACATCAGAGGCAGGTGCGTAAGCGGTCAAAGGCTGGAAAGGTGTGATGAATCGCATCACCCAACAACAACTCGAGTCCTACCTCTGGGGCGCAGCTGTTTTGCTTCGCGGCACCATCGATGCCGGCGACTACAAGCAGTTCATCTTTCCGCTGCTGTTCTACAAGCGCCTGTGCGACGTGTTCGACGAGGAAACGCAGACCGCGCTGGCCGAATCCGGTGGCGACGCGGACTTTGCCGCCTACCCGGAGAACCATCGCTTTCAGGTGCCGCTCGAGGCGCACTGGCGCGTGGTGCGCACCGCCGCGAGCAACGTGGGCCGCGCGCTGCAAAGCGCAATGCGCACGATCGAAACCGCCAACCCCGACAAGCTCTACGGCATCTTCGGCGATGCGCAGTGGACCAACAAGGACCGCCTGTCGGACGCGATGCTGCGTGATCTGGTGGAACACTTCAGCTCGCTTGAACTCACCGTCGCGGCATTGCCCGAGGACGAACTCGGCAACGGCTACGAATACCTGATCAAGAAGTTCGCCGACGACTCCGGCCACACCGCTGCCGAGTTCTACACCAACCGCACCGTGGTGCACCTGATGACCGAGATGCTCGAACCCCAGCCGGGCGAGAGCATCTACGATCCCACCTGCGGCTCGGGCGGCATGCTGCTCTCGGCCATCGCGCATCTGCGCCGCACCGGGCAGGAATGGCGCAACGTGCGGCTCTACGGTCAGGAGCGCAATCTCATGACCTCCTCGATCGCGCGCATGAACTGCTTCCTGCACGGCATCGAGGACTTTCGTATCGAGCGCGGCGACACGCTTGCCGAGCCCAAGCTCGTGCAGGGCGACAAGCTTATGCGCTTTGACGTGGTACTGGCCAACCCGCCGTACTCCATCAAGCAGTGGGACCGCGAGGCCTTTGGCTCCGACCCCTGGGGCCGCAACCTCTACGGCACCCCGCCGCAGGGCCGTGCCGACTACGCCTTCTGGCAGCACATCATCCTGAGCACCGCGGCCAAAACCGGGCGCTCGGCCATCCTGTTCCCGCACGGCGTGCTGTTCCGGCAGGAAGAAGCCGAGATGCGCAAAAAGCTGATCGAAGCCGACCTCATCGAATGCGTGCTCGGCCTCGGGCCGAACCTGTTCTACAACTCGCCGATGGAAGCCTGCGTCGTCGTCTGTCGCTCCGCCAAACCCAAGGCGCGCAAAGGCAAAATTCTGTTCATCAATGCGCTCAACGAAGTCACGCGCGAGCGCGCACAGAGCTTTCTCACCGATGCGCATATCGAGCGCATCGTCGCCGCGTACCGCGATTTCACCGACGTGGCCGGCTTTGCAAGGGCGGTGCCGTTGGCAGACATTCGCGCCAAGGACGGCAATCTCAGCATCCCGCTTTATGTCGCCCCCGCGCCCGCGGCCGAGGAAGCGCGCGCCGGCTACGCCGTCGGCGGAAATGGCGGGCTGGAGTCGGCGCTGACGGATTGGTTGGAGAGTTCGGGCCAGGTCCGGCGAGCCCTGGCGACACTGCTCTCAGGTGCCTCCAAATAGCTCCAGATAGCTCCAGATTTGTCAGAAAAACAGGGCAGTTTTTCTGACAGCATGGCAGGTGAAGAGTGCATGTAAACTTTTGATAGTAAAAGTCTAATCAGGAATTTTCGGGGACTTGGGGGTTAGAGGCCCCGACAGGTCCCTCAATCTGCTCCGCCAGACAATGCCTTGGGTTGAGATTCATGAATTAAGGTGCAACATCAATATAAAGTTGCAACTTTAATGTTTAAGTTGCATATTAATACCCATGAGCCAAACCCTGACCGCTCAAGACCTGCGCCGCACGTTCAAAGCCGAGGTCGGCTATGAACCGGATGATTGCTGGGAGCATGGCGGCCACCGGGTATGGGTCGAGGTCAAGCCCGACACGAATAGCTTCCGGAACGTCCGTGCCAGCCTGCTCGGTCTGGCCTATCTTCAGGCGATCGATCCGACGAGTCGCTCCCTTCTCGTCTTGCCCGAATCCCGCATCTCGTCAGCCCGCTTGAACGCTGAAGCGGACCTCATCAAACGGACCCTCAGACCGGACGTGGCCGATCGTTTGGCATTGGTGGTTCTTAACGACGGCGTTCCCATCGGACTGCCTCACGACCTGGACCGCGAGCCGTTTCATTCCTGGCTGGGTGAGGTCGTCAACCGTGAATCGAACCGGGGCACCAAGTCACGCCAGTCCTTTGAGGAAATTCTCAAAGTCCTGATTCGCCAGCGGTGGCTGGTGAATGAACCGGTAACGACGGACTGGATTACCAAGGTCGTCGGCTGCAGCTACCCGACTGCCGCCAGCGCTCTGCAGCGCATAAGCTACGTCGCGATACGACACACCAACCGCATGTCCAGGCTGCGCATGTTCCCGCGCGAGGAATGGTTCCGGCTGGTCAGCATTGCTGATCAAGTGCGTGGCACCAGGCGCTTTGTCGATCGCTCCGGCCAGCCGCGTTCGCCGCAGTCATTGTTGCGCCGGGTGGCCACGCTGGGGCGCAACGATCTCGCCATCGGCGGCATCGAGGGCGCGCGCCACTACAAACCCGACATTGACCTCATCGGCCTGCCGCGCCTGGATATCTCGCTGCATTGCCCCAAAGAGCGCATCGACTGGAGTTTCATCGAGCGCATTGACCCGGCACTCGAGGAAACCAAAGACCGCGAAGCCCGGCCATCGCTGGTGGTGCACGTACTGCGCCGCAAGGAGAGTTTCTTTGTGCCGTCCGACGGAGCGAACGCAAACGGACTGCAAACCGGGCTGAAATGGGCTGATCCCGTCGAATGCCTGCTCGACCTGCACGAAGCGCATCTGGAGCCCCAGGCAAAAGAGCTGCTCGATCACATGGAGCGGCAGGTGGCGAGCAAGCCATGAATCGGGTGCTGCCGCGGGATGTGCTCAAGGAAGTGGCGACAGCGTTGCCCGCCGACTGTCGCGAGGCGGTCATCATCATCGGCAGCCTCGCGGCGGGCATCCACTACTTCAAGGATGATCCCGACGCCCTCGTGCTGACGAAGGATGTGGATTGCATGCTCTCACCCCACATCAAGGCCGTGCCGGCAGGCAAGGCTGTCGCCGAAAGCCTCTTCAAGGCGCATTGGAAAATGCGCCCGAACGAAAAGTGGGGCAAGCCCGGCGACGCCGCCACCCCGACCGAAGCCCTTCCTCTGCTGCGCCTGCATCCGCCCGGCAATGACGAATGGTTCATCGAACTCATGATGTCGCCGCCGACGAAGGCCGGCGCGGCTGACGACGTGCGGACGGATCCGAACAACCCGGCCAAGCATTACGTTCGTCTGAACACCGAACAGGGCGATTTCAGCCTGTGCAGTTTCGGCTACCTGTCGCTGGTTGAGTACAAGCCGATCGACACCGAATACGGCATCAGGATCGCGCGCCCGGAAATGATGGCGCTGGCCAATCTGCTGCATCACCCGGTCATCGGTCCCGAGACCATGAGTGGCGTGATCAGGAATCGGGTCATCAAGCGCAGCAACAAGGACCTGGGGCGAGTCGTTGCTCTGGCGTGGCTCGCCACCCGGGATGACGAAGACGCGTTGCTCGCCTGGCCAGCGGCATGGACGGAGGCATTGCAATATTGCTTTCCCGATCAGTGGAAGGAACTGGCCGCAAGTGCCGGTAGCGGCCTCCGCCAGTTGCTGGCGAGCCCTGCCGACCTGGAAGAAGCTGCACATAGCTGCGAAGCGGGGTTGCTAACGAGTCGCAGGCTCAATTTGGAACAGATGAGCCTGGCAGCGCAACGGCTTCTTCAGGATGCCATCGAACCTCTGGAATCAATGGCAGGAAAATGAGCGACAAGAACATTTCGCTGGAAAAGTTGGGCATCAACCCGGACTGGGCGAAGCTGCCGCTGTTCGACCGCTCGAAGTGGCAGCGGGTGCGCTTTGGCGACGTGGTGGAAAACGTCAACGAGACCGAGCGCGATCCGGCGGCGGCGGGGATCGAGCGCTTTATCGCCATGGAGCATTTGGAGCCGGGCTCGTTGCATGTGCGTACCTGGGGCAACGTGGCCGATGGGACCACCTTCACCCGCCGTTGCCGGCCGGGGCAGGTGCTGTTCGGCAAGCGGCGCGCCTATCAGCGCAAGGTGGCGGTGGCGGAATTCGACGCGGTGGTGTCGGGTGACATCTACGTGTTTGCACCAAAGGACGAGCGACTGATACCGGAACTGCTGCCTTTTATCTGCATGTCTGATCGATTCTTCGAGTTCGCGGTGGAGACATCGGCGGGTTCGTTGTCACCGCGGACCAATTGGAGCCATCTTGCACAGTTCGAGTTCGGCCTTCCGCCCTTGGCGCAGCAGCGGCGTATGGTTGACATACTCTTGGCTGCAGAGGAAGTGGCTACGCGATATCAATCAGTAAGACGAGATTTAGACGAGGCACGAAGCGCATCACTTGAGGGCAGGTTTGCGCAGTTCGGCCAGATAAAGGGAGCA
>CANIEV010000126.1 GCA_947466535.1 Betaproteobacteria bacterium
ATTCGAGGCATGTCGGCTACGACGACGTCGCAAAGGCGCTGGACGGACGTTTGTCCGGGACGTTTTTTACGCTGGACCTTGATTCGGTTCGCGGTATGTTCGAGACGATTCCCTGGGTGCGCCGGGCCGAGGTTCGGCGGCGTTGGCCAGACCGGCTCGAGATCGTGATCGAGGAACATCGGCCGCTCGCACGATGGGGTTCGCTTGCAGATGCACGTCTGGTGAATGTCAACGGCGAACTTTTCTCCGGGCGTACGATGGCGGAGCTGCCGGTGTTCGGGGGCCCCTCGGGCAGTGAGCGCGAAGTCGCAAAGGCGTTTGCGCAATACCGGGAACTGCTTGCTCCCATCGGTCTGGAGCCGCGCGAAGTCGTGCTGTCGGCGCGGTATGCGTGGCACCTGAAGCTGTCCAACGGCTTGTCCGTTCAGCTCGGCCGGGACTCGGACAAGGAACTCGCAAGCAATCGCCTCTCACGGTTTGTCGAGGTGTATCCGCGAACGCTCGCGCGACTTTCGCGCCGTCTGGGCTATGTCGATCTACGCTATCCCAACGGCTTTGCGCTGCGAGTCCCGGGCGTGGACCGCGAGGACGCGGGCAAAGGCACCCGGAAGAAAGTATGAAATCTTGCTCTCCAAGAATGAATCGATGACATGAAAAACGACAACAAGAACCTGATCGTTGGGCTGGATATCGGAACGTCGAAAGTCGTTGCGATGGTGGCTGAACTGGCGCCAGACGGCCGGCTGGAAGTCATCGGGATGGGTAGCCACGAATCACGCGGATTGAAGAAGGGCGTGGTGGTCAATATCGAGTCGACGGTCAATGCTATTCAGCGGGCGCTCGAGGAGGCGGAGCTGATGGCGGACTGCAAGATCCAGCGCGTCTATACCGGGATCGCCGGTAGTCACATCAGGAGCTTCAACTCCACCGGGATGGTCGCGGTGAAGGACAAGGAAGTCGGGCCGATCGACGTATCGCGTGCGATCGAGACTGCGCGTGCTATGCCGATTCCGACGGACCAGCAGGTCCTTCATATCCTAACGCAGGAATTCATCGTTGATGGCCAGGACGGTGTGCGCGAGCCGATGGGGATGAGCGGTGTGCGCCTGGAGGTAAAGGTACATATCGTCACCGGTGCCGTCTCCGCTGCGCAAAACATTGTCAAATGTGTCCGCCGCTGCGGGCTTGATGTGGCGGACCTGATACTTCAGCCCCTTGCCTCCAGCCTTTCGGTGCTGACCGAAGACGAGAAGGAGCTCGGCGTGGCGCTGGTGGACATCGGCGGAGGCACAACCGACATCGCTATTTTTCGCGAGGGGGCGATCAGGCATACCGCGGTCGTGCCGATTGCGGGTGACCAGATAACCAATGACGTGGCGATGGCCCTGCGCACGCCCACGCAGGATGCGGAGGAACTCAAGATCCGCCACGGCGTGGCGCTGCGCCAGTTGGCTGATCCGAACGAAATGATCGATGTTCCCGGCGTGGGCGACCGCCCCCCGCGCCAGTTGTCGAGGCAGGTGCTCGCGGAGGTGGTGGAGCCACGAATCGAGGAGCTCT
The DNA here is from genome assembly GCA_947466535.1 of Betaproteobacteria bacterium. GTDB lineage: Bacteria > Pseudomonadota > Gammaproteobacteria > Burkholderiales > SG8-39 > CAMBSA01. Next base: position 1,561 of record CANIEV010000126.1, read on the forward strand.
ATTCACTCGTGCAGCGGGTGATCCGGGAATCGGGCTATGAGGAGTTGCTCTCGTCAGGGATCGTGCTGACCGGAGGATCGTCGGTCATGCAAGGCATGGTCGAACTCGGTGAAGAGATTTTTCACATGCCGGTTCGTCTTGGTGTGCCCCGCTACGCAGGCGGCCTCTCGGACGTTGTGCGCAGTCCTCGCTATGCCACTGCAGTCGGCTTGTTGCTCGAGGGGCGTTCACAGATGGAGCGCGGGTTGCTCGCGCGCCAGGGCGGTTCGTTCAAGCAGGTCATGGCGAGGATGAAAGAATGGTTTCAGAGAAATTTCTGAAGATCTGTTTTTCGGATTCGCGGAGGGGAACACTCCTTCGCGGGTGTATTCGTTGTCGGTGGGCCGGCAGGCGGCCTGTTTTCTCACGCATCTAGGAGGCAATAAAAAATGTTCGAAATCGTGGAACCTCAACACACTGGAACGGTGATCAAAGTCGTCGGCGTTGGCGGCGCGGGTGGCAATGCGGTCGATCACATGATTTCGGCAGGCGTGGCAGGCGTGGAATTCATTGCGGCCAATACCGATGCGCAGGCACTGGTGCGTGGCAAATCGAAGATCAACATCCAGCTCGGTGCAACCGGCCTCGGCGCAGGCGCCAAGCCTGAAGCAGGCAAAGCCGCCGCAGCCGAGGCGAGGGAGCAGATCGCTGAAGCATTGCGCGGCTCGCACATGGTCTTTATTACCGCCGGGATGGGAGGAGGAACCGGAACCGGAGCCGCGCCCGTCATTGCGGAGATTGCCAAGGAGATGGGAATTCTCACTGTGGCCGTTGTCACCAAGCCGTTCTCGTTCGAGGGGGCCAAACGGCTGCGCTCAGCCGAGCAGGGCATCGAGGAACTCGCCCAGCACGTGGACTCGGTAATCGTGATACTCAACGAGAAACTCGAGGAGGTTCTCGGTGATGACGTGACGATGGAAGAAGCTTTCGGTGCGGCCGACAACGTGCTCAAAAATGCGGTCGCGGGCATATCCGAGATCATCAACGTTCCGGGCCTGGTGAACGTGGACTTCCAGGACGTTCGTACGGTGATGGCAGAGCAGGGTATGGCGATGATGGGGTCTGCTTCCGCGTCGGGGATCGATCGAGCGCGGCTGTCGGCCGAACAGGCCGTCGCAAGCCCGCTGCTCGAAGGCGTCAATCTATCGGGGGCGCGCGGCGTACTGGTCAACATCACCGCTAACCGGTCAAGCCTGAAAATGAAGGAAACCCGCGAGATCATGAATACGATCCGCAGTTTCGCGGCGGAAGACGCCACGATCATCCTCGGCGCTGTCTACGACGATTCGATGACCGACGAACTGCGCGTAACGGTTGTCGCGACCGGGCTGGGTGCTCCGCTTGCCCAGCGCCAGCAGAAGCCGCAGCTCGTCATCAGCCAGAAGACCGGCACCGACAACATGCCGGTTAACCCAGGCGTCGATTACTCCGCGCTCTCTGACCTCCCTGCGGTGATCCGGAAGAACCGTAATTCGACTGTGGAAGCGCTCGCGAACAGCGGGATGGAAAAGTACGACATCCCGGCGTTTCTGCGCAAGCAGGCCGACTAGATCCAGGAAGTCTGCGAAAACGGCCCGGGCGATCCTGCCTCCTCGTCCGGGTTGGCCTGCGCGTGTTCTCGCGTGGTAAAATTCACACTTTGCAATCAACCGATTAACGGCATTCGTGCTCGCACAACGCACTCTGAAATCCCTGGTTCGAACCACAGGTGTCGGCCTTCACACGGGTGAGAAGGTCACGATGACACTGCGGCCGGCGCAGCCGGATACCGGCATCGTGTTCCGTCGCGTTGATACGCCCGAGCCTGTGGATATTCGTGCGGACGCCTTCAAGGTTGTCGACGCACGTATGTGCACGACTCTTGGCGAGGGTGATATACGGGTTGCGACTGTCGAGCACCTGTTGTCCGCCCTGGCGGGATTGGGAATCGACAACATCTACGTGGATATTACGGGGCCGGAAGTCCCGATCATGGACGGGTCGGCAGCGCCGTTCGTCTATCTTGTCCAGTCGGCCGGGATCGAAGAGCAATCGCGTGCCAAGCGGTTTTTGAGGATTATCAAGCCGGTGGAAGTTAGGGACGGTGACAAGTGGGCGAAATTTGAGCCGTATGACGGATTTAGACTTACTTTCTCCATTGTGTTCGACCATCCGGTCTTTGAACGTTCGGCGCAAAGCGCAACCTTTGATTTTGCAGATACGTCGTATGCCCGGGAGGTTGCACGTGCGCGCACCTTCGGGTTTATGCAGGACGTAGAGTCGTTGCGCTCGAGCGGGCTCGCGCTGGGCGGGAGCCTCGATAACGCGATCGTCATGGATGAGTACCGCGTGCTCAACAGCGAAGGACTTCGCTACGATGACGAGTTCGTCAAGCACAAGCTTCTCGACGCAATAGGGGACCTTTCGCTGGTGGGGCGCCCGCTGATCGGCGCTTTCACTGCTCACAAATCCGGACACGCGCTCAACAATCGACTTGTCCGGGAGACACTCTCGAAAGCCGAGTGCTGGGAATTGGTCAGTTTCGAAGAGGCCTCCGCCGCCCCTGCGGCGATAGCCCGGCTTTACGCTCCCGCCTGATTTCTTCCGGTGAATCGTCCGCCGGACGGTCTCCGGCAAAATTGTTCGGATGAGTTCAAACCATGCTGCTGATCCGATTCCTGGCGATAGGCGTGGTTCTGTTTGTCGCCGTCAGCGTCCTTGCCTATCTGGCGACCCGCAACAGGCGCTATCTGCGCGCCGCGATCGCAGTTGCCAAGTGGTCGATGCTCATAGCCCTTCTGGTGTTTTTGCTGATGGCGGCAGAGCGCCTGCTGGTCATGGTCTGACTGCCACTCGGTAATAACGACCGGCAAACCAAGATTGGAGAGCGCCTATCAGTCAGTCTTTGCTGGCTTTTGATGCAATCGATTCGAGTGCGGATTTCAGTTTTGAATCAGCAAGTTGCGCGGCAAGTTCGGAAATTTCCTTAGCCGCGGCCGCGCTTAGCCGGCGATCCATCGAGGCTGGGGCAACTGCCCGTGCCTTCAGTTGCACTTCAACTTCTATTCCAGTAATCTCAAGCCCGGACTGAGCCATTCGGTCTTTGATGCCCGGCGCTAAAAGCCGAAGTTTGGCTGCGACTGCGCTGTTTTCGGCGAAGATCACGACTTTTCCCTGCTTGTAGTTCGCAATTGCGCTCGCTTTCGCGAGATTTGCAGGCAGGGCATCGTGCAGGATTTGGCGTAACTCAAGCAGGCGCTTGGCCTGGGGCATCAGTGGATCGATGCTGGATTTCAGCAGGGTGCCTACGTTTCGAGGATGCATGCTCACAGCCTGGGAGGCGCAAACATGCATATTATTCTTGTATCGAACCGATTGACCAGAGCGAGGTCGGTAACGCTCACGTCTGTTCATCTTTTGGTCGGCGGATTTGCCGCGGCGCTGCTGATTGGCGTGCTGTCGATCGCGATGTTCTTTGTGACCGTGAAATACGCGTCTGAACTGCGCGTTCCTGTCCTCGACTCCCTTTTACTATCCATCAAGGAGCAGGACTCGCGCAAGGCAGACAGCTATTTGCGTGAAAATCTGAACGCGATGGCGGTCAAGCTCGGCCAGATGCAGGCCCAGTTGATGAGGTTGGATGCGCTTGGGGAGCGCCTTTCGTCGTTGGCGGGGCTGAAGCCCAACGAGTTCCGATTCAATGAGGTTCCCGGGCGTGGCGGGGCGATTTCGACCGTGACGCCGCCGCAGGACCTATCGATGGCGGACTTCAACCGGCACCTTGAGCAACTTTCGCGGCAGATGGAAAACAGGACCGACTATCTTGGCGTGCTTGAATCGACGTTTTTCGACGCACGCATGAAGCGAAAACTGCTGCCCACCATTCCGCCAGTGGAGGGTGCTTGGAATGCTTCCAGCTTCGGGTGGAGGATTGACCCGATCTCGGGTCAGCAGGCGCAGCATGAAGGCGTGGACTTCATCGCGGAAGTCGGCACGCCAATATTTGCTGCAGCCGGCGGAGTAGTGACGGCTGCGGAGTTCCATCACCAGTACGGAAACATGATCGAAATCGACCATGGAAACGATTTCACCACCCGCTATGCGCATTCGTCCAGGTTATTCGTGAAGGCGGGAGACGTGGTTAAGCGGGGGCGCAAGATTGCAGAAGTCGGCACTACGGGGCGGTCTACGGGGCCGCATCTGCATTTCGAGGTGCGCTACCGGGGGGTTGCACAGAACCCCTCTCGGTTTCTCCAGGCAGCTGTCCGCTGACCCTCTCTTGCATGGTGCCACTCTGCCGGGGGAGTGGGGCATCATCATGTTAAAATTCAAAGCTTTCCACCGACTCGAGGCTGTTGTCCGGCCCCCTACCTGATGATCTCCCGTGTTCTCAAGTCCATTTTCGGCAGTCGCAATGACCGGCTGCTCAAGCAGTACGCGAGAATCGTCAAGCAGATCAATGCGCTGGAGCCTGCAATGGCGGCGCTCTCCGACGAGCAACTCGCGGCGAAAACGGCGGAGTTCAAGGAGCGGCACTCACGGCAGGTAAGCGCCGTACCGGAGAACGCGCGTGCGGCGGAGGAACTCAAGGCACTGGATGACCTCCTGCCGGAGGCGTTTGCCGTAGTACGCGAAGCAGGCAAGCGCGTGCTCAACATGCGCCACTTCGATGTGCAGCTCGTAGGCGGGATTGTGCTGCATAACGGCAAGATTGCCGAAATGCGTACCGGCGAAGGCAAGACGCTCGTGGCTACTCTGCCCGCCTACTTGAATGCAATCGCAGGCAAGGGCGTGCACATCGTTACGGTGAATGATTACCTCGCCAGTCGAGATGCCGAGTGGATGGGCAAGCTGTACCGGTTTCTCGGGCTTTCCGTGGGGACGATTCTTTCGCAGATGGAGCACGGCGACAAGCACGCCGCGTATGCGGCAGACATAACTTACGGCACGAACAACGAGTTCGGATTCGACTATCTTCGCGACAACATGGCGATGAGCGTCGCCGAGCGATTCCAGCGGTCGCTTTTTTTTGCGATCGTCGATGAAGTCGACTCGATCCTCATTGACGAGGCCCGTACGCCATTGATCATTTCCGGCCAGGCAGATGACAGGACGGAAGTCTATTACCGGATGAACGAAGTCGCCCCGATGCTGGTGCGTCAGGAAAAGGAGGACGGGCCGGGTGATTTCTGGGTGGACGAGAAGAATCACACCGTTCTTCTGTCCGAGCAGGGACATGAGAGCGCAGAGCGAATTCTTGCCAGCACCGGACTGCTGCCCGAAGGGCGCAGTCTCTATGAGCCCGCCTATGTAACGCTGAATCATCATTTGTACCAGTCGCTTCGCGCGCTCCACCTCTTCTTCAATGATCGTCACTATGTCGTGCAGGAGGGCGAGGTGGTGATCGTCGACGAGTTCACAGGCCGGCTGATGCCCGGGCGCCGCTGGTCGGATGGTTTGCATCAGGCGGTGGAGGCGAAAGAGAACGTATCGATTCAGAGCGAGAACCAGACGCTTGCATCGATAACTTTCCAGAACTATTTCCGCATGTACCGCAAGCTGTCCGGCATGACGGGCACTGCGGATACCGAAGCCTACGAGTTCCAGGAGATATACAACCTGGAGACCGTGGTAATCCCGACGCATCACACGATGGTGCGCGAGGATCGTGAAGACCAGGTCTACAAGACCAATGAGGAAAAATTCGGCGCGGCGATTGACGACATAAAGAAGTGCTACGAGCGAGGCCAGCCGGTGCTCGTCGGTACCACCTCGATCGAGGCATCCGAGCTTCTCTCGCGCATGCTGCAGAAGGACAATCTGCCGCATCAGGTGCTAAACGCAAAGCAGCATGCCCGCGAGGCAGAGATCATCGCGCAGGCCGGTCGGCCGAAGATGATCACTATCGCGACCAACATGGCGGGGCGCGGCACTGACATCGTGCTCGGCGGCAATGTCGAGAAGCAGGTCGAGATGGTGAGTGCGAACGCCGATCTCGACGATGCCGATAAGCTTCGGCGCTCGGAGGAGTTCCGGACCGGATGGCAGAAACTTCACGACCAGGTGGTGGCAGCAGGTGGCTTGCACATCATCGGCACCGAGCGGCATGATTCGCGTCGGATCGACAATCAGCTTCGCGGACGTTCGGGGCGGCAGGGTGATCCTGGGTCATCACGGTTTTATCTGTCTCTTGAAGACCCGCTGCTCAGGATATTCGCCGGGGATCGCGTTCGATGGTTCATGGAAAAGCTCAAGTTACCCGAGGGCGAGCCCATCGAGCATGCGATGGTCACGCGCTCGATCGAAAGCGCGCAGCGCAAGGTGGAAGCGCATAACTTCGACATTCGAAAGCAGCTGCTCGAATACGACGACGTATCCAACGACCAGCGCAAGCACGTCTACGAACTCAGGAATCTCATTCTCGAGGCGGAAGACTCGAGCGAACGGATCCACGCGTTGCGGCACGGTGTGGTGGCGGACCTGTTTCATACCTACGTACCCGCGGAAAGCGTCGAGGAACAGTGGGATATCCCGGGGCTCGAGAAGGCCCTTGCCGCGGAATTGCAGGTTCACGTCGAACTCTCGAAGCTTCTCGAGCAGAGCCCGAGTCTTGGCGAGGCTGACCTTCTTGAACGCGCGGTTTCGGCCTCGGATTCCGTCTACACCGCAAAAATGGAGTCCGCGCCGGCGGAAACGGTGCATCACTACGAACGCTTTGTTCTGTTGAGCACGCTCGATCACCACTGGCGCGAGCATTTGTCCGCGCTCGATCATCTCCGCCAGGGAATTCACCTGCGAGGCTATGCACAAAAGAATCCCAAACAGGAATACAAGCGCGAGGCGTTTGACCTGTTCGGAGGACTGCTCGAGGCGGTCAAGCTCGAAGTGACACGCACGCTCATGACGGTGCAGATACGTAGTGAGGAGCAGGTGCAGGAGGCAGAGCGCGAGCAGGCGCCCGCCGTAGAGAATATGCAATATCAACACGCATCCTACGAAGAGGCGCTGGCGGCCCCGCAGAACGAGGATGGCAGCCCGGCAGAGCCCAAGCCGGCGCCGTTCGTGCGTCACATGGGGAAGATCGGCCGTAATGATCCCTGCCCCTGCGGAAGCGGCAAAAAGTTCAAGCATTGCCATGGACGCCTTTCCTGAATAAATCCGATAACTTCAACAGGGGGCAGAGCACCCCGGCGATCCGCGGTACCGTGCGGGTACCCGCCGCCCTGGGAGCCTGCAGCTAAACGATGGCCGTAAAACTTGCTGTTCCCGACCCGTCCTCCCTCCAACCGGTCGAGGGCGTCGAACTGGGCTTTGCGGCCGCAGGTATCCGAAAGGCGGGGCGCGATGACCTGATGTTGATTCGCCTTGCACCTGGAGCGCGAGTCGCGGGTGTGTTCACGCAAAATAGCTTTGCCGCAGCGCCGGTGCAGGTCTGCCGGCGGCACCTGTCGTCGGGAAGCGCAATTCGTGCGCTCGTTGTCAACGCGGGTAACGCCAACTGTGGTACCGGCGACGCGGGCGTTGCCGCCGCGGAACGCAGTTGCGATGCGGTAGCGGCGCTGCTCGGATGCCGTCGGGAGGAAGTTCTGCCCTTCTCGACGGGCGTGATTCTCGAACCCTTGCCTGTCGAGAGAATTGAAACCGCGCTCCCCGCCTGTGTAAAGACACTCTCGAAAAACGCGTGGGGCGAAGCTGCCGCCGCGATCATGACTACCGACACGGTTCCAAAGGCAGTGTCAGTCGTCGTGACCATCGGTGGCAAGTCGGTCGCAGTTACCGGGATAGCGAAGGGCGTTGGCATGCTCTCGCCGAATATGGCCACCATGCTCGCTTATATTGCGACCGATGCGGCCGTGGCACCGGCGCTGTTGTCGCAACTTGTACGGGACGTGGCTGACGCGTCGTTCAATCGCGTTACTGTTGATGGCGATACATCCACGAACGATTCATTTGTACTGATCGCAACCGGAGCGTCCGGATCACCGGAGATCAACTCGCAGGCGAACCCTGAGTACGCAGTGTTGCGTTCGGCGATTGAGTCGGTGGCAGTCCGCCTTGCCCAGTCGATCGCGCGTGACGGCGAAGGGGCCACCAAGTTCATCGAGATCCAGATCGAGGGCGGTGCGACCGTGGAAGAGTCGCTTTCCGTGGCGAGGTCGATCGCGAATTCGCCGCTGATCAAGACGGCATTTTTTGCATCAGATCCGAATCTTGGTCGGTTGCTCATGGCAATAGGCAACGCGGGTATCGCACGTCTGGATGTGTCGCGCGTGAATGTATGGCTGGGAGATGTCCTTGTTGTCGAACGCGGAGGTAGGGCGGCGACTTACCGCGAAGAGGATGGGGCGCGAATAATGAAGCCCGAGGAGATCACGGTGCGAGTCGATCTCGGTCGTGGAGTCGTGCGTTCGGTTGTCTGGACCTGCGATTTCTCCTACGACTACGTCAAGATCAACGCCGAATATCGCACCTGAAATCCGGCGCAATCCGCGCTGGTGATTCAACGGAACTGTCGGGCAAGGACAATGGAAAAACTGAATCGATTTATCGAGCGCGCCGAACTGATTCTCACGCGTTTCGAGCGCATGCTGCCTCCGCCTGTTCCAGCGCCGGACTGGAACGCGAGCATCGCGTATCGCTGGCGCAAGGTGCAGGGACGGTCCGGCTATCTGCAGCCAGTGACGCAGGTTCACCGCATTCGTCTTTCCGATCTGCGTGGCGTCGAAAAGCAGAAATCCCTGATCGAGGCAAATACGCTCCAGTTCGTGCGTGGACTGCCTGCGAACAACGCGCTGCTTACCGGCGCCCGCGGCACCGGAAAATCATCCCTTGTGAAGGCGGTGCTCAATCGTTATTTCCGCGACGGACTTCGCCTGATCGAGGTGGAAAAGCATGACCTGCTCGATCTTCCCGAGATCGTCGACCTGGTTGCAGGACGCTCTGAGCGTTTTATCGTCTATTGCGACGACCTGTCCTTTGATTCGAACGAGCCCGGCTACAAGGCGCTCAAGGTAGTGCTCGATGGTTCGGTGGCCGCGAGTTCCGAGAACCTGCTGGTGTATGCAACGTCAAACCGGCGCCATCTCATGCCCGAGTTCATGCAGGAGAATCTTGAGTACAAGCATGTGGGTGAAGAGTTGCACCCCGGTGAGACTTCCGAGGAAAAAATCTCGCTCTCCGAGCGCTTCGGGCTCTGGGTGTCGTTCTATCCGTTCGATCAGGACGAATACCTTGCTATCGTTGCGCACTGGCTGAACGATTTCGGGGTGCCCGCTCGCGCCATTGAGCAAGCTCGTACCGATGCTCTTCAATGGTCGCTGTTGCGCGGTTCACGCAGCGGACGCGTGGCATGGCAGTTCGCGCGCGACTGGGCAGGGCGGCACGGAATCGGGCAGGTGACCGCCACTCCTGCAAAGGTTTCAAAGCGGCGTGCGCGACGAGCCTGACGCGCAGCGTTCGCTCGCTGCGGAACACGGGTCGGCAACCCAAATCGATCCTCGCGGTCCGGTCGAGGTTGCGGTGGCGGTATTCCAACGCGCCGACGGTGCGGTTCTGCTCGCCCGTCGTCCAAAGAGCAAGGTGTATGCGGGCTACTGGGAGTTTCCCGGTGGAAAGGTCGAACCGGGAGAGACGACGCGCCAGGCGCTCGTGCGTGAGGTCCAGGAAGAACTCGGTGTCACGGTCGAGAAGGCCTATCCCTGGGTCACGCAGGTGTTCACCTATCCGCATTCGACGGTTCGCCTGCATTTTTTTCGCGTTCGGAAATGGAGCGCCGAGCCGGTCGCGCTCGAACACGACGGGATTTCCTGGGAAATGCCCGACGCGGTCGGCCTGTCCCCCGTGCTGCCGGCAAACGGACCGGTGCTCAAGGGTCTTTGTCTGCCTCATGAGTATGCAATCACCCAGGCGGCTGAACTGACCCGGGGCGTGTTTCTCGACCGCCTCGAAAGGCGGCTAAACAACGGGCTGCGGCTTATTCAGGTTCGCGAGCCCGGATGGGACCGGGATGCGCTTGCCGCCCTGGCCGCCGATGTGATCGCGCGTGCGAGGCCCAAGGGGGCTCGGGTGCTCGTCAATGGCGATCTCGCCGTTGCGCATCGCGTCGGAGCCGATGGAGTTCATCTTACTTCCGCGCAGTTGCGTACTCTCGGCGAACGGCCGGATTTTGCCTTGGTGGGAGCGTCCTGCCACGGCGTGGAAGAACTGCGCCTGGCAAGCGAAATTGCGGCTGATTTCTGTGTTCTGGGCCCGGTGCGCGCGACTCCGGGGCATCCGGACTCCGCTCCGATCGGATGGGACGGGTTTGCAGCGCTGCTTGAAGGCGTGCCGCTACCCGTCTATGCGCTCGGGGGCGTTACCCGCGGTGACCTGGATACGGCGCTGGAGCAAGGCGCGCAGGGTGTGGCGATGATCCGCGGCGCCTGGGGGCCCGCTTAAGGCGTGCTCATCGATCGCCGCTGGCTGTG
>CANIEV010000127.1 GCA_947466535.1 Betaproteobacteria bacterium
ATAGGAGCCCTGGCAGGGTTTTCGTGGAGGGAGACGCCTCGTCAGCGTCATACTTTCTGGCTGCCGGGGCAATCGGTGGTGTGGATCGATGCGATCCGGTGCGGGTGGAGGGCGTTGGACAGGGAAGTATCCAGGGGGATGTCCGATTTGTAGATGTACTTGCGCAAATGGGCGCAAAAGTCACAATGGGCGACAACTGGATTCAGTCGGAACCGGCTCCCGAGGGCTTGCGCGGAGCTGATGTTGATTGCAATCACATTCCGGATGCAGCGATGACAATTGCTGTGCTGGCGTTGTTCGCCAGTGGAAAGACGATCATTAGGAATATCGGAAGCTGGCGGGTAAAGGAAACTGACCGAATCCATGCTATGGCGACCGAATTGCGGAAATTTGGGGCGAAAGTCGACGAAGGCCGGGATTTTCTTAGTGTTGTTCCTCCACCTGGTGGTCGCTTGAGTGACCGAGTCGAAGTATCAACGTACGATGATCATCGTATCGCGATGTGTTTTTCACTTGCGGCGTTAGCAGGTGTTTCGGTACGGATACTGGACCCACGCTGCGTGGCCAAGACTTATCCGGCGTATTTCACTGACTTTTCCAGAGTGGCAGGCTGATGGCCGCCGCCCTGCGTGCGGATTTTTCGCAGATTCCGGTTATTGCAATTGATGGACCGGCGGCATCCGGCAAGGGGACGGTTGCGCAAAGGGTGGCTGCCGTTCTCGGGTTTCATTATCTGGATAGCGGGTCGTTGTACCGACTTGTAGGCTATTCGGCGCTAATGCACGGAACAGCATGGTCCGACGAAGCGGTGCTGGGAAAATTAGCGGCCACTTTGCCAGCAGAGTTTCGAGGAACCGATATCCTTCTTTCCGGAGAAGTTGTTACCGAACTTATCCGGAGTGAAGCTTGCTCGAATGCGGCATCCCGGGTCGCTGCCGTGCCGTCGGTTCGAGCCGCGCTTCTGAACTGGCAGCGCAAATGCAGGTTACCACCGGGGTTGGTAACAGACGGCCGGGACATGGGGTCGGTGGTATTTCCTGACGCTGCCTTGAAAATCTTCCTGACTGCGAGTACAGAAGCGCGTGCCGAGCGACGTTATAAGCAGTTGAAAGAGAAGGGAATCAATGCTAACCTGTTAATCCTTCTAAGGGACTTGGCCGAACGCGATACGCGTGACGCATCTCGGTCGCTTGCACCGCTTCACCAATGTCCCGAAGCACATCTGCTGGATACAACAGAGATGGCCGTGGTTGACGCTGTCGATCAGGTAATTGACTGGTTCCGCAGGCTAGTACCTTGTAACAAGTGAGTGTTTTTCAGTTTTTCTGGGGCGATGATCTGAAATGTGCGCTGCCATTCGGACGTTGCCGATTTTTCAACTAACCCCGCCTGCGGTAGCGGGCAAAGGTCCCTTCATCCATGACTAACGTCGTCTCAGCTGTTCCCCACCCGGAAAGTTTTGCAGCCTTGTTCGCGGAAAGCCTGACGCGCAAGGAAATGCGCATCGGAGAAGTAATCACCGCCGAAGTGGTTCGGATCGACTCGAATTTTGTGGTTGTAAATGCGGGGCTTAAATCCGAGTCATTTGTCCCGATTGAAGAGTTTCGTAATGATCGAGGTGAGCTCGAAGCGAAACCGGGTGATTTCGTTTCTGTTGCGATTGAGGCTCTGGAGGACGGCTTTGGTGAAACTCGCCTTTCCAGGGACAAGGCCAAGCGTCTGGCCGCGTGGATGGATCTTGAGAAGGCGCTGGATGCGGGCAGCATAATCCAAGGTGTCATCACAGGAAAGGTCAAGGGCGGACTGACTGTCATGACGAACGGAATCCGCGCCTTTTTGCCGGGTTCGTTGGTCGATATTCGGCCGGTAAAGGACACGACTCCTTACGAAGGTAAGGAGATGGATTTCAAAGTCATCAAACTTGACCGCAAGCGTAATAACGTTGTTGTGTCGCGCAGAGCGGTTCTCGAAGCCAATCAAGGTGAAGAGCGGCAAAAGCTGCTCGAGACCCTTTCTGAGGGCGCAATCGTCAAGGGTATTGTTAAGAACATTACGGATTACGGCGCCTTCGTGGACCTTGGGGGGATCGATGGATTGCTGCATATCACCGATCTCGCCTGGAGGCGTGTGAAGCATCCGTCGGAAGTGCTTGCGGTTGGCGACGAAGTTACAGCGAAGGTGCTGAAGTTCGATAACGAGAAAAACCGCGTTTCGCTCGGTCTCAAGCAACTAGGCGAAGATCCGTGGGTGGGTATCTCGCGCCGGTATCCGACCGGAACACGTTTGTTCGGCAAAGTCACGAATCTTACGGATTACGGTTCGTTCGTCGAAATTGAAGCCGGAATCGAAGGATTGGTCCATGTCTCGGAAATGGATTGGACCAACAAGAATATTCACCCCTCAAAGGTAGTCCAGGTTGGTGATGAAGTTGAGGTGATGATTCTCGAGATCGATGAGGATCGCCGGCGGATCTCACTCGGCATGAAGCAGTGCATGGCGAACCCGTGGGGCGAGTTCGAGCAGAATCATCGCAAAGGCGACAAGGTCAAAGGGCAGATCAAGTCCATTACGGACTTCGGGATCTTTATCGGATTGCCCGGTGGTATCGATGGACTCGTTCACCTTTCGGATCTCTCCTGGACTGCACCTGGTGAGGAAGCCGTACGCAACTTCAAAAAGGGCGAGGACCTGGAGGCCATGGTTCTGTCAATCGATGTGGAGCGTGAGCGTATCTCTCTCGGAGTCAAGCAGCTCGAAGGTGATCCGTTCAACACTTTTGTCGCGAATTACGACAAGGGTGCAGTAGTCGACGGCACCGTAAAAACAATTGACGCCAAAGGTGCTGTCGTGGCGCTTTCAGAAGATGTCGAAGGCTATCTGCGCGCATCCGAAATATCGCGCGACCGAGTTGAGGACGCACGTACGCATCTGAAAGAAGGAGATGCCGTCAACGTGATGATCATTAACGTCGATCGCAAGAACCGGAATATCAATCTTTCAATCAAGGCGAAAGAAGCCGCCGATACAAACGAGGCCATGGCAAAGCTTCAAAATGAATCTACTGCAAGTTCGGGGTCGACGAATCTCGGCGCGCTGTTAAAAGCCAAGCTCGACAATAAGAATTCCCAGAACTGAGGCAGTGCGGTCCATGACCAAGTCCGAACTGATCGCCCGGCTTGCTACCCGTTATCCGCAGTTGGTTGCGAAAGATGCGGAGTTCGCCGTCAAGATGATTCTTGATGCGATGACTGACAGCCTAGTTCAGGGGCAGCGGATTGAAATACGCGGGTTTGGCAGTTTCGGCCTGAATCACAGGCCAGCCCGCGTTGGTCGTAATCCCAAATCGGGAGAGAAAGTTCATGTGCCAGAGAAGTTCGTGCCGCATTTCAAGGCTGGCAAGGAGCTGCGTGAGCGGGTCGACGAGTTAGGTTGACCCTTTAATAATACGGCGAATAACGGCGGCATCCTAGATGCCGCCGTTTTTGCGTGGAGATTCCGCTTCGATGAAATTTCTGCGTGTATTAACTTGGCTCCTTCGGGCAATTCTCTTCCTGATGTTGCTCCTGTTTGCGCTGAAGAATGCCGAAGCAGTGCGTATTCATTTCCTTTTTGACATGTTTTTGGACGCACCGTTGTCGTTCCTGTTATTGATTACATTGATAATAGGAGCATCACTGGGCATGATTGCCGTTGTCCCAAGAATCTTTGCGCAGCGCCGGCAGATCGCAAGCCTCAAGAAGCAAATCGCGAAGAGAGATGCAATGCCAATCCTTGGGCAGCCTTCTGATGAGTCCGGATGAACATGGAATATGAGTACTGGTGGTTACTCGGATTTCCTGCGTTTTTCGGTCTGGGCTGGCTTGCCGCCAGAGTCGACCTGAAACATCTTCTCTCAGAGTCTAGGTCAGTACCGAAGTCCTATTTTCGCGGCCTTAATTTTCTTTTGAACGAAGAGCCTGATAAGGCAATCGAGGCATTTGTTGAAGTCGTCAAGGTCGATCCGGAGACCGTCGAGCTGCACTTTGCATTAGGCAGTTTGTTCCGAAGGCGCGGAGAATCGGATCGAGCGATTCGCATGCATAGGAATCTTCTGGAAAGATCTGATCTGGGAGATGAACAGCGGTTGTTAGCCTTGCATGAACTTGGACAAGACTATTTGAAGGCCGGTCTGCTCGACAGGGCGGAAGAGGCCTTTGGCCGCTTACGCAACACGCCGATGCGGGTAGACGCACTTCGCTTCCTGCTGGAAATATTCCAACAGGAAAAGGAGTGGGAAAAGGCGATTGAAGCCGCGCGAGAACTTGAGTCCGTAGGGGGAGCGAGCCGTCAGAAAGAAATCTCCCATTACCTTTGCGAACTTGCGTCAAGCGAAGTGACCCGTTCGCGACCCGAACAGGCGCAACTCCATTTGGCGGAGGCAATAGCAGTTAACAGAAAGTGTGTTCGAGCCAACGTCATCCTTGGCGATATTTATGTGAATTCCGGCGCGTTTGAAAGTGCGATCGATGCATGGCAGAGGATCGAGCAGCAGCAACCTGCATATATGTCCCTTGTCGCGCAGAGACTTGTAGATGTACACGGGCACCTGGGTCACATGGAAAGGGGATTGACCCTCCTGTGTGGATATCTGGAAAGATATCCTTCGTTGGATATGCTGGATGTTGCCTTCCAGACAACCCTTGAAGTAAGCGGTGCAAATGCGGCGTATAGGCTTGTGAAGGAGGAGTTGCGTCGGAGTCCGACGCTACTTGGACTAGATCGGCTATTGGAGGCTCAAATTCTTTCAGCTTCAGTGGAGAAAAGAGGCGATCTTGAGTTGATAAGGAATCTGGTTCATGGACACACGCGTCGTATTGCGCGTTTCCGCTGTGATGCCTGCGGTTTCAAAGCGCGGCAATTCTATTGGCATTGTCCTGCGTGCGGCGGTTGGGAAACATATCCCCCACGAAGAACCGAGGAGAGTGAGCTGACAGCCTGACGCACGTAATACGTTAGACGTATTGATGTGATTGAATTCAAATATGCTTTCGCTGCGAAAGCAGAGCAGATCAAAGATCTTGGGAGGTCGCGGTTGAAAATCAGCGTAATCGGTAGCGGATATGTGGGGTTGGTGACCGGGGCGTGCTTTTCCGAGGTCGGAAATGAAGTCCTATGTCTGGACGTGGATACAAAGAAAATCGAGCAGCTGAATAGCGGTCGAGTCCCGATCTACGAGCCGGGATTGGAGGAAATGATCCGCCGCAATCGGACAGCGGGTAGGCTCAGATTCACGACGAATGTGGCGGAGTCGGCTAGTTTCGGCGATCTTCAGTTTATCGCTGTTGGAACGCCGCCAGGCGACGACGGGTCTGCGGATCTTCAGTATGTGATCGCCGCGGCGAGAGCAATAGGCCGTCATATGAATGGATATCGCGTCGTCGTTGACAAATCCACGGTTCCGGTTGGAACTGCCGATTTGGTTAGGAAGGCCATATCCAGCGAGTTGGCTGTCAGAAATCAAAATATCGACTTCTCCGTCGTGTCGAATCCGGAATTTCTCAAGGAGGGGGCAGCGATTGAGGACTTTATGCGCCCGGATCGCATAGTTGTTGGAACCGACAGCGATCGTGCTGCGCAGATTATGAAAGCGTTGTATGCACCGTTTCAACGGAATCACGACAGATTGCTTGTGATGGATATCAGGTCGGCAGAATTGACGAAATACGCAGCCAACGCGATGCTGGCGACTCGCATATCGTTCATGAACGAAATGGCTAATCTCGCAGAGAAGCTTGGAGCGGATATCGAGCATGTGCGGAAAGGTATTGGGTCTGATCCCCGCATTGGCTACGGATTCTTGTACGCGGGGGTCGGTTACGGCGGTTCATGTTTTCCGAAAGATGTTCAGGCATTGGCCAGAACAGCCGCCAGTGTAGGCATGCCGACGCGAATTCTCGATGCTGTCGAATCAGTTAACAATCATCAGAAAACACTGTTGGCCGAAAAAATCAAGCGGCGTTTCGGCGAAACACTCAATGGAAAGAAAATCGCAGTTTGGGGCTTGTCGTTCAAGCCCAACACGGACGACATGCGCGAAGCACCGAGTTTGGTGTTGATTGCTGAGTTGATTCGATGCGGTGCATCCGTAATTGCTTATGATCCGATAGCAATGAACGAGGCAAGGCGAATGTTGGGACCTGTATCTCAGCTCAGGTATGGGGATTCGCCGATGGCAGTGCTCCAAGGAGCGGACGCCCTCGCGATTGTCACGGAGTGGAAGGAATTCCGGAGTCCTGATTTTTCAGCCATGCGTGAAAGATTGAAGACCCCAATTGTGTTTGACGGCAGAAATCTCTACGACCCCGATGAGCTATTTTCCAAGGGGCTCGAGTACCATCCAATCGGAAGAAATTCGGGACGACTTTAGTCTTGAAGACAGGCTAGGGACACGCAAAATTGGCCACCATGCGTATGGACCGATATTCCAAGAGCCGAACCGGGACGCAGAAGTCGCGGGAAGTGGCTCGAAAGGCATTGGACCTGGCGACGTTCAAGCAGGCGCGGATCCTTGTGGTGGGTGATGTCATGCTGGACAGGTACTGGTTCGGAGACGTTAGTCGAATTTCGCCAGAGGCCCCTGTTCCTATCGTCAAGGTTGACAGAACGGACGAGAGGCCCGGAGGTGCGGCAAATGTCGCGCGAAATGCTGCCGCGCTGGGGGCGCAGGTAGCGCTTTTATCCGTAGTGGGAGACGACGAAGCAGGCCAGTCGTTGCGCACGCTTCTGGTGAGGGAGAACGTTCACGCAAATCTTCTTTGTGATCCGTCAATTCGAACTACAGTCAAACTTCGGGTCATAGGGCGTCAGCAGCAACTTCTGCGAGTAGATTTTGAAACTCAGCCAAGCCACGAGGCCCTGTTAGGCAAACTCGCGGACTATCGTGAAATGCTATCCAGTTGTGATCTGGTTGTTCTGTCGGACTACGGAAAGGGAGGTCTGACTCATATTACTCAGATGATCCAGCTAGCTCGTCGTCAGGGAAAGCGGGTGCTCGTAGATCCGAAAGGCGAGGATTACGCACGCTATCGTGGTGCTACTGTGATAACGCCAAATCGGAACGAACTCAGACAGGTGATCGGTTCCTGGAGTGAGGAGCAGGACCTCACGAATCGCGTGCAAGCGTTACGAAAATCTCTCAAACTAGACGCGTTGCTTCTTACCAGAAGCGAGGATGGAATGACGTTGTATGAATCCGGGAATGTAACTCACGAACCTGCAAAGGCGAGGGAGGTGTTTGACGTCAGCGGCGCCGGAGATACGGTAATCGCCACTCTGGCGGTAACGCTTGCTTCGGGAATAGCGCTTCGTGACGCGATGCGTATCGCGAACGCCGCTGCCGGCATTGTCGTGGGAAAACTTGGGACGGCTGTGGTGATGCCGGAAGAGTTGCTTCCTGCGGGACAGTGACGGATATAGTGGGTCTTACAGGAATCTGAAATGGCTTATGTAGTCACAGGTGCGGCAGGCTTCATAGGTTCGAATCTTGTCCGGGCGCTGAATGCTCGAGGCGAGCGCGACATTATCGCGGTCGATAATCTCGAAAAGAGCGCAAAATTTACGAATCTCGTTGATTGCGAGATTCTCGGTTTCTGGGACAAGTCCGAATTTCTCAATGCGCTTGAGGCTGGAGAGTTTAAATCAGGTGTAAGCGCGTTTTTTCACCAAGGTGCTTGTTCTGACACTATGGAATCGGATGGTCGGTACATGATGCAGAACAATTATCGCTATTCGATGCGAATCCTAGAACATTGTCGCGAGAACGGCATTCCGCTCATTTACGCATCTTCTGCCGCTGTCTATGGAGGCAGCAGCGTATTCCGGGAGTCCCGTGAATTCGAGTTGCCACTGAATGTCTATGGATACTCGAAGTTCCTGTTTGACCAGCACGTTCGTCGAGTTCTCACGGAAAACGGCACTCAAGTCACAGGATTTCGATATTTCAATGTGTATGGGCCGCGAGAAAGTCACAAGAAACGAATGGCGTCGGTTGCCTGGCATTTTTTTAAGCAATACCTCGACACCGGTAAGGTAAAGCCGTTTGAAGGTTCCGGGGGGTATTCCGATGGCGCCCAGCTTAGGGATTTTGTGTCAGTCGAAGATGTCGTTCGGGTCAACCTTTACTGCCTAGATCATCCGGAGATATCAGGGATTTTCAATCTTGGTACAGGACGAGCCCAGACTTTTAATGATGTAGCGGTCTGTGTTGTCAACACATGTCGTGCTGTTCGAGGTCTGCCAGCCCTGACAGTTGACGAATTGCGTAGTCAGGGAATCATAGAATACGTTCCATTTCCTAGGGCATTGCTTGGGAAGTACCAGCATTTCACGCAGGCGGATATCGGATCGCTGCGACGCGCAGGCTACTCGTTACCGTTCCTGTCCGTTGAGCAAGGGGTAGAGCGCTATTGCCAGTTGCTTTTGAGCGATGCAGGTCAGGTATCTTCATAGCGCCTTACATTAAGAACCGAGAATAGACGCCAATGCACCGCGAAGAATACAAGACTCTCGAAGACACGATCGGCAATACCCCGCTGGTACGATTGAAGCGACTTCCGGGAGCAACGGACAACATAATTCTGTGCAAACTGGAAGGCAACAATCCAGCCGGATCAGTGAAAGACCGGCCTGCACTGTCGATGATTGTTTCGGCAGAAAGTCGCGGCCAGATACGTCCTGGCGACACTCTCATTGAAGCGACGAGCGGAAATACCGGGATAGCGCTCGCAATGGCGGCTGCGATTCGAGGCTATCGAATGGTTCTGATAATGCCGGAACATCTTTCCATCGAAAGACGTCAGACGATGAGGGCGTTTGGTGCGGAAATAATTCTTACTCCCAAGGATGGTGGCATGGAGGCCGCCAGAGACTTGGCCGAGATCATGGAACGCGAAGAAAAAGGAAAAATTCTTGATCAGTTTGCGAACGTGCACAATCCCGAAGCACATTACGCCACGACTGGGCCAGAAATTTGGCGAGATACTCAGGGAACGATTACGCACTTTGTTTCCAGCATGGGTACGACTGGAACGATCATGGGCGTATCGCGTTATTTGAAAGAAAGAAATTCCGCTATTCAGATCATCGGCTGTCAGCCTGACGAGGGATCTCAGATTCCTGGCATACGAAAATGGCCGGAAGCGTACCTTCCCAAGATCTATGACGCTGCGCGTATTGACCGGATCGAGTACGTCAGCCAAGCCGACGCGGAAGAAATGTCCCGACGGTCGGCACGCGAGGAAGGGCTCTTTGCTGGCATTTCAGCTGGAGGCGCCCTGGCCGTAGCGCTGCGAATTTCAGCAACGGTCAAGTCCGCGACGATCGTCACTATCACTTGCGATCGCGGTGACCGATACTTATCTACGGGTGTATTCCCTGCTTAGACTGGGGCACGTGACTCTCTTGTATCAATCAATAATGATGGCGTCCAGATCCCAGGTTCTTGACGCATGGCTTTGTGGGTACGGGGAGGGCTTCACTATATGACTCCTGTCCTTGTTTTTGACATTGAAACTGTCCCGGACATCGAGGGTCTGCGCAATCTGCATGGCCTTGGCGACCTGGAGGCGCACGATATCGCAGAGTTTGCTTTCTCGAAACGCAGGGCAAAAGCGGGCACTGATTTTCTTCCATTGCACCTCCATCAAGTTGTGGCTATCTCTTGTGCGCTAAGGGAAGGCGATACTTTCCGTGTTTGGTCTCTGGGCAGAAGCGACGAATCCGAAGCGTCGCTGATCAAGCGGTTTTACGACGGGGTCGACAGGTACACGCCCCAACTTGTCTCCTGGAATGGTGGGGGCTTTGATTTGCCTGTGCTGAATTACCGAGCGCTGGTCAACGGGATTTCCGCTTCGAGATTCTGGGAGTGGGGAGACGAAGACAGATCGTTTGGTTATAACAACTATGTGAGTCGCTATCATAAGCGCCATATAGACTTGATGGATCTACTTTCAATGTATCAGCCTCGCGCGACGGCACCGCTGGACAGCATCGCGCAATTGTGTGGATTTCCTGGGAAGATCGGGCTCGAAGGATCGGCTGTCTGGGGCGAATGGAGTACGGGTGGTGTCGACAAGGTGAGGGCATATTGCGAAGCCGACGTAGCAAATACCTACCTAGTTTGGCTCCGGTTTCAGCTACTGCGCGGTGTATTTGACCACTCAAGGTATGACACCGAGATTCAATTGGTCAGAAATACGCTCGGACGGTCCTCGGACCCGCACTGGCTGGAATTCCTGGAACTTTGGAACAGGGCGATGCAACGCACGCGAACTGATGGCTGACACGACAATTGAATCTCTTGACTCGGAGGCGCGCGGGGTTTCGCATGTCGACGGAAAAGCGATATTCATAGTTGGAGCTTTGCCGTTCGAGCGTGTTTCTTACACGGTGTCGCGACGCCGCCCCTCTTACGAGGTGGCACGCCTGGATGCTGTTCTCGACGCGAGTGGTTCGCGAGTGTCGCCTAAGTGCGTACATTTTGGTGTTTGTGGCGGCTGTTCACTCCAGCATCTTGAGCCAAGAGCTCAGGTAGCAGTAAAGCAGCGCATTCTTGAGGAGGCGTTCAAACGCTTGGGGAAAGTTGAACCGGATCACATACTGCCTCCTATCTATGGGAATCAATGGCGCTACCGTCATCGGGCGCGATTTACGGTGCGTCGCGTCCCCAAGAAGGGCGGTGTGCTTGTGGGATTTCACGAACGAGGTTCCAGTTTAGTTGCGGATATGAACAACTGTGAAGTCCTGCCGGATCAGGTCGCCGGGCAGATTCCTGCATTACGCAGCCTGGTGGAGAAGCTCTCGATTCGCGAACAGTTGCCTCAGATTGAAATTGCGATTGGCGAACACGTAACCGTTCTCGTTTTTCGGATCCTTAGTGATCCAACGTCCGAAGACCTAGCGATCCTGGCTGATTATGCGGAGCGGACGGGATTTCATCTCTGGTCGCAACCGAAAGGACCGGAAACAGCTGCCCCATTCTGGTCGAAGAAAATGCCACCGCTTTCGTATGAGTTGCCGGAATTTGATCTTGACATGAGATTCGGTCCGACCGATTTCACCCAGGTAAATCACGCGGTGAACAGGCTACTCGTAAGGCGTGCAGTCGGATTGCTTGATCCACGGTGTGGCGAAAAAATCGGGGATTTCTTCTGTGGACTAGGAAACTTTACGCTTCCGATTGCAAGGTCGGGAGCGCATGTTCTCGGTGTGGAGGGGAGCTCGGTACTCGTGGATAGCGCTCGCCGAAATTCCGCTCTTAACGGATTGGACACCAACACGAGATTCGAGGTAGCCAATCTGTTCGACGCTGCAGCATGCGGCAAGTATTCTGGGTTGGATAAGGCGCTCATTGATCCGCCGCGTGACGGGGCGTCAGAATTAATCAAGTCGTTCACATACGGAGGCCCGAAGCGTTTGGTGTATGTGTCGTGCGATCCTGCGACGCTCGCGCGTGACGCTGGAATGCTTGTGCATTCCATTGGCTACAGACTAACGACGGCGGGAGTTGTGAACATGTTTCCGAATACATCTCATGTCGAGAGTATTGCGGTCTTTGACCGCGTCTGAGCTGCTACGTATTTCGCACCTTTTTAGCCTTTTGTTTGCTGGGATTGACTGGAAGGTGGTAATTCGTACCAATATAATGTGATAACGTTCAATGGCTTATAGTGGTCTTGGCCAATCTTGGGTTTCAGTCTTCCGGATTGGATTTTAGCGGTGCGTCGTCGCAGTTCAAGGAAGGTTGGCCGAGCGGTTTAAGGCACCGGTCTTGAAAACCGGCGGGAATGAAAGTTCCCCGTGAGTTCGAATCTCACACCTTCCGCCACACCTCGCTATTTCATTTCAACTGACGTATTTCGATGCTAATG
>CANIEV010000128.1 GCA_947466535.1 Betaproteobacteria bacterium
GATTCGATCAGCGCCTTTTCCTCCGGCGTGAGCTTGAGCTCGGCCTGCTTCATGAGCCATTCCAGCGGAATGTCGGGCGTGGCGCCCATGATGCTTTCCACGCCCTTGAAGAATTCCCCGAAGGCGCGGTCGAACTTGTCGAAGTTGGCTTCGTCCTTCACCAGCGCGGTGCGGGCAAAGACGTAGAACTCGTCCACCGAGGGCGAAATCACACCCGCCTTGAGGCCTTCGATCAGGGTGAGGTATTCCTTGATCGAGACCGGAATCTTGTGGTCCTTGAGCTTGAGGAAAAAGCCGGCGAGCACGGTTCAGGTCTCCTGCGAGGGCTAGGGTGTGGGCACTGCGCCGGCGGTTTCGACGCGGTTGCGGCCGGCGGTCTTTGCGCGGTACAGCGCCTCGTCGGCCGCGCGCAGCAGTTGGGCGGGCAAGGTGCCTTGGTCCGGGTAGGCGGCCACGCCCACCGAGAGCGTGGTTCGCAATGTGAATTCGCCGAAGCGCACGCCGCCTTCGCCAAAGCGTGCGCGCCAGCCGTCGGCGCGCTCGGCGGCGGCGGAAAGCGGCATGTTGGGCAGCACCAGCACGAATTCCTCGCCACCCCAGCGGCAGGCGATGTCGCTTGAGCGCACCTGCTCGGCGAGCAGGTGCGACAGTGACTTGAGCACTGCGTCGCCCGCCTGATGGCCGTAGGTGTCGTTGAGCTGCTTGAAATTGTCCAGATCAATGAGTGCGATGCTGACCGGGTGACCTTCCCGTTGCGCGCGCGCGAGCTCGCGCTCGAGCGCGTCGTCGAGATACCTGCGGTTGTACAGGCCGGTGAGCCCGTCGCGGATTGCGAGCTCCTCCAGCCGTGACTGCAGACTGCGGATCTCGCTGAGTTGCTCGGTCATTTCCTGATTGGTCTGGCGCAACTTCGCCTCGATATCCGTACGCTTGGTGATTTCCGCCTGCAGTACGCGATTGGCACGAACCTGCCGGAAGGCGAACACTCCCGCGATCAGGAGTGCCACCCCGGCGGCCGCCACCCCGCGATGCAGCCAGGCGAGATCCGGCCTCGGGTCGGGATCGAGGATGAAGCCATCGAGTGAATACTCCTTGGGCAGCATGCCGAGTTCGGCATACACGCCGGCGATGTGTTGCCAGCGTCCGGGGTTGATGTGGCCGATCTCGATCAGATCCGGCTGCATCAGCCGGCGCATCTCGGCGGCTTCGAAAAGCAGATGCTCCCGGCTATGGCGGCGGCTGTAGCGCTCGAGGATGAATTCCACGGTCTCCTCGGTGTGGTCCATCGCGAACTGCCAGCCTTTGAGCGTCGCGGCGAGAAAGGCTTTCACCCGCGCGGGATCCCGCTTCAGGACGGTCTCGGTCGTAAACAGGGTATCGGCGTAGAAGTCCACGCCGCTGCTGCGCGGCGTGAGCGCGGCGAAGGGCAGACCCGCCTTGCGCAGGATGAAGGGTTCGTCGGTCGAGTAGCCGGAGATCGCATCTACCCGCCCCTTGATCAGGTCCTGCGGGTCGAAGCTGTGGGGAAGGGTCCTGATGCGATCGATCGGCACGCCTTCGCGTCGCAGGAAGGCGTGGAGCTCGGTCTCGTGCGGCATGATCATCAGCTTGCGACCGGCAAGCGAATGCACCGTGTCGCCGATGTCCTTTCTCACCAGCAGCACCAGGGGCGAGTGTTGCAGGATCGTGGCGAGCGTGACCACGCGTTCTCCACGTGCGCGCCGCAACGCAAGTTCCGATGCGCCGACGCCGAAGTCGGCAAAGCCCGAGAGCACTGCATCGATCGGGTCGCTGCCTTCGCCGGCCTCGGTGAGGCGGACCTCAAGTCCGGCGCCGCGGTAGTAGCCCTCCTCGATCGCGGCATAAAAACCGGCAAACTGGAACTGGTGCTTCCAGTTCAACTGCACATTGATGCGTGCGGGCGCTGAAGCGGCATTGGCCGCGTACGCGTTAGTCCCCGACCCTAGAAGAAGGGCGCATGCAAGGGCAACGCCGGCGAATACGCGCAGGTGCATCGAAGGCTTATCGTGCCTGCCGTGACATGAATACCAGCCTCTCGAACAGATGCACATCCTGTTCGAGGGGGAGTAACAAGAGGGCTACGCCCCCTTGTAAATTCCCCACATCAGAGTGTCGGCTCATGGTGCTTTCCTTACCTTGCCTGCCGGGACATGAACACCAGCCTCTCGAACAGGTGCACGTCCTGTTCGTTCTTTAGCAACGCCCCGTGCAGCGGCGGGATGATGTTCTTGCGGTCCTTGGAGCGCAGCGATTCGGGCGAGATGTCTTCGGCGAGCAGCAGTTTCAGCCAGTCGAGGAGTTCGGAGGTGGAGGGTTTTTTCTTCAGGCCGGGGACGTCGCGGACTTCGAAGAACACCTCGAGCGCATCGCGAAGGAGCGTCTTCTTGATGCCGGGGAAGTGCACGTCGACGATCTTTTCCATCGTTTCCTTTTCGGGGAAGCGGATGTAGTGGAAAAAGCAGCGGCGAAGAAAGGCGTCGGGCAATTCCTTCTCGTTGTTCGAGGTGATGAAAACGATCGGGCGCTGTTTGGCGCGCACGAGTTCGCGCGTCTCATAGACGTAGAACTCCATCCGGTCGAGTTCGCGCAGCAGGTCGTTCGGAAATTCGATGTCGGCCTTGTCGATTTCGTCTATCAGCAGCACCACCGGTTCCTCTGCGGTGAAAGCCTGCCAGAGCATGCCGCGGACGATGTAGTTGGATATGTCCTTGACTTTCGGGTCGCCGAGTTGCGAATCGCGCAGCCGCGATACCGCGTCGTATTCGTACAGGCCCTGCTGCGCTTTCGTGGTCGACTTGATATGCCATTCGAGCAAGGGCATGCCGAGCGAAGTCGCGACCTCTTCTGCGAGCTTGGTCTTGCCGGTGCCGGGTTCGCCCTTGATCAGAAGCGGGCGGGCGAGGGTGATCGCCGCGTTCACCGCGAGCGTAAGATCGTCGGTGGCGACGTAGGTGTCGGAGCCTTTGAATCGCATGGGAATGTCCGGAATGATGTCGGCACGATTATACGGGGCTTGCCCCGGGAGGCCGCGGGGGCAAGAATCGGCAAATGCGATATCAAAAGCGGCGGCTCGTCGCACTCCCGTTCGGTCTGTTGAGTCTTTTTCCTGCTTGCCCCTTTGCTCAGGAGATGGCGCTCGATGTCGGGCATTCGCTCGTCGCGCCCGGTGCGATCAGCGCTCGCGGCCGGGCGGAGTTCGAATTCAACCGCGATCTTGCGCGTGAAATCCGCGAGCGCCTCGAACATCAGGGCGTGAAATTGCGCGTGATCGGCGAGGACGGGGCAGCAGATCGCCTGCATGACAGGGTGCGCCTTGGCGCGGGCGCGGTTTTCTTTCTTTCGATACATCACGATTCGACCCAGGCGTCGAACCTGCTCACCTGGACGCATGAAGGCGTGGAGCGGCCGTACGCGCCTGACCGGTTTGCCGGGTTTTCCCTTTTCGTTTCGCGCAAGAATCCACAGACAGCGCGCAGCCTCGCCTGCGCCTCGATGATCGGTGAACGCATGCTTGCCGCGGGTTTCACGCGTTCGATGTATCACGCCGAAGGCGTGGCGGGCGAGTCAAAGCCGTTTGCCGACCGCGCCAATGGCGTGCACTTCTACGACAAGCTCGCGGTGCTTCGTGGCGCGGCGATGCCGGCGGTGCTCTTCGAGGCCGGAGTGATACTCAATCGCGATGAGGAACTGCAACTTGCCGATCCGTCGCGTCGAACGCGCATGGCGCAGGCCGTGGCCGATGGCGCGGTACGTTGCCTGGAGTCGCTATCCTCTGAAGCAAGGGGGGAGGTTCGCCGCGTTTCAAAGTGAGCCTGCAGGGCGGTCAGGACGGGTGCGCGCTTTGACCCGTGCCCCCCGCATCGGCTAAAATCCACAGGCTTTTCAAAGGTCAGCCAGGCTCGTGCCGGCGACCTTGCGAATCCCCTTTTTACGAACACACTTCGAGAGAATCCCGCGATGAAAGCAATCGCATCAATCGGCGCCATGGTCTGCGGTCTGGTGCTAGTCGGTTCAGCACATGCACAGGCAACCGCTCCCAAGGGCGACGCCGAAGCGGCCAAGAAAAAAGTTGCCATGTGTATCGGCTGCCACAGCATCCCTTTCTACAAGACCGCGTTTCCCGAGGTCTACCACGTGCCGTTGATCGCAGGGCAGTCGCCCGAGTACATCGTCAAGGCCTTGCAGGGTTACAAGTCGGGCGAGCGCAGCCATCCGAGCATGCGCGGCATTGCCACCAGTTTGTCGGACCAGGACATGGCCGACGTCGCTGCCTACTACGCCCGTACAAAGTAAGAGGACTGCAATGAAAAAAATCGCCCTGTTTGTTGCCTGCACGCTACTCGCCGGCCCGGCGTTTGCCCGCGGTGATGCGGCCGCCGGCCAGGAAAAGTCCAAGGCCTGCGCTGCCTGTCACGGCGCTGACGGCAATTCGCCGACCAGCCCCGATTTTCCGCGCCTGGCCGGCCAGCATGCCGATTACCTGTTCAAGGCGCTGCGCGAATACAAGGCCGGAACCCGCAAGAATCCGATCATGGGCGGGCAGGTGCAGAACCTGAGCCGCAAGGATCTCGAGGATCTCGCGGCGTACTTCGCCAGCCAGAAGGGCCAGCTCGCGGTGATTCGCTAGCAGCACGGATCGGTCGGCACAATAAAAGGGGCTTCGGCCCCTTTTTCGTATCCGCAACAAAGGGGCTTCGGCCCCTTTTTCGTATCCGCAACAAAGGGGCGTAGGCCCCCTTTTTTGTTGCCCTTGTGCGGGCGCCGTGTCAGGTTCGCGACGTAAAAAGTAGCACTTTTCCTTTTGCAGAGGTCCAGGAGGTGCCTGAAAGAAGCTAATTCGTTTGCTAAATTTGGCAACGAATGCCGGGACTCAAGCGAGCTTTCGAACGCACTCCAGATAGGCGGCGCCGTCAGGCGGCAGGTTTTCGCGCTGCGATTTCCATACCATCTGGCCGAGGCAGTCGAGCACGCCGTGCAGGGCTTCGTGACGGTCGCCGAGTTTCTCCGCGAGTCGTGCCATCGCGGCGCGAATGCCGGGAGGCTGGTCGATGGAGGTCTGCTCTTCGATCGCAAGATGCATCGACAGATGCAGGAACGGATTCATCTCTCCGCCTTCCACACCGAAGTCGCGTACCGCGTTGGCGGGGTCGTCTAGCAGTGCGTGATACTCGGGGTGCAGCAGGATCACGTCGATCGCGAACGTCTCCAGCCCTGCGAGCGGTTCCGCCCGGCGGTACTTCGCCCAGGTGTCGAAAAAGAACGTGCGTACCTGGTCACGAGAGGGATTGAACATGATGACGTGTGCGCGTCGCTCAGAGCGCGCGCGGGCCTCTCGGTTTTGCGGGCGCCGGTTTCTCCGCGTGCGTCTTTTTCCTGAACTCGCACAGGTCGCGAATGACGCAGCCGTCGCACTCCGGCGTGCGTGCCTTGCACACGTAGCGTCCGTGGAGGATGAGCCAGTGGTGCGCGTCCTGTTTGAACTCGTCGGGCACGAACTTGATCAGGCGCTGTTCCACTGCGTCCACGTCCTTGCCCGGTGCAATGCCGGTGCGGTTGGAGACGCGGAAGATGTGCGTGTCCACTGCGATCGTGGGGTGGCCGAAGGCGGTGTTGAGCACCACATTTGCGGTTTTTCGGCCGACGCCGGGCAGCGCCTGCAGCGCGTCGCGGTCTTCGGGGACTTCTCCGCCGTGGCGCTCGATCAGCAGCCGGCAGGTCTCGGTCGCGTGCTTTGCCTTGGAACGGAACAGGCCGATGGTCTTGATGTAGTGCTCGATTCCTTCGGCGCCGAGCGCGGCCATTTTCTGCGGCGTGCCCGCGTCACGGAACAGGGCGGTGGTCGCTGCGTTGACGCTCTTGTCGGTAGCTTGTGCGGACAGCAACACCGCAATCAGGAGTTCGAACGGATTGCGGTAATTCAACTCGGTCGTGGGTTTTGGATTCCCGGCACGAAGCCGCTCGAAGATCTGCCTGCGCTTGTCGGGATTCATGTCTTTTGTCCTTCGCGTCGGGCCCGGGCGCGCGCGACTGCGGCCTGCACCAGTGCTTGCCGGGCTTGCGCGGCATCGTCGCTGCGGGTGTCCAGTCCAAGCTGGCGTTCTTCCTCGATCCGCGCAAGGCGTGCAGTGCGCGCATCAAACCGCTCGCGTGCATCGTGGGCCCGTTCCCGGGTCCATGCGTCGTCCCGGGCCGGCGCCACCATGGAGATGCAGTCGACCGGGCAGGGGGCGACGCAGAGTTCGCAGCCGGTGCAAAGCGCGGTGAGCACGGTGTGCATGTATTTCGCCGCGCCGAGTATCGCGTCCACCGGGCAGGCCTGAATGCAAAGCGTGCAGCCGATGCAGCGGTCCTCGTCGATAAGCGCTATGCGCCGTTCGTAGATGCTCGCCATGCCTCGCTCGTCGATGGTCGCGATGCGGCGTTCGCGTTGGCTGCCGCACGACGTGTCGGGCGGCACGGGTTCGCGCTCGAGCAGGGCGGCGAGTTCCGCGATCAGCGTCTTGCCGCCCGGCGGGCAGCGGTTGATCTCGGCCTCGCCGCTTGCGACCGCGTGCGCATACGGCTCGCAGGCGGGATAGCCGCATTGCGCGCACTGGGTTTGCGGCAGCAGGGCGTCGATCGCAGACGCGATCCGGTGCAACTCGGGGGTGGGCTGCGCCTGCGCCATGAACATCCTCAGCGGCCCGCGGCCAGCCCGCGAAGGATTTCGGCCGGCAGGCCGGGGCCGCGATACACCAGCGCGGCATACAGTTGCAGCAAAGTTGCGCCCGCGTCGAGTTTTTCCCGCGCATCGCGGACGCTGGATATGCCGCCGCCGCCGATCACAACGATTTTTCCGTTCAGCGCGCGAGCGAACTTGCGAATCACCTCGGTCGATTTCGCACGCAAGGGGGCGCCGGACATTCCGCCCGTCTCGTTTCCATGGAGCAGGTGTTCGACCCCTTCGCGCGAGGTCGTGGTGTTGGCGGCAATCAGCGCGTCCATGCCGCGCGCAACCACGCGATCGGCGATCGCCTCGATCGCGGCATCGTCGAGATCCGGCGCGACCTTCACGGCGAGCGGCAGGCGGCGGCCGTGTTCCGCAGTGAGGCGTTCGCGCTCGGCGGCGACGGCGGCGAGCACCGCGTCGAGTTCGTCGGCCGACTGCAGGCTGCGCAGGTTCCTGGTGTTCGGGGAAGACACGTTGATGGTGGCGAAATCCGCATGCGCATACACACCGCGCAGGCAGGCGATGTAGTCGTCGGCTGCTCGCTCGATCGGCGTGTCGAGGTTCTTGCCCAGGTTGACACCTAGGATCACCTTGGAGCGGCGGGCCTTCAGGTTTGCAACGAGGTGGTCCAGGCCAAGGCTGTTGAAGCCGAGACGGTTGATCACGCCTTCGACTTCGCGCAGCCGGAATACGCGCGGCTTCGGGTTGCCCGGCTGCGGACGAGGCGTCACGCCGCCTACCTCGATGAAGCCGAAGCCGAGGTCGCCGATCGCGTCGATGTAGTCGCCGTGCTTGTCCATGCCGGCGGCAAGTCCGAGCGGGTTGGGAAACTCAAGGCCGAGCGCACGCACCGGCAGTCGCGGAACGCTGCCCGCGAGCGCGCGCGCAAGGCCGAGTGCATGCAGCGCATTCAGCCCGGTCATGCTGACGGTGTGCGCGGTTTCGGGGTCGAGGCTGAACAACAGAGGCCGCAATGCGCGGTAGAGAAGTGACACGGAATATCCTGATTCGATTACAGCGGGGGGGAATGGGGCATTCGCGGATTGCGAGTCTTGATCGTGACCGCCGCAGTGCGCAATACTGGAATCGGACTCACGTGATTTCTTCGGGCGCAAGCTTGCGCCAGACACCCTCGACGTAGCCTTCGATAGGAAAGTAGCGGGCCTTGTAGGCCATCTTGCGCGACTCGCGTATCCAGTAGCCGAGGTACAGGTAGGGCATGCCGAGTTGCCGGCACTGTTCCAGTTGCCAAAGGATGTTGTAGGTGCCGTAGCTTGCCGTCGGCGCGTCGGGGTCGAAGAAGGTGTAGACCGAGGACAGGCCGTCGGAGAGCTGGTCGAGAATGGAGATCATCACCAGCTTGCCGTTGTTGTCGCGGAATTCGGCGAGGCGCGTGTTGACCCGGCTCTGCAGCAGGAAATGCGAGTACTGGTCGCGGCTGTCCTGGTCCATGCCGCCACCCGCGTGGCGATGCGCCTGGTAGCGCAGATAGAGTGCGTAGTGCTCGACGCGAAAACGCAGGCCCATGGTCACGGATTCAAGATCCGCATGGCGCGTCCACGCACGACGCTGGCTGCGCGTGGGCTCGAACCCGGCCACCGGAATGCGCACCGGTATGCAGGCGCGGCAGGAGTCGCAGTACGGCCGGTAGGTGAAGATTCCGCTGCGGCGAAAACCGAGCCGCACCAGGTCGCCGTAGAGCTCGCTGCCGATCAGGTGGCTGGGCGTTGCGACCTGGGAGCGCGCCATCTTTCCCGGCAGGTAGCTGCAGGGATAGGGCGCGGTCACATAGAACTGCAGTACGGCGTGTGGAAGGTCGTTCAGTCGCGACATGGCGGGTTGCTCAGGACCGCTCCGGTCCAGGGTCCGGGAGGGCGCGGATAGTGTATCAACTCGGCCACACGCCGCAAGAATTCCGACCGGGGAATTTCGCGTGCCCCGAGCGAGGCAAGGTGCGGCGTCTTCATCTGGCAGTCGATCAGGGCGAAGCCGAGCGAATCGAGGTGCCGCGTCAGGCCCGCGAGGGCGATCTTCGAGGCATCGGGGCGGCGCGAGAACATGGATTCGCCATAGAACATCGCGCCTATCGCGATTCCGTACAGCCCGCCTGCGAGTTCGCCATCGATCCAGGTCTCGACCGAATGCGCCCAGCCGAGCTCGTGCAGGCGGGTGTAGGCCTCGATCATGTTCTCGCTGATCCAGGTGTGGGGCTGACCCGTGGCGAGGTCGTTGCCGCGCGGCGCGGCGCAGCCTTGCATCACGGCGTCGAAGGCAGTGTCGAAGCGTACGTCCCAGGGGCGGTTGCGCAGTGTTTTACCGAGCGAGCGCGATACCTTGAATTCCGAGGGCACCAGCACCATTCGCGGATCGGGACTCCACCAGAGAATCGGTTCCTTGTGCGAAAACCAGGGAAAGATCCCGTGGCGGTAGGCATCCAGCAGACGTCCGGGCGACAGATCGGCGCCGGCGGCAAGCAGGCCGTTAGGCTCGCGAAGCGCCTTCTCCACCGGGGGGAAGCGCGTGTACTTGTCGAGCCAGGGGATCATGAAGGTCCGCCGTTCAGGGCCGGGATGGCCGGGTGCTCCTTACTTCGGCGGCGAAATGTCGTCTGTGTGCAGGCGAAAGGCATTGGCCTTGCGGTCCGCGAAGTAGTGCCGGAGCGTGGTCGAGACGGTGCGAAACGACAGATCGTCCCAGGGAATTTCATCCTCGCGGAACAACTGCACCTCCAGGCTTTCGGTGCCCGGCGAGAAGTCGAGGTCGAGCAGCCGGGCGCGATAGAAGATGTGGACCTGGTTCACATGCGCCACCGACAGGACGGTGAACATGTCGAGCAACTCGATGCGCGCATTGGCCTCCTCGAGGGTTTCGCGCTTCGCGCCCTGGCCGACGGTTTCACCGTTCTCCATGAAGCCCGCGGGCAGGGTCCAGAAGCCGGCGCGCGGTTCGATCGCGCGCTTGCACAGGAGCACGCGGTCTTCCCATTCGGGTACCGCGCCGACGACGGTCAGCGGATTCTTGTAGTGGATCGTGTTGCAGGCGTCACAGATGTGGCGGGGAAGGCTGTCGCCCTCGGGGATGCGAAAGGCGACGCGCGCGCTGCAGTTGGGGCAGAAATTCATGAGAGGCAGGTCTGGGGCCGGAAAGTGGTCGGGCGGGAAGGTCGCGAAAGTGGCTAGAAAACCAACGATGCTATGATACCGCGGTTCGGAATTCTTCCAAGCTTTTCAAGGTCTTCGATGCGTCCTTCCCGTGTCCGGCAACTGCTTGAGCGCGAGTTTCTGGCAGGTCTGCGCGGCATGCATACGCCGGTGATGCTCTGGGGGCCGCCGGGTGTCGGCAAATCCCAACTCGTGTCGCAGGTGGCGGCCGCCCGTTCGGCTGCGATGATCGATATCCGCCTGGCGCAGATGGAACCGACCGACCTGCGCGGTATTCCGTTTCGCGAAGGGGGAGACGTCGTCTGGTCGACCCCGTCCCTCCTGCCGCGGGAGTCGCGCGACGGGGATCGCGGCATTCTTTTCCTCGATGAGATTACTTCGGCACCTGCGACCGTGACCGCTGCCGCCTACCAGTTGATACTCGATCGCCGCCTCGGCGACTACCGGGTCCCCGACGGCTGGAGCATCGTCGCGGCAGGTAACCGGCTGGGCGACCGGGGCGTTACCTATCAGATGCCGGCACCGCTTGCGAACCGGTTTGCGCATTTCGAGGTCGAGCCGGATCTCGACGACTGGGTTGTCTGGGCGCACGCGCATGAAATCGATCCGAGGCTGGTGGCCTTTCTGCGCTTCCGGCCGGATCTTCTGTTTTCCTTTGATCCCGCCCGGGCGAGTGCGGCCTTTCCCACGCCCCGGTCCTGGGAGTTTGCGGACCGCGCGCTTGCCAATTACGCGGACGATCCGGCCTTGCTCGCCGATGCGCTCGCGGGTTGCGTCGGGCCGGCGGCGGGCCTTGCGTTGCAGGCATTCATCACGCATCTCGGCCGACTGCCGGATCTGGATTTGATCCTGCAGGGGAGAGCGACCGAGGCGCCGGCAGCGCTCGACCTGCAGTATGCGGTGGCCTCCGCGCTTATACGCCGCGTGGCGCGCTTGCCCGAAGTGGGGCGTGAGGCGGCAATCACCCATGTGCTGCGGTATGCGCGGCGCCTTTCGCAGCGCGAAATTTCGGTGATGCTGGTGGCCGACCTGCAGCGTGTCACCGGATCACCCCTGATCAACAATCCGGCCTTCTCCGAGTGGGCGCAGGAGGCGGGCGGGTTGCTGTCGGATGAGCACGGTTAATCCGTCCCCCGCGACTGCGGCGAGTGGCGCCGCGGCATATACGAAGCTGGTGGCCGCACGCGCACGCCTTGCGCTTGACCGGCCGTTTCTCGGTGCGCTCGCACTCGCGCTTCCGCTCCTGCCGCGCGGTCAGTGCCGCTCGGTGGCCACCGACGGCCGTGCGTTTTATTTCAACCCGCAGTTCGTCGAGCGCAGCGATGCGGCGCGTCTGCGGTTTCTTCTCGCGCACGAGGCCTTGCATTGTGCGCTCGGCCATTTCGCTCGTCGCAAGGGACGCTTGCGCGTCCGTTGGGATCAGGCCTGTGATCTTGCCGTCAACGGACTGCTCGCCGATGACGGTTTGCGTCTGCCGGCGGACGCGGCCTTCGACCTGAGGTATCGGGGCCTCTCGGCCGAAGAGATCTACGCGCGGCTCGACCTTCCGTCCGCGGTGATTCCGCTGGATGAGCACTGGTTCGACATGGCGTTCGAGGGCAATGGCGTGACCATGCACAAGTCGTTTCTGGACGCGCATCGCGACGGGCTGGACGAGGTGGATTTTCGTCTCGGTGCGGGCGCGGGCGCGGTGGCGGATGACGATCTCGAGGGCGACTGGCGACGTCGCACCGCACTTGCCGCGCTGGAGGCAGAACAGGCGGGGCGGCTCGCCGGTCATTTTCGCGAGGCCCTGCGCTCCTGGGTCGAGCCGCGGCTGTCGTGGCGCGAATTGCTTGCGCGTTTTCTTGTAGCGACAGCCCGCGAGGACTACAGCTTCCAGCGACGCGGGCGCAGGGACAGCGGGGTCGCGGGCGAAGCCATGCTTCCGGGCATGCAGAGCAATGCGATCGAAGTGGCGGTGGCCCTGGATACCAGCGCATCGATTGGTCGCGAACAA
>CANIEV010000129.1 GCA_947466535.1 Betaproteobacteria bacterium
GAGAGAAGTCCGGCAAGGCGGAAAATCAGATATGTCAGTTAAACGCCCGCAAAGCCGCGCCGATGCTGGAGGTTTTTTGCAGATTGTCAGGATATCGGTTCAGCCGGACTGTGCCGCTTCGCGTCCGCGGCGCACGTTCACGCCCGCAAGCAGCGCAAGCCCGAACACGAAATAGACGCCGGTGATCAGCATCGCCATGCGGTGATTGCCACCGGAGATCCAGGTCGTCGCGCCGTAGGTTAGCGGACCGAGGATGGACGACAGTTTCACCGCGAATCCCCACAGGCCGAAGAACTCGGCACGTCGCGCCTCGGGGCTGAGATAGCCCACCAGCGCCCGTCCTGCCGATTGCGAGGCGCCGAGGCAGAGACCTGCGATATTCGCCGCGACCCAGAACATCGGCCTGGCCTCGGCAGAGTATGCAAGCAGGACGGTGAGTATCCAGCCGGCGAGAGTGATCGCGATGGTCGGAAGATGGCCGATCCGGTCCTGCACATAGCCGAACACGAAGGCGCCCGCCGCTGCGGTGAGATTGACCGCAAGAATCAGAAGGATCGAATCGCGGGTGCTGAACCCGATCGCCTGCTCGGCGTAGATCGCCGCGAGCGCGATCACTGCCTGCACGCCCGCCTGATAGAAAACGAGGCAGACGAGGAAGCGCCGCAGGTCACGAAACCGGGACGCGTGGCGCAGGGTGTGCACGACACGCGTGTACGCGCCGCGCATTGACCGCGGTCCGTCTGTCTGAGGGGTGGCACGTTCACGGAGCAGGAGGAAGGCAGGCAGACTGGCGAGCGCGAAGATCGCGGCGGTCAACAGCATCGTTACGGGCACGAACTGCGAGGCGGTGTGATCGGCGCCCTGGGCCCAGGTCACGTAGCCGAGGCAGGCGCCTAACGCAACAAGTCCGCCAAGGTAACCGAGGCTCCAGCCCCAGCCCGATACCTTGCCGAGGGACTCGCCCTTTGCGAGCTCAGGCAGAAAGGCGGCGACGATGTTCTCGCCCGAACCGAAAAAGAAGTTCGAGAGCGCGATGAGCGCGATACCGAGTGCGACATCGCCCGGGCCCACGCCCGCGAGCGCAGCGGTGCCGAGGACACAGCCCGCTGTGGTGACGGCGAGCAGGCGTTTCTTCGCAGCGTGCGCATCGGCCAATGCCCCGACGAGCGGGGCGCTTGCCATGATGGCGGCGTAGGAGATCGACAGCGCGGCGGTCCACGCGAAGGTCGCCCAGGGTGCGTTCCCTGCGACGGTCGTCACGAAGTAGGCGTTGAACACTGCGGTGATTACAACGGTGGTATAGCCCGAGTTGGCAAAGTCGTACATCGCCCACCCGAACACCTCACGTGGGGCGACGCCTTGCTCAAGCGGATCGGTGGAATTCATATCGTGGAAAATACCGGGGAAGAAATGCGACTTTTTTGGGCAATCGATGGTCCGGAATCATACGCGCCGAGAGTAAAATCCCCGCAGCCCGCGAGGCGCGATAGGCATTGCATACGATGATCGGATGCGCGTCCTGTTCTCGCGGCACGACCGGACGAGGCATCCGGACGCGCACATCAGGACCACGGATCGGCCAATGAACGAAGTACTCGCGCCACGCAAGGAGCTCGAGGACCTGCAGGATGACCTGCGAGAGGTCCAGGAGCTCCTTCGTCGTCATCGCCTGGTCGAGAGCCTGGTGGGTCGGCAGGATATGCCGCGGCACGACGTGGTTGAAAATCTGGTGCATCGGCAGAACGAGGCCGAGCTCCGGAACAAGCTCGACCGGATGCATGCGGCCGACGTCGCCTACATCCTGGAGTCGCTGCCTCCGCCGGAGAGGTTGGCGGTCTGGGACCTGGTCAAGGCCGAACGCGACGGCGAAATCCTGCTCGAGGTATCGGATGCGGTGCGGGAATCGCTCATCCGCAGCATGGATTCGGAGGAACTGCTCGCCGCCACCGGGCAGCTCGAAGCCGACGAGATCGCGGACCTCGCGCCCGACCTGCCCGAGGACGTCATTCAGGACGTGTTCAAGTCGCTACCGGCGGGAGAGCGCGAACAGCTTCGCGCGGCGATGTCCTATCCCGAGGACGCGGTCGGCGCGCTGATGGATTTCGATGCGGTATCGGTGCGCGAGGACGTGACGCTGGAAGTCGTGTCGCGTTACCTGCGCCGCTTCGACGAGCTGCCCGATCACACCGACCAGATTTTCGTGGTGGACCGAGAGGAGCGGCTGCGTGGTGTGCTGCCGCTTGCCAAGCTGATCGTGTCCGACCTCGACAAGATGGTGGCGGGTGTCATGGTCACCGACACCGTGACGCTCTACCCGGATGACAAGGCGCAGAACGCCGCGCAAGCCTTCGAGCGCTATGACCTGGTATCGGCGGCGGTGGTCGACGATACCGGCAAGCTGGTCGGCCGCGTGACGGTAGACACGGTTGTGGACTACATCCGCAGCACCGCGGAGAGCGAACTGCTCACCCGCGGCGGTTTGCGCGAGGAAGAGGACATTTTCGCCTCGGTCTGGTCGAGCGTGCGCAATCGCTGGAGCTGGCTGGCGGTGAACCTGATCACCGCCTTCATCGCCTCGCGGGTGATCGGCGCCTTCGAGGGCTCGATCGAGAAGCTGGTGGCACTTGCCGCGCTGATGCCGATCGTCGCCGGCATCGGTGGCAATTCCGGCAACCAGACCACCACCATGATCGTTCGCGCCTTTGCGCTTGGACAGATTCAGCTTGACCAGGCCAAGAAGCTATTTCGCAAGGAAATCGGTGTTGCGATGGTCAACGGACTCATCTGGGGCGGTGTGCTGGGCCTGATCGCCTGGCGACTCTACGACAGTGTTCCGCTTGGCGCGGTAATGACCGCGGCGATGACGCTCAACCTGATGGTCGCAGCGACCATGGGCGTGCTGATACCGCTTGCGATGGTGAAGTTCGGCCGCGATCCGGCGGTGGGTTCCTCGGTGATGATCACTGCCTGCACCGACAGCGGCGGATTTTTCATTTTCCTGGGGCTGGCGACGCTGTTTTTGCTATGACGTTCAAAACAATCAAAGGGAGACGAGTATGAGCATGATCAAGGAGTTCAAGGATTTCGCAATGCGCGGCAATGTCGTCGACCTCGCGGTGGGCGTGATCATCGGCGCGGCGTTCGGAAAGATAGTCGATTCGCTGGTGAAGGACGTGATCATGCCGCCGATCGGTGTCCTGCTTGGCAAGGTCGATTTCTCCAACCTGTTCATCGTTCTGAGTGGCCCGGCGACGCCGGGCACCTACACCACCGTGGACGCGGCACAGAAGGCAGGCGCGGTGACGCTCAACTACGGCATGTTCATCAACGTGTGCATCTCGTTCGTGATCGTCGCCTGGGCGGTGTTCCTGATGATCAAGCTGATGAACCGGCTCAAGCGCGACGAGCCCGCGGCTCCCGCCGCGCCGGCCGAGCCGTCGGAAGAAGTTAAGCTTCTTCGCGAGATCCGCGACGCGCTGGCGAAGCGATAGCGCTAGCCCCGGTAAATCCCGCTCTCAAAGCGAGTCGAACGCCGCTTCCGCCGCCGCAATCGTCTCGCGAATTTCCGCCTCGCCGTGCGCCGAAGACACGAAACCAGCTTCGAAGGCCGAGGGCGCGAGATAAATGCCGCGATCGAGCATTGCGTGGAAGAACCGGTTGAACGCATCGCGGTCGGATTGCATCACCTCGGCGTAGCTGCCGGGGACGCCCGAACGGAAATACAGACCGAACATGCTGCCCACGTGTTGCGCCGAGAACGCAAGCTTGCGTTTTTGCGCCGCCTGATTGAGGCCCTCAATCAGTGCGCCGGTGTTCCGGAACAGGCGCTCGTAGAACCCGGGTTGTTGCACGAGTTCCAGCGTGGCGAGGCCCGCCGCCACCGCGACCGGATTGCCCGAGAGCGTCCCCGCCTGATACACCGGGCCGAGCGGCGCAATCCTGTTCATGATGTCGCGCCGGCCACCGAAGGCACCTACCGGCAGGCCTCCGCCGATCACCTTGCCAAGCGTGGTGAGGTCCGGCTTGATGCCGTAGAGCGCCTGCGCGCCGCCGGCATGCACGCGAAAACCGGTCATCACCTCGTCGAATATCAGCACCGCGCCGTGGCGGGTGCATAGATCGCGGATCGCCTGCAGAAAGCCCGGGGCGGGCGCGATCAGGTTCATGTTGCCCGCCACCGGTTCGACGATCACTGCGGCGATTTGATTGCCGTGCTTCGCAAATGCGTCTTCCAGTTGCTGCGCGTCGTTGTAATCGAGCACCAGCGTGTGCTTGGAGATGTCCTCCGGCACGCCGGCGGAACTCGGTGCGCCGAAGGTGAGCGCACCGGATCCCGCCTTCACCAGCAGGCTGTCGGCGTGGCCGTGATAACAGCCTTCGAACTTGATCAGCGCAGGGCGACCGGTGAACCCGCGCGCGAGCCGCAATGCGCTCATCGTCGCTTCGGTACCGGAGGACACGAGGCGTACCGACTCCATGCTGGACACAAGGCGCGTCAGCAACTCTGCCATGCGGACTTCGCGCTCGGTGGGTGCGCCGAACGACAGACCCTGCGCCGCCGCTTCGCACACTGCGCTGATCACATCGGGATGGGCATGCCCCGCGATCAGCGGACCCCAGGAACCGACGTAGTCGATAAAACTGCGACCGTCCGCGTCGACTACGCGCGCGCGCGCGCCGCTCGCGAAAAACCGCGGCGCACCCCCCACCGCGCGAAATGCGCGTACCGGAGAGTTCACCCCTCCGGGGATCACCGCTTGTGCGCGAGCAAACAGGTCATCGTTCTTGCTTGTCATGGGGGGGTCGATCAGGAAGGATTGGGGCTTATTTGCCGGCGCCCGCGAACAGGCTTGCGATCGCCGCCGCCGCTCGGCGGATGTCGGGCGCCCCGAAGACCGCGGTGATCACCGCCACCGCGTCGGCACCGGCTTCGATCACCGCCGCCGCGTTGTCGGCGGTGATGCCGCCGATCGCCACGATCGGGCAGTCAAGCTGCGCACGGGCGGCGCGGAACAGGTCTAGTGACGCTCGCGTCGCATCCGGCTTCACGCTGGAGGAGTAGACCGCGCCGAAGGCTATGTGATCGGCGCCGGCTTTCAGTGCCGCCTGGGCGAGTTCGAGACGGTCATAGCAGGAGGCGCCGAGCAGGGCACCCTCGGGCAGGCGACATCGCGCATCGGCGATCGCACCGTCCTCGCGCCCGAGGTGCACGCCATTGGCGCGGACCTCGAGAGCGAGTGAGATGTCGTCGTTGATGATGAAGTAGGCACCGCCGCTGCGGCAGACCTTGGCGAGCACGCTTGCCTGTGCAAGGCGCAGTGCGCCATCGCCGGACTTGTCGCGGTATTGCACTACGCGAGCGCCGCCTTCGACGGCCTGCGCAACCGCCGTCGTCAGCCAGGCCGTGTCGCGGGTTTCAGGGGTGATCGCATACAGCCCGCGTAGGCTACTTCTTGCCGTCATCATCGGCACCGGCGCGCGCCCAGAAAAAGCGGTCGGGAATGTACTGCCCCATGCCGGGCCGGAAGGCGGCGGCGAGTGTGTTCCAGGTGTATTCCTGCGCTTCCCGTACAGCCTCAGCGACATCCAACCCGTTAGCGATAGATGCGGCGATCGCCGAGGCGAGCGTGCAGCCCGAACCGTGGTAGCTGCCCGGCAGGCGGGCCCAAGTGTCGGCACGCACGATCTTGCCGTTCTCGCCGTACAGGGTATTGACGACCTTGGGCGTGTTCTCGTGGGTGCCGGTGATCAGCACGAACTCGGCGCCGAGCTCGACAAGCCGGCGCGCGCATTCATCCAGATCGGGATCGTCCTCGTCCTCGGTGTCGAAATCCGCCGCCGGGCTGGAACCGTCGTCGTCCTCTTCATCGTGCTCGAACATCGCGAGCCGTCGCGCCTCGACGCTGTTGGGCGTGAGCACGGTGGTCTGGGGCAGGAGCAACTCCTTGATGGCGAGGATGATTTCCTCGCCCGCCATTTCGTCGCCACGGCCCGAGGCGAGCACCGGATCGAGGATCAGTGGCACATCGGGGTAATCGGACACGATCTCGGCGATCGCCGCCACATTCTCGATCGAACCGAGCATGCCGATCTTGAATACAGCGACCGACATGTCCTCGAGCAGCGCCCGGGCCTGGTCGGCCACCCACTCGGAATCGAGCACATAGATCGCCTCCACGCCGGCAGTGTCCTGCACCGTGATCGCGGTGATGACCGACAGCGGATGGCATCCCAACGCGGCGATGGTGAGCAGGTCGGCCTGAATGCCTGCCCGCCGCTCGGGTCGGAACCCGCGAAGCTGAGAATGACCGGCGGGCTGAGGGTCGGGGAGGAAGACATTAAGGAAGCTCTGATCAAGTTCCAATTGTGTAACGAATCGAAAAACGCATCCCTCTGGATTGGGGGATATACAAGGGGGCGATGCCCCCTTGTTCAGATATTCATTAAGTGATTGTGATTCCGGGGTTTTCGGGTGACTCGGCCCGGCTTGACGCGGTATGATTCGCGTCTCGTGATTCTAACCCAACCGCTACGCGGACCGACCCGCGAAAGCCCGAAAAATGACCGAAAACACTACTGAGCTCAAAACCTGGATGTGCCTGATCTGCGGCTGGCTCTATGACGAAGCCGCCGGCCTGCCCGAAGAGGGCATCGCCGCGGGCACGCGATGGGAGGATGTTCCGATGAACTGGACCTGTCCGGAATGCGGCGCACGCAAGGAAGACTTCGAACTGGTGGAAATCTAGCCGCAGCAACGGATTTGGCAGCTCGGCCCCGTTCCTGCCAGGTCCGGGGCGATACGGAGAGATGCGAATGGAAACGGAATCGGGCGGTGCACACCTGAACGGCCTCAAAGTGATGGTGATCGATGACTCGAACACCATTCGCAAAAGCGCCGAGATCTTCCTCGCCCAGGCGGGATGCACGGTGATCCTCGCCGAGGACGGGTTCGATGCGCTCGCAAAGATCAGTGACCACCAGCCCGACGTGGTCTTCGTCGACATCATGATGCCGAGGCTGGACGGCTACCAGACCTGTTCCCTGATCAAGAAGAACCCGCGCTTCGCCGGCACACCGGTGATCATGCTGTCGTCCAAGGACGGGCTTTTCGATCGCGCACGCGGCGTCATGGTGGGCTCCGATCAGTACCTCACCAAACCGTTTTCCAAAGACAGCCTTGTCGCCGCGGTAGCTGCGCACGCCCCTGCCCGGGCGGCGTGAACGCCCAGCCCGCCACGATGTCGATCAAGAAGATCCTGATCGTCGATGACTCGCCGGTGGAACGGCAGCATCTGCTCGAAGCCCTGTCTAAACAGGGCTTTCAGTGCGTTACCGCCGAAAACGGCGAGGAAGCGATCACCAAGTCCAAGAGCGAATCGCCCGACCTGATCCTGATGGATGTGGTGATGCCGGGCACCAGCGGCTTTCAGGCAACACGCGCGATATCGCGCGACGATGCCACCAAGCACATTCCGGTGATCATTTGCTCGAGCAAGAATCAGGAGACCGATCGCATCTGGGGCATGCGCCAGGGGGCACGTGACTATATGGTCAAGCCGATCGATGCCAAGCAGCTGGTAACCAAGATCCGCGCGCTGGGATAGACGCATGAACGCGAACCCGCGTCCTTCGTATTTCATGCGCTCCGTGCGCCGCCCGGTTCGGCCAGGGAATCGTTCCGGGGCCGACCGATGAGCCGGCTCGGGACGCTGCGTGAATTCCAGGAAGGTCTTGCGCAGCGTATCCGTGTTGCGGGCGCGGGGGCGCCGTCCACCGCGTGTCTCGCCGTCGAGGCCGGCGGCGAAGGCTGGCGGATCCGCCTCGACGAAACCGCGGAAGTGCTGCCTGTGCCGGATATAGCGACCGTGCCGCTCTGCCGGCCCTGGTTCGTCGGCCTGGCCAACGTGCACGGCCGGCTGGTGTCGGTGGTCGATTTCTCGGCCTTTTCGGGTACCGGACCTACGCCGCGTTCGTCCGAGGCGCGGGTGGTGGTGTTCGCGGAGCGCTTCGGCGCACACGGTGGATTGCTGGTGTCGCGTGTTGCGGGATTGCGCAATGCGGATGCGTTCGAACCGGTGGCGGCGCTTGCTTCCGGGGCGGGATCGAAGCCCTGGTTTGGATCGCGCTGGCGCGATTCAGAGGGGCGGGATTGGCGCGATCTGAAGCTTCCTGAACTGATCGCGGCGGAAGAATTTCTTCAGGTGGTGCGCTAGATGGGTGGCGCGGTGAATAGCGCGGCAGCGGTCAACAACACGCTTCCGCTAAAGGTTTTCTTCAACATGTGTCGGATCGAGATACAACGGAGAGCCAATGGCCTTCAAGCTGCCGAATTTCGGTAAAGACAAGACGAGCAAAGCGGTGCCGGGCAAGGTTCCTGCAGCCAAGCCTGCCTCCGAACCCGGTGCGTTGCCGCTGATTGGCCGCCTGCGGGTGGCGCAACAGTTGCAACTGCTGGTGGTCGCACTCGCGCTCATCGCGGTCGTGACCGGATTCATCGTGTTCGCGGATTACCGTGCCGCAACGCACGGAACCAACTACGTGACGGTCTCGGGCGAAATGCGCATGCTCACCCAGCGCACTGCCAAGGCGACGCAGACCGCGCTGCTCGGCAATGCGCCGGCATTTCGCCAGCTGCTCGAGGCGCGCGACAAGTTCGTGCAGTCGCTGACCCTTCTCACCCAGGGGGGCGACAGCGCGGGCGAGCGCCTGCCGCCGACGTCCGACGCGGTGATGCCCTCGGTCGAGGCGCTCACGCGCGAGTGGGAGAAGAACGAACGCAACCTGCAGCTGGTGCTCGGGCAGCAGAAGAATCTCCTGGGTCTGGCCACTGCGGTGCGTTCGATCAATTCCGCCAATCCGACGCTGCTTGAGCTCGCCGAGCAGATCCAGGCGGCGCGTCTTGCCGCGAACGCGCCGGCGCGCGAAATCTCCGCGCTCGCGCAACTGGTCACGCTCACGCAGCGCCTTGGACGCGGCGCCAACACCCTGCTCGGCGCGGAATTGGTCGACGCGGATATCGTCGCCGCGATGAGCAAGGACGCGACCACCTTTCGCAGCCTGCTGCAGCAGATTGCCGATTCCGCGCGCGCAGCCGCCAAGGATGCCGACACGACCGACAAGCTGGGCAAGCTCGAGGCCGCATACAAGGAATTCCAGACCGCGCTCGACGGCATTCTCGCCAACGGCCAGGCGCTGGTGAACGCCAAGAACGCCGGTCGCAAGGTGGTGGACGATTCGGAGAACCTGCTCAAGGCCACCGAGACACTGGTGGGGGCGTATCAGCAGGAGCTCGCCGGACGCGCGACCACGTTCGCCGCGATGGGCGTGCTCGCACTCCTTGGCGCGCTGGTGATCTGGCTGATGGTGAAGGCCTACGCCGACGAACAGCGCAGGCAGGCGATCGCCGCGCGCCGCGAGCGCGAGCAGGAACAGAACCAGAACCGCGCCAACCAGGACGCTATCCTGCGGTTGATGAACGAGATGCAGTCGCTCGCCGAGGGAGATCTCACCACCAAGGCCACCGTGTCCGAGGAGATCACCGGTGCGATCGCCGACTCGGTGAACTACACCATCGAGGAACTGCGCGAACTGGTGGCCCGGATCAACGACGCGTCCACCCGCGTCACCGGCGCGACCGAGGCCGCGCGCGCGACCTCCGGCCAGCTGCTCGGCGCGGCGGAATACCAGTCGCGCGAAATCCGCAGCACGACCGCCGCGATGCTCGAGATGGTGCGCGAGATGACCGACATGTCGGGCAGCACCGGCCAGTCGGCAAGCGTCGCGCGGCAGTCGCTCACCGCGGCGCAGAAGGGGCAGTCGGCGGTGCAGGATTCGATCGCCGGCATGAACGACATCCGGGAACAGATCCAGGAGACCTCCAAGCGCATCAAGCGGCTGGGGGAGTCCTCGCAGGAGATCGGCGAGATCGTGGAGCTCATCTCGGACATCACCGAGCAGACCAATGTGCTCGCGCTCAACGCGGCGATCCAGGCCGCCGCCGCGGGCGAAGCCGGGCGCGGATTCTCGGTGGTGGCGGAAGAAGTTCAGCGCCTTGCCGAGCGCAGCGGCGAGGCGACCAAGCAGATCGCGGCGATCGTCAAGACGATTCAGACCGATACCGGCGACGCAGTGGCGGCGATGGAACGCAGCACCCGCGGCGTGGTCGACGGAGCGCGCTTGTCGGATGCGGCGGGACAGGCACTGGCGGAAATCGGCGAGGTATCGCAGCGGCTGGCGTCGCTGATCGACACGGTGTCGACCACTGCGAAGACGCAGGCGAAGAACGCCGGCACCGTGGCGGGAAACATGCAGGACATCCTGCGGATCACGCAGCAGACCACCGAGGGCACCAAGCAGACATCGG
This sequence comes from Betaproteobacteria bacterium, assembly GCA_947466535.1. GTDB lineage: Bacteria > Pseudomonadota > Gammaproteobacteria > Burkholderiales > SG8-39 > CAMBSA01. The sequence goes on from CANIEV010000129.1 coordinate 10,364, forward strand.
CATCGGTGGAGGAACTCGCCAAGCTCGCCACCGAACTCAAGAGCTCGGTGTCGCGGTTCCGGGTGTAGTTGCGAAAGCCACGATAAGCGCAATGCGATACAACGCATGAGCCGAAAAAGCACCGGCTTCGACACCGGGCCGCTTGCCTGGGTCAAGGGCGAGATCGATTCCGCGCTGAAACGCGGCGCCGATGCGCTTGTCGCGTTCGAACGCAAGCCGGAGGATGCGATGCAGATCCGGCTCGCGCATGCCAGCCTGCACCAGGCGCACGGCGCGATCAACATCGTCGGGCTTGACGGAGTCACCCGCGTGAGCGAGGCCCTCGAAGGCCTGATCGCCGCGCTGGACACCGTGCCGGAAAAGCGCACGCCCGATGTGTTTGCACTGGCTGCCCGCGCCTTCGCGGAGCTCGCGGGCTACATCGAGGATCTGTCCAAGGGCGCGGCAAACCGCCCGCTGCGGCTGCTGCCCGTGTACGAAGCACTCGCGTCGGAACTGGGCCGTCCGGTCGATCCGGTCGATCTTTACTATGTTGACCTGACGCGCAAACCGCCGCCGCGCGATACCGCCTCGGTTCGGACGGCGAGCGAGGACATGCGCGTCATTGCGCGCACCGCCCGGGGGCGATACCAGCGGGGCTTTCTTCGCTGGCTGAAAAGCGATCCGGTGGGCGCGGAGGAAATGCGCGCCGCGGTGGCCGAAGTGGAACTGGCTCAGGGTGTCAGCACCCAACGCCCCTTCTGGTGGAGCGCGCTCGGGTTTTTCGAGGCTCTGAACGCCCGGGCGATACCGCCCGCGCTGGATGCGCGCCGGCTCATTACCCGGATCGAGCAGCAATTGAAGAGCCTGTCGGAAGGCTCACCCTCGATTTCCGAACGCCTGATGCGCGAAGTTTTGTTCTTCGTTGCACACGCAGGTGCTGCGGCAGGTGTCACTGAACAGGTGAGAACGGTCTACGGACTCGCCGAGACGCTGCCGGCACCGCCTGCGACCGAGACCGCGCAGGTGACGGTCGATCCCGGCATCGCGCGCGCGCGCCTGGACGAAACCAAGGACGCATGGAACCGCTGCGCCTCGGGTGAAGCGCCCGATCTGTCGGCGTTCTGCGGTCATCTGCTCGCCTTGCGCGAGAGCGTTACAGCGCTTGGGCATCCGGAACTCACCGCGCTCGTAGCCCGGATCTCCGCGGCGGGTGACTGGATCGCGTCGGACGCTTCGCGCATGAGCGATGCCGCCGCGCTCGAGATCGCCGCCGGCCTGCTTCTGGTCGAGGATGCGCTCGCCGGGTTCGACGCGCTCGGCGAAGAGTTCCAGGAACAATCGGCGTTCATCCGTGAGCGACTGGAGGCGCTGATCGAGGGCCGACTACTACGCA
>CANIEV010000130.1 GCA_947466535.1 Betaproteobacteria bacterium
AAGCCGAAGCGCAATTCCGGGGCTGCGAACAGCGCATGGTTCAAAAGCAGGGTGTGAAGGACAAGCGGGACCAGGATCGCAAGCCGTTCCCAGGGCGTCATGCCATGACGGCGAACCGGCGAGGGGGCGGCCGGACGCATCCAGCGCGTGCGCCAGAAATGCAGTGCGAGCAGCGCATAGGCCCCTGCCGTGAGCACGTACAATACGATCATCACGGCGCCGAGTTTACACCTCGCGCAGCCCTGAATCGGTCAATCACGGTTTTGCTCGCATCGGAACGCACATGCTCGACAACCTAACCCAGCGCCTCTCGAGAATCGTCAAAACGATTCGCGGCGAGGCTCGGATCACCGAATCCAACATTCAGGACGCGCTTCGCGAAGTCCGGGTGGCGCTCCTGGAAGCCGACGTCGCGCTTCCGGTGGTGCGCGATTTCATCGCGCGGGTTCGCGAAAAGGCGCTCGGCGAGGAGGTCGTCGGCAGCCTCACGCCCGGCCAGGCGCTGGTGGGCGTTGTGCATCGCGAACTCACCGAACTCATGGGCGGAGCGAGCACCGGGCTGACGCTTGCGGTGCAGCCGCCTGCCGTGATCCTGATGGCGGGACTGCAGGGCTCGGGCAAGACCACCACGGTCGGCAAGCTCGCGAAGATGCTGATCGAAACCGAGCGCAAGAAGGTGTTGCTTGTTTCGTGCGACGTCTACCGTCCGGCCGCGATAGACCAGTTGTCCACGCTCGCCACCCAGGTCGGCGCGGACTTCTTTCCCTCGAAGCCGGGCGAAAAGCCGGTCGAGATCGCGCGCGCCGCGCAGGAATGGGCGCGTACGCACTACCACGACATACTGATCGTCGACACCGCGGGCCGGCTTGCGATCGACGAGGCGCTGATGAAGGAGATCGCCGATCTCCATGCCACAGTCAACCCGGCGGAAACCCTGTTCGTGGTCGATGCTATGCAGGGGCAGGACGCGGTCAACGTCGCGCGTGCGTTCAGCGAGACGCTTCCGCTTACCGGCGTCGTGCTGACAAAGCTCGACGGCGACGCGCGCGGCGGTGCCGCCTTGTCCGTGCGTCACGTCACCGGGCGTCCGATCAAGTTCGTCGGCGTGGGCGAAAAGCTCACCGGGCTCGAAGCGTTCCACCCTGAGCGCATGGCCTCGCGCATCCTCGGCATGGGCGACGTGCTGTCGCTGGTCGAGGAAGTGCGCAAGAACATTGACCAGGAAGAGGCACAGAAGCTTGCCGAGAAACTCAAGCGCGGCAAGGGCTTCGATCTCGAGGATTTCAAGCAGCAGGTGGCGCAGATGCGAAAGATGGGTGGCCTTGCATCGCTGGTGGACAAGCTGCCCGCGCAGCTCGCGCAGGCGGCGCAGGGCGCGAATGTTGATGACAAGCAGATCCGCCGGATCGAAGGAATCATCAATTCGATGACCCCGCTCGAGCGCACCAAACCGGAACTCCTCAAGGCCACGCGCAAGCGCCGCATCGCGGCGGGGGCAGGCGTCACCGTGCAGGAAGTCAACCGCCTGCTCAACCAGTTCGAGCAGATGCAGAAGATGATGAAGCAGATGCAAAAAGGCGGACTGGCCAAGATGATGCGGTCGATGAAGGGGTTGATGCCGGGGATGATGTAGGGGGGTGTTTCGCGCCTGCCGGCGCGTCTTACTTTTTTTGCTTCACCAAGAAAAGTAACTCGCCCGTCAGGGCGAAACAGGCCCGCCGCAATCGTCCCATTGCCAAAAACACCTAAGTCTGTGTAAAATCGCAGTCTTTTTTCGAATCTTGGACTAGCCATGGTTGTCATTCGTCTCGCCCGCGGCGGCGCCAAAAAGCGCCCGTTCTATAGCGTCGTTGTTGCAGATTCGCGCAGGACCGCCACCGGCCGGTTCATCGAGCGTGTCGGTTTCTACGATCCCAAGGCCCCCGAGGGCCGCGAATCGGTCCGCTTCGCGCTGGACCGCGTCGAATTCTGGAAGGGCAATGGCGCGCAGTTGTCGCCCACCGTGGCCCGCCTGATGAGGGGCTATACGCCGGTTGTCGCGGCAGCGACCGCAAAGTAAGGCAGGCGCAGCCGGCATGTCCGGCAGCGTCATTCATCGAGGTGTCGCCCTTGTCTCCCCCAGAGCAGTTCCCGGGAGAGCCTGAGCCGGGAAAGCCAGACCTGGTGATCATGGGGCGCATCCTCGGCGCGTACGGCATACGGGGCTGGGTGAACGTTGCGACGTTCACCGAACAGGTCGATACCCTTTGCGATTACCCGGAATGGTGGATGCGCGGAGGTGCGGCAGGCACGAGGGTGGCAACCGGGCCGGCGACGGCCTGGCGTCTCGTGACAGTCACGGTAAGCAAGGCGCACGGCGGGCATGTGGTAGCGCAGCTTGCCGGGTGTGAAGACCGGAGCGACGCGGAACGTTTGCGCGGTTCGGAGATTGCGGTGCCGAGGGACAGTCTCCCGGCGCTGGCGGAAGGCGAGTATTACCAGTCGGACCTGATCGGCCTGGCGGTGTTGAACACCCGGGGCGAGTTGCTCGGACGGCTGGTCGAGATTTTTGGCGCCGGTGCCCACGAGGTGATGCGGGTGGCGGCTGAGAGCAACGACGGGCAGGACGGGTCGGGCAAGGCGGTGGAAAGGCTGATTCCTTTCGTCCCGCAGATAGCACGCTCGGTGGATGTGAAGGCAGGCGAGATCCGGGTTGAGTGGGAACTCGACTGGTAGCTTGAAATTGGTTGAAACGGAAAGCGGAGGCGAAGGTGCGTTTCGATTGCATCACGCTCTTTCCGGAAATGTTCACCGCGGTGACCGAATCCGGGATCACGCGGCGGGCGAAAGAGCAGGGGCTGTGGGATCTTGCGCTGTGGAATCCGCGCGATTTCACGACAGACAACTACCGGACGGTCGATGACCGTCCCTACGGGGGCGGGCCGGGCATGGTGATGCTGGCCGAGCCGCTGGAGCAGGCGATTGATGCGGCAAAGGCTGCATCGGGTGGGGCGAAGGTGATTTTTCTTTCGCCGCAGGGCGCGGTGCTCGATGACCGGAAGGTCAAGGCACTGGCGGCAGGGCCGGGAGCGATATTGCTTTGCGGGCGTTACGAAGCAGTGGATGAACGGCTGCTCGGGAGCCGGGTCGACGAGGAGATCTCGATCGGCGACTACGTGATCTCGGGCGGCGAACTCGCGGCGATGGTGTTGATCGACGCGGTAGTCAGGCAGTTGCCGGGGGCGCTCGGTGGCGAGCGGTCAGCCGCGGAGGAAAGCTTCGCGGAAGGTCTGCTGGATTGTCCGCAGTACACCCGGCCGGAGGTGTACCGCGGGATGGGTGTTCCGGAGGTGCTGATGTCGGGCCACCATGCGCATATCGTGCGCTGGAGGGCCAAGCAGGCGTTGGGCAGGACGTGGCTGCGGCGGCCGGAGTTGATCGAACGCCGTGGCCTCTCGGTGGCGGAGCGCAAGTTGCTGGACGAGTTCCGGCGCGAGCTCGATGCCGCAGGTGGGCAGGAACAGGCAGGGCTGGACGTGAAGCAGTGACACGAATGCAGGACGCTCCGATCGGTTGATCGGGGTTGTGCGCGGGTTTTGTGAATAGACATTACACAGTACACAGGTACGGTAAAGGAGCGGCTGACATGAACTTGATCCAGAAACTCGAGCAGGAAGAAATCGCCCGGCTCGGCAAGAAGATTCCGGCGTTCTCGCCCGGCGACACAGTGATCGTGAGCGTCAGCGTGGTCGAAGGCGACCGCAAGCGCGTCCAGGCCTACGAAGGCGTCGTGGTCGCGATCCGCAACCGCGGCCTGAACTCCGCCTTCACCGTGCGCAAAATTTCCTCGGGCGAAGGCGTGGAGCGTACGTTCCAGACGCACTCCCCCTCGATCGTCTCGATCGAACTCAAGCGCCGCGGCGACGTGCGTCGTGCGAAGCTCTACTACATGCGCAGCCGTTCGGGCAAGTCGGCGCGTATCCGCGAGAAGATCACCACCGCCGCCGACCGCGCCGCGATGGCAGCCGACAAGGCCGCCGTTGCCGCATCGGTCGCGGAAAAAGCAGCAGCAGTCGCTGCCGCCAACGCCGCTCCCGCGGCGTAAGCCGGAACGCGGCCTCGCAGGGAGTCGCGCAGGCGCGGTCTCCCGGTGTGCTTCGTTTGAATGTCGGAGAGGGCCGCACGCGCGGCCCTTTTCATTGCCATTGCCGCAAGGCGATCCTGGATAAGTTCGCAAGGCGATCCAGGATGAATTCGCAAGGCGATCCGCGGACAAACGGATTCAACGCTTGTTTTTGCGTGCCGAGTTCCGCATCGGCGCGCGGTGGCGCGCCAAAAGCTTAAAATCGCGGCGGAAGGAGTTCTGCATGAGTGAGTTTGCCGTAGCACCCGTCACCGAGATCATCGAGGAAATCCGCGCCGGTCGGATGGTGGTGCTCGTCGATGACGAGGACCGCGAAAACGAAGGCGACCTGATCATCGCCGCGCAGTTCATCACGCCCGAGGCGGTGAACTTCATGGCCAAGCACGGCCGCGGCCTCATCTGCCTCACCCTCACCGCGGAGCGCTGCAACCAGCTGAACCTGCCGCTCATGGTGCGCGACAACCGTGCACCGCTTGGCACCGCGTTCACCGTCTCGATCGAAGCCGCCGCCGGCGTCACCACCGGCATCTCCGCGCAGGACCGCGCCCGCACCGTGCAGGCAGCAGTGGCGCAGAACGCGCGGCCTGATGACATTGTGCAGCCCGGCCATATCTTCCCGCTGATGGCGCAGCCCGGCGGCGTGCTGGTGCGTGCCGGCCACACCGAAGCAGGCTGCGACCTCGCGCAACTGGCCGGGCTCACCCCTGCGTCGGTGATCTGCGAAATCCTGCGCGACGACGGCACCATGGCGCGTCTGCCCGACCTCGTGCCGTTCGCAAAGGAACACGGCCTGAAGATCGGCACCATTGCCGACCTGATCGAATTCCGTTCAGGCAATGAAACCCTTGTGCGGCGCGTCACCGAACGCACCATCGAAACCGCCTGCGGCCCGTTCCGCCTCGTCGGCTTTCTCGAGCGTGTCACCGGCGCGGTACACCTTGCGCTGGTGCGCGGCGAAATCCGCAACGATCGCGAGACGCTCGTGCGCGTGCACGAACCGCTCTCGGTAGTGGACCTGCTCGACACCGGGCCGACCGCGCACACCTGGACCCTGCAGGGAGCGCTCGCGCATATCGCGGAAGTCGGCAGCGGCATCGTGGTGCTGCTCAACTGCATCGAATCCGCCGGCGGCCTGCTCGAGCGCGTGGCCGAGGCGCCGCGTCCCAAGCGCACGCCGGGCAAGATGAATCTTCTCACCTACGGCATCGGCGCGCAGATTCTGCGCGACCTCAACGTGGGCAAGATGCGGCTGATGGCCGCGCCACGCAAGATGCCTAGCCTTGACGGTTTCAATCTCGAGATCTCCGGCTTCCTGCAGCCCGATCACACTGCAAGGATCAAGGCATGAAGCACATCCCGGTTGTAATGAGTGGCGAGGGCATGGTTGTCGGCATCGTGCGGAGCCGGTTCAACGAGAGCGTCGGCCTCGCGATGCTCGAGGCCTGCAGCGCGCGCCTGATCGAACTTGGCGTGGACACGGATGACATAGTCGTCGCCAGCGTGCCCGGTGCGCTCGAAGTGCCGCTTGCCCTGCAGCAGATGGCGGCCACCGACGAATTCGACGCGCTGATCGCCCTTGGTGCTGTCATTCGCGGCGAAACCTACCATTTCGAGCTCGTCTCCAACGAATCCGGCGCCGGCATCTCGGGCGTGGCACTGAGCCTGGACATCCCGGTGGCCAACGGCATCCTCACCACCGAGAACGACGTGCAGGCTGCGGTGCGCGCGCCGGTCAAGGGCCGCGAGTGCGCCGAAGCCGCGTTGGAAATGGCGAACCTTGCGCAGGCGATCGACGAGCTGGCGCGATGACATCGAAGCGGGTTCCGGCCGACGCAGCGGCGGATGATGCCGTTACGCCGGATGAAAATGCGGGTGACAAGCCGGGTCAAACGCCGGAACGGAAGCCGAAGGTCAAGCGTGCCAAGGGCGAGCGCTCGGCACGCCGGCGTTCGCGCGAATTCGCCGTGCAGGCGCTATACGCCTGGCAGCTGGCGGACACCCCGCTGCGTGATCTGATCGCGCAGACATCCGAGATGGAGGAGTACACCAAGGCCGATGAAGCCTGCTTCAAGCGTCTGCTCGGTGGCGCGATTCGCGAGGCCCCGGCGCTGCGCGAGGCAATCGGTCCGCACATCGACCGTCCCTGGGCGGAATTGTCGCCTGTGGAACGCAGTATCCTGCTGCTGGCCGCCTACGAGCTCAAGGAATCGCAGGAAGTGCCGTTTCGCGTGGTGATCAACGAAGCGGTGGAAATCGCCAAGTCCTTCGGCGGCACCGACGGCCACCGTTATGTGAACGGTGTGCTCGACAAACTGGCGCGCGTGCTGCGCCCGCTCGAACCCGCGCGCTGATGTCGAAGGACGGATCCCGACCCGCGGCTGTTTCCACGCCCGGCTCCGCGGGTTCGCAGGTCCCGGGCAAGCCTTCCGAATTCGATCTCATCCGCAAGTACTTCACCCGGCCGGTGCGCCACACGGTGGAGGGCATCGGCGACGACTGCGCGCTGATCGAAGCGCGACCGGGCATGCAGGTCGCCATTTCCACCGACATGCTCGTCGAGGGCACGCACTTCCTCACCGGTGCCGATGCGCAACTGCTCGGTCACAAGACGCTCGCGGTCAATCTCTCCGATCTCGCCGCCGCCGGCGCCGAGCCGCGCTGGGCGACGCTTGCAGTCGCACTGCCGGATGCAAGCGAAGCCTGGATCGCAGCCTTCGCGCGCGGTTTCTTCGCGCTTGCGGAACGTCATTCGCTCGATCTCATCGGAGGGGACACCACCCGCGGTCCGCGTTCGTTCTGCGTCACCGTGATGGGCGAAGTACCCGCAGGCAGATCGCTCAAGCGCTCGGGCGCGATCGCGGGTGACGACGTGTGGGTGTCGGGTGAACTCGGCGGCGCGGCGCTCGCGCTTGCTGCGCGGCTCGGCCGGACGGCAATCGGGGCCGACGCGCGCGCTGCGCTGGATCATCGCCTCGATGCGCCACAGCCGCGTGTCGAACTCGGTCTTGCGTTGCGCGGCCTCGCGAGCGCGGCGATCGATGTTTCCGACGGACTCGTGGGCGATCTCGGGCACATCTGCGAACGCTCGATGCTCGCCGCGCGTATCGAATACGCGTTGCTGCCGCAGCCGCAGGCCCTGCTTGCCCTCGCGGATGCGCAGCTGCGTTCGGACTGCCTGCTCTCGGGCGGCGATGATTATGAACTCCTGTTCACCGCACCCGCGACCTGTCGCGACGAACTGGGAGCACTGTCGGAAAGACTCGGGCTAGCGCTCACCCGCATCGGGTCGATGCACGCGGGGGAGCCGCGCGCCACGGTGCTTGATGCCTCGGGCAATCCGATCGCGCATCGCGGCCGCGGCTACGACCACTTCGCCTGACGCCTGTCGGTGCCAGGGGAATGCCGTAAATCCGTAACTTTTATTTGGAAACTCCAGTACCCACGCTTAAGAGAAGGTAATTTCAATACCGGAACCGGTATAAGCTTGGCGGTGCGATAGGGTTGTGATCCAGAGTTCAGACGTCGGAATAGACCTGCCAGCGGTTGCGCCCGCTCTTTTTGGCCGAGTACATCGCCATATCGGCGCGCCGCAGCAGTTGCTTCGCATCCGGCGCGTCCTTCGGGAAGTAGGCAATTCCCACGCTCACGCCCACCCGCATGTTGCCCGCGGTGAGGTCGAAGGGTTCGTTGATCGAGGCGATCAGCTTGTCAGCCACGCCAAGCGCATCGTTCTGCTCGATCAGGTCTTCCAGCAGGATCACGAATTCGTCGCCGCCAAAGCGCGCCACGGTGTCGGTTTCGCGCACGCACTTGCCCAGCCGTTCGGCCACCATCTCCAGCATCTGGTCGCCCACCGAGTGGCCGTGCAGGTCGTTCACCAGCTTGAAGCCGTCCATGTCGATCATCAGCAGCGAGACATGGCGCCCGCTGCGCCGCGCGCGGGCCACCGCGTGCTCGATGCGATCGTTCAGCAGCACGCGGTTGGGCAGCCCGGTGAGCGCATCGTGCCGCGTCATGTGCTCGAGCGCGCGTTCGTTCTCACGCAGTCTCGCGTTGGCGTCCTCCAGCGCGCGGCTCCGTTCGGCGAGTTCGATTCCCCGCTCGACCAGCTCGCGCGTGCGCCCGGCGACCCGCGATTCGAGTTCCTCCTCGGAGCGGCGAAGATTCTCGAGCATCGCCTCCTTTGCCGTGAGCGCCTCCTGCGTCGCGAGGTGCTTCTCGCGCCTGAGCACGTTGATCCGGTCGGCAAGCGCGAACGACAAAAGCAGCATCTCCAGTGCCGAACCGATCTGCATTGAATAGACGGTGAAGCCGTTGGTTGGCAGCCAGCCGAAGTTGCGAAGCGCAAGCACCGCCATCCCCGCGAGCAGCATGCCCCAGGCGAGCAGGAAGTATCGCGCCCCCGGATGACCGCGAAGCTGGCAGTAGATGCCGATGGCTGTTGCGGCGACCGCAAACACGACACCCGCGATCGAGGCGAGTATCGCTGCGAACTGGTAGCTGACGAACAGCGGCGACACTGCAGCGAACGCGAATATCGCGGCGACGCCGAGCGTCAGCCGGTCGATCCGAGGATACGAGTGCCGTGTATCCAGGAACGCGCGGGTGAAGAGGGCACCGAACATCCCGGCGGCGGACATGCCCACCGGCAGGGCGATGTTTCCCCATGCAGGGAAGTCCGGCCAGAGGAACTGGTTGCCAAATCCGTTGATCGAGGCCATGCCCACCGCCATGCTCGCGACGAACGCGGAGTAGGGGAGGAACATCGTCTCGCGCGTGGAGATGAACAGCATCAGGTTGTACAGCAGCAGCGCAAGCAGCATGCCGTAGTAGATGCTCAGCAGCGCGTAGGTCCGCTGGTCGTATGCGTGCAGCGCGTCCGGTCGCCAGAGCATCACCGGAACGGTGAGGGTGCCATCGGACTGGACCCGCAGGTACACCGACTGTGACGCGCCCGGCTCGAGCGTGAGCGGGAACACCAGGTTGCGGTGCGCGAATGGCCGTGCGGAAAACGGCTGCAGGTCGCCCGCGACCTGCATGTCGTACCCGCGGGCGGGTTGCACGTCGGCTCCGCGGGCGGGTTGCATGTCGGTCCCGCCGCCCGCGCGCCGCGTGTACACCTCGACGCGATCAAGCGCGGCAAACGCGATCTCCAGTTGCCAGCGCAATGGTGTGTCGGCGCCTAGCGCAAGCGGAATTCGCAGCCAGAATGCGGAGTGCGAATAACCGAAGTTCACCGGGCCGTGGGTGTTCGGCGTCGAGCGAAAGCGCGCCTGCATCTCCGGCGTCGAGACATCGTCCACCGTGAGCGTTCGCGCCGGATCTTCGAGGAATTGCAGGACAGGGTTCAGCGCATGGAACTCCGACCTGCCGTCAATCGGGAAATAGCCCGCGGGGGCCGTGGCCGACGCGGTCGCCGATTCGGCCGCCGGTACGGGCGGCACGGTCAGAAACATCGCGGCGCCGAGCGCCACCAGCCCGGTGAGAGCGGTGAACTGATGGCGCAGCATCCTGAGGATTCCGGGCATGGTCGGGTGCGCTAAGGCGGAAACCGAAAGTCGGACAGACCGCATGGTATCGCGCATGGCATCGGCGTGGCTTCGAAGCAGCCATGCCGATACGCGATCGGTGAGGCCGGAGGCTATGCAGGCAGTCCGGCGAGTGACGCGCGGCGATCAGCCGTTAGAATGCCGCCATGATCGCCCGCCCCGACTTTCGCTTCCTCATCGCCCATCCCGCGCACTTCATCGCCTTCGGTTTCGGCACCGGCCTCGCCCCGGTGGCGCCCGGCACCGTTGGCACGCTGCTTGGATTCCCGGTCTATTTCGCTCTGGCGTGGTTTCTTTCGCCGCTGGAAGTCGCTGCTGCGGGCATTCTGATGTTTGCACTGGGCGTGTGGGCCTGCGGGCGCACCGGTACCGCGCTTGGCATATCGGACCACAGCGGCATGGTCTGGGACGAAGTCGCCGCCTTCGTGCTGATCCTTGTCATGACGCCGCCCGGACCGTGGTGGTGGGCGCTCGCGTTCTTCGTGTTCCGGTTTTTTGACGTGCTCAAGCCGCCGCCGATCCGCGAGATTGACCGGCGCATGAAGGGCGGCTTCGGCGTGATGTTCGACGACATCGCGGCGGGTTTCTACACGCTGCTGGTGATCGCGGTCATCGCGCGGATAGTGGGAAACTGAGAGGAACCTGAGAGGAAAGGCACATGACCAGCGACACGCTCACCGTGCTCGCCGCACTCGCCGGCGCGCGGCTCAAGAAGGGCGGCCACATGCTCGCCGCCGCCGAATCCTGCACCGGCGGCTGGGTGGCCTCGAGCATTGTCTCGATCGCCGGCAGCTCGGACTGGTTCGACCGCGGCTTCGTCACGTACTCGAACGGCGCCAAGCGCGAGATGCTCGGCGTGCCGGCGAAGACGATCGACGATCACGGCGCGGTAAGCGAACCCGTCGCGCGCGCGATGGCCGAAGGCGCGATCGCGCACAGCGCGGCCGACGTATCGCTTGCGATTACCGGCGTTGCCGGCCCCTCCGGTGGCAGCCCGGACAAGCCGGTGGGCACCGTCTGCTTTGGCTGGGCGCGGCGGGGCGGCGCGACCGACGCGGTGACCATACACTTCGAGGGCGACCGCACCGAGGTGCGCCGCCAGTCGGTGATATTCGCGCTGCAGGGCCTGATCGAACGGTTGGAGGGCGAATGATGTCCCGCAATAGCCTTCGTCTGAAGATTGCCTCCGTCCTGCTGTTCATCGCCTGCGCTGCGTTCGCGCAGGAAGGAGCGAAGAAGGACAACATCGCCGGCCCCTACGTGCCCTCGCCCTGGCCGATCGTGGACGAGATGATCAAGCTCGCCGACATCGGCCCGAACGACCTCGTGTACGACCTCGGCTCGGGCGACGGGCGGCTGGTCACCGCCGCGGTCAAGCGCCACGGCGCGCGCGGCGTGGGCATCGAGATCCAGACCCAGTTGGTGGAACTCGCCAACATCCAGGCGAAGCACGAGGGCGTGACGGACAAGGTGACGTTCGTCGCCGCCGACCTGTTCGAGACCGACCTTCGCGGCGCGAGCGTGGTGACGCTCTATCTTTTGCCGAGGTTCGTGACGCGGCTCGTGCCCAAGCTGCGCGCGGAGCTCGCGCCGGGCTCGCGCATCGTCTCGCACGACTACCCGCTCGTGCCCTGGTCGCCGGACAAGACGCTGATTTTCGATGTGCCGGAGAAAGAGAACATCAGCGGCTCGGTGCGCACCACGCTCTACTACTACGTGGTGCCGGCGCGGGTCGGCGGGCGCTGGGCGTTCGAGGTGCCGAAGGCGGTGTCGGGTTCCGCGCTCGACCTGCACCTGATGCAGGGGCCGGACGTGCTGGATGGCCGGATCGAAGCCGCCGGCCGCACCTACACACTGCGTGACGTGACAGTGAAAGGAAAGTACATCCGCTTTGGCCTGTTCTACAACGGCCGCCTTATGACCTTCTCGGGCACGGTCGAGGGCGAGTCCATGTCGGGCGAAGTGCGCGCCAACAATTTCCGCGAAGCCTGGAGT
>CANIEV010000131.1 GCA_947466535.1 Betaproteobacteria bacterium
CGCCCCTGATCTGGCGGATCGAACCACGGCTGCCGATCCCGTCCATCCAGAGCTTCAATGTCGACGGGAAGCACGATCCGTCGGCGGTCAGATCGACGAAGCGCACCGGGCATTTCGTCTTCGCCAGATTTGCCGGGCCGTCGGCATGCGAACAGCCCGCCCACTGGCTGAGAAACGAAGTGAGGCTGGTGTAACGGCCTATGGAATTGGACGCATAGTTGAAGGCACGCGCATCACCGAGAATTCCGCCGGCTTCGCGATCATTGCGGTCCAGATTCAGGTCGACAAAGCGCAGATCGGCGTAAGTTCGATGCACGATGAAGGCCTCGTCGCGCGCATTTGTACCCGCCTTGTTGCGCACGTGATCCAGCCGGGTGCGAACCCACCGTTCGATGCGATCGCGGCGCTCGACCTGCGCCTTCGTGTATCGGCTCACGAACTCGGGCGAGTATGGCGGCCCATTGCGCGGATCGAACATGTCGAGCGTCGGGTCCACGCTCTGGCCGTCGCGCTCGTCGGTGACCGACGGGTCCAGCCAGTCCACAAAAATTCGTGAACGCCCCGGATGAGCGGCACAGAGCAATACCGCTTCCGCCGCCGGAAAATCGCTTTGCACGAGGTCGATCGGATCGCCCGCCGGGGTATGCGTGACAGTGAGCTCGGTCGCCTGTGACTGATAAAAAGCGGACACGGCTGCGCCGCCCGAAAATCCGAGCAGGACCACCTTGCCATAACCCTGCTCGCGCAGAAACTTGACGCCGGTCCCGAGATCCTGGATGACACGCTCGGCAAGCAGCGTGCAATCGTTGTTCTGGTACCGTGAATTCAGACCCAAGACGCAATAGCCTCGCTCCGCGAGCGGGCTCATCAGCGGATGATTCCCGAAATCGCTGGTGGGATGCATGAGCAGAAACGCGCCCTTGCCTTTTTCATTTGCCGGCCGTTCATAGGCGCCGTTGATTCTCGGACGCAGCCTGGCGAGCCCCGATTGGGTTTCGGTAGCGGCACCGGGACGCACCTCCAGCTGCACGAATTGACGTTCGATCATTGCTTCCTCATGAGAATCGTGCCGCGGCGAGGATCGCGCGGGCGCAGGAAAACTTCGGAGGATCAGACGCCATTCAACGCGGGCAACTGACTCCGAACACCGCTATCCGGCGCCTGTCCCGGCGGTGCCGCCCGTCGCCCAACGCTGCAGCACCGTTCGCGCCTCGCGCCGGTTTCCGTCGAATTCACTCTGCTCGCGTTCGTTCTGGGTCGAGAATTCCAGCCGGTAACCGTTCGGGTCGTGGAAGTAGATCGAGGTGCAGATGCCGTGGTCGATCGGGCCTTCCACCTCGACCCCGCGTGCCGCCAGGCGGTCGCGCCACGCATTTAGGTCGGCATGGTTTTTCACCGCCATCGCAAAGTGAAGATCCATGCCCCACTGGCGCTTGAATTCGAACCCGGGATCGCCTTCGCCGCGGCTTCGGACTTCGAAAAACGCGATGTAGTTCGGCTCCGCGGGGTTGTGGCTGCCGATGTCGAAGAACACGTGCATGTATTCCACCGGCTCGCCGGTGGTGGGATGACGATCGATCTCCAGCGCCTGCGACAGCGGGAAGCCGAGCACACCTTCATAGAAATCGCAGGTCTCGGCGGCGCTTCGGCAACGATAGGCGGCATGGTGCAGGCCGTACACCTGCGGCTGGCTCGGGTCAGCGGGGTTTCTGCTCATGGTCGTCCTCCTCCGGTCGGGCATGTGCGTGCGCTATTATCCGCCGGCGCAGCGCTTCCGGCTTGGCACTCCTGTTCGACCGGTTTGCGCCGTCTGCCCCTCCCGATCCCCGTGCACACCACCAGCCAGTCTCGATGAACCGCGGCGTTCCCCTGCCTCTGCGCCATACCCGCCTCGGCCTTGCGTCGCTGACGCTCGCCTACTTCATGCAGGGGCTCGCCTCGATCGTGGTGGTGGGCCTGGCGTATCCGATGTCGCAGGATCTCGGCGTAGCACCCGAGTCGATCGCGCGCCTGGTCATGGTGTTTTCCCTCGCCTACGCATTCACCGGGACATTGCTGCAGCCCTTGCTCGCGCCATTTTCGCGCACGCAGCGGATGCTCTTCGGCCTTGCCCTCTGGACCGCCGGCTCGCTGCTCGCGGCACTTGCGGGCAGCTATGAATTACAGGTCCTCGCGCGGATCATGCTTGGCGCCGCCGGATCGATCATCGGCCCGACCGCATCCACTCTCGCCTCGCTGGTGGTGGAGCCCGAACGTCGGCAGCGCGCAGTGGGTAGCGCTTACCTCGGCATGACGATCGCGCTGGTCGCCGGCCTGCCCGCCACCGCCCAGCTCGGGGCCATTTTCGGCTGGCGCGAAGTATTCGCCGGCATGAGCGCGGTCGGCGCCGCCTCCCTGTTGCTGGTGTTCTGGCTTTTCCCTATGGGCGATGCCAAGGGCGACGACCGCAGCCGGCCGCGTGCGAAGCTCGACCATCTCGCGCCGTTCGCGCTCTGGTCCTCCGTCACCACCTTCCTGCTGCTCGGCGGACAACTCGCCACCTACGCGCTGGTGGCGGTGCTGTTGAAGGGACGCTTCGATGCGGGTGCAGACGCGGTGTCCGGCACCTTCCTTCTCTATGGCATAGGCGGCGTGATCGGCAATCTCATCGGCTCCCGATCGCTCGGCCCGGCGGGCGTGGAGCGCGCGATGAAGATCGCAATCGTCCTGGTGGCCCTGCTGCACATCCCCTTGTTCCTTGCACCCTCGCACTGGGTGCTTGCGGTGGTGTACTTTTTTGTCGGCGCCGCGAGCCTGATGTTCCAGACGCGGATGCAGAGCCGGCTGATCGAAACCTCCGGCCCCCGCGCCGACCTGGTGATGGCAATCAATCAGTCGAGCATGCATCTGGGCATGGCCTGCGGCGCGTTCTCCGGGAGCCTGATCGTTCCGGCCTTCGGCGTGAGCGTGCTGCCCGCCGTTTCCGCCGGCGTGGTCGGCGCAGGCGTGCTGTGCTTTTTCGTCAGCAGCCGCATCAGGTCCACGCTCGCACATCCAACGCCCTAGCCTCCGGGTTTCACCAACCATGACGGGCAATCCTGCGTACTTTTTCGCTTGTTTTTCTGTATGCGATGCGGATAATCCGCCGGATTCCCGAAACGGGAAATCCATAAAATACCGGGGGGTTCACCAGAATGATCAACAAGACATTGCTCGCGTCCGCTACCGCGGTGCTGCTATCGACGGCCGCCGGTTCGGCGCTCGCGCAAAAGGATGCGCGTATCGAGCGCGGCCGCTACCTCATGGACAGCGTGGTCGCCTGCGGCAACTGCCATATCGCCCGCGGCGAGAAAGGCGCCCCGCTGTTCGACAAAGGCCTCTCCGGCGGCATGGTGTTCGACATCCCCGGCATGAAGGCGGTTGCTTCCAACATCACGCCCGATCCGGAGACCGGCATAGGCAAATGGACCGATGCCCAGCTGGCGAAGGCCATCCGCGAAGGCGTGCGCCCCGACGGCACCATCATCGGACCGCCGATGCCGGTCGAGTTCTACCGCGACTTGTCCGATGCCGACCTCGCCGCGATCGTTGCCTACCTGCGCGCGCAGCCGGCGGTGAAGAACACAGTGGCGAAATCCGAATACAAAATTCCGCTGCCGCCGAACTACGGCCCGCCCGTGAAAGGCGTAAAGACGCCCTCGCAAAAGAACACGGTGCAGTACGGCAAGTACCTCGCGCAGATCGGCCACTGCATGGAGTGCCACACGCCGCGCGACCAGAAGGGTCAGCTCGTCAAGGCTCAGTGGGGCGCGGGCGGCCAGGTGTTCCCCGGCCCGTGGGGCGAGAGCGTGGCGCGAAACCTGACGCCACACGAATCCGGCCTGAAGAAGTGGACCGACGAGGAAATCGCGAAGGTGATCCGCGAAGGCGTGGGCCGCGACGGCACCCCGCGCAAGCCGCCGATGGCCTTCGGCTGGTACAAGAACATCAACGACACGGACATGAAGGCGCTGATCGCCTACCTGCGCTCGATGAAACCGGTGGCGTTCGCGGGGAAATAACAGCCGCACACGCTTCCTGATTTCTTTCACCGCCAAGGCGGTTGAATACGGCTTTTCAGACTTTCGCGTGCCTGCCGCTCAGCTGCGGTGTGATCGGCTCCTGGCCCTTCTGCTGGCGCTCAAGCCGGGTCTCGCGCGCCCAGGTGCGCTTCAGCTCGTCGCGGATGTTGATGGTCAGCTTGCCGACCTTCTCGATCTCGAGTTCGATCTTGTCGCCGTCCATGAACGGGTTCAGCCCGCGGTGGTTGGTGCCGGTGGGGATCAGGTCGCCCGGCAGAAGCGTGTGCACGGCGCTCACGAACTCGATGCAGCGCGGAATCTTGTGCGCCATGTCGCTGGTGTTGAAGTTCTGCTTCACCACGCCGTTGTTCGACAGCTTGATCTGCAGATTGTCCGGATCGGGAATCTCGTCCGCGGTGACGATCCACGGACCGACCGGCGCGAAGGTCTCGCGCGACTTCATCTGGTAGAACACGTTGCCCGCCGGCGGCAGTCCACGGGCAGATCCGTCGATGAAGCAGGTGTAGCCGAAGATGTAGCCCATTGCATCGGCCGCCTTGACGTTCGAAGCCTTCTTGCCGATCACCAGCGCGAGTTCCGCCTCGCCCTCGAACACCGTTGCCGGCACATCGGGCAGCACCATCGTGTCGCCGTTGCCGATGATGGCATTGGGTGATTTCAGGAAGGCGTTGATCGCAGGCGGCGCGGGCAGCGTGCCGTCTTCCATATAGTTCACCGCCATGCAGTCTATGTTGCGCGGCCGCGGCAGCGGCGGACGGATGCGGACGGACGAAAGCGGCACGCCCTTGCCCGCAGCTGTCGCCGACTCAAGCTTCGCCTTGTAGGCATCGAAGCGCTCGATGAGCCCCGCCATCAGGTCTTCCCGCGACAGATGGGGAATGTCCTTCACCACGTCGGTCACGTCCACCACCGAATCGCCCTTGACGATACCGAGCCGGAAATCGTCGAAATACATGATCTTCATGCCTGCTCCTTTTTTTGAATTGCGTTCATGCGCAGCCAACATGATAAGGCCCGCGCTGGTTGGAGTGTTCGGCACCCGGACCGGCACCGCCTGGCCTGACCGGAGCGTCTGCCCGGGTTTTGGTTTAAGGTGCGGCCCATTCACAAGGAGGAGGACACCATGAACCGCTATCTCAAATTCATTGCCCTTGCCGGCGTGTTTGCCTGGGCGATTGCCGGGGTCGCACGCGCCCAGACCGGCGAAGTCGAAATCCGCAAGGGCGTCGAATACGCGGTGCACGACGGCGTGTGCCTCACCGGCGATGCCTACCTGCCCCGCGCCGCGGGCAAGCACCCGGTGATCGTTGCGATCCACGGCGGCGGCTGGCAGGCGGGCGGGCCGATCGGCTACCAGTTCTGGGGACCGTATCTCGCGCAACGCGGCTACGCGGTGTTCGCCGTCTCCTACCGGCTTTCAAAAGCCGGGCAGAAGAATTTCCCCGAGGCCCTGCACGACGTGCGCGCCGCAATCCAGTTCGTCAAGGGCAATGCGGCGGACATGCGTCTGGATCCCGAACGTGTCGGCGTCATCGGCGATTCCGCCGGCGGGCACCTCGCCGCGCTGGTGGCGCTAGCCGGAGATCACCCGAATTTCACCGGGGCCTACAAGTCCGATCCGCACGCGGGCCTCAGCGCCCGGGTGAAGGTGGCGATTCCGGTGTACGGCGTATTCGACCTGTACCAGCAATGGCAGCATGACCTGACGAGCCGGCCCCGTGACTCGATCGTGGAAAAACACCTTGGCGTATCGGCGATCGACGACAAGCGCCCCTACTTCGACGCATCACCGCTTTCCTACGTGTCTTCGAAGAACAACCACACCTCGTTTCTGGTCGTCTGGGGAACGCAGGACGACATCGTTGACGTTGAAACCCAGTCCAAGACCTTCATGCTCGCGCTCAAGCAGGCGAGCTACTTCGTGCGTCCGGTAATCGTCGACGGCGCGCCGCACTTCTGGGTCTGGGATCCGGTGTCGGAACCCGAAAGCCACAACGGCTTTCTCGCCCCGCGCCTGCTGCGATTCCTGCAGCAGCGGCTTTGATCGTCGCCTGAGATCATCGAGTTGCTAATTTTAGCAACCGAATTAACCGCTTTCACGCACGGGCTGGCCGTCTAAAAATGGCAAAGTTCGCAATTTCAAAGACGGGAAACGACGCTCAGTCGGCCAGCCAGTTCTCGCCGCGCGGCATGGAACGCGGGAACTGGATCACCGCGTAGCCGCTGCCGCGCCCGTTGCCGGTGCCGGCCACCGCATGCGCCCAGTAGCCGCCGAGCCGGCCGCGGTCAAGGTCGACCAGTTCCACCGCAAAGCTGAAGCTGGTGGTCATGTTGCCGACGGCCATCCAGTTGCAGTAGTAGGGCGCGTCCTCCAGCGAAATCTCGTCGGAGGAGCGTACGGTGATCTGTGAATCGTGCTCGGCGCACGCGAGAGGTACGCCATTGAAGGTCAGGTTGGAACTCATCCTGAACCGCAATGACTGGGTGGCCGCATCGATCTGCGCCGCCGCCGTCTTCCCGGATGCCTGACCACCTCGGCCCGGAATCGGGCCGCCCATCACGAAGTAGCCCACACCCTCGCTCTCGCAGTTGCGGGTCTTCGGGTCCGACGAGCAGACCCTGTATTCCTGGCCATCGTTGGCCACCAGCAATTTGTGCAGCGCACGAAGCATCTGAGCAGCGGAAAACTTCTGTCCCGCCTGACCGCATTCCTCGGCGGCGCACACATAGATTGACTTCACTTCATAAAGCTGCGGTGCCCCGGCACAGCCTGCGAGGAAGACGCAAACAACCGAAAGCCAAGGCCATTTTCGGAATGTCCGCATTTCCCCCTCCGAACGATGCTAATCCTTCAACCAGTTCACCCCCCGTGGCATGGACTCGGTGAGTTGCATGACTGCATAACCCTCACCCTTGCCCACTGACGATCCGCCGTGTCCCATGGAGTAAAACCCGCCAAAACGACCCCGGTCAAAATCAACCGAGTCCACGGCAAACGACCAGTTGCCCCCGCTCGGAAAGGCGAGCCAGAAGCAGACAAAACTCTCCACCGTGAATGTGACCTGGCTTGTGGACCGCACGCTGACGGTGGCTTCGTGGTCGCTGCAGGCAAGAGGAACACCGTTGCCGAAGAGCACAAGACTGTTGGTCGACTTTATCGACTGGCTCGCCTGATCGACCCGCAGGTTCTTCATGACCCCTCCCCAAAAACTGGACCTGCCCGGGATAAAGGGAAAACTCAGATTCGCGAATCCCAGACCCTCGCTTTCGCAATTGCGCGATTTTGGATCCGAACTGCACATCTTGAAATCCTTGCCTTCGTTCCGCTTGAGTAGCTCATACAAGGCCGAAAGCAGTTTCGGCGTGCTCGCGAGTTGCCCGGCCGAGCCGCAGTCCTCGGCCGCACATACGTAAATATCGCTCACCTCGAACAGGCGCGGCGCGGATGCGCATCCCGCGAGCACCGGCAGAAGAGCGAACATCGCAGCAGTGCGGAACAGCGCAAAACTTTTCATCGGACTCGCCTTTTCTTATTTTGGAACCTGCACCAGGGGAAACTGGATACCGCTGGGTGACACGATCGGAAACTGCTCGTGCTTGAACACCTGCTCGGCAAGCGGCGGCACGGTGGCATCCACGTATTCCGCAAGCTCGCTGGTTTTGACAAAGCCGTCCTTGTCCGCGTCCGCCGCGCCGCGCAGTCCCTCGACGATCACCCAGGTGAAGAGGCCATGCCCCTTGTAGCCTTCGAGCGCCTCCTGCTGCGAGGTGGCGGCCGACAGCACCGTCGAGCCGACCGCACGGCTGAGCAGCTTGGTGGCGGTGTCCTGCGTGAGACCCCGGGTGAGAAACGCCACCTGCATCGCCTCACCAAGTTGCGCGGCATTGCAGGTATCGAGCACGATCAGCTTCTTGGTAGTCGGGACGTTCGCCACCAGTTCCTTCAGCTCGGTCTGGCTGATCGCATCCGTTTTCAGCCGCGCGCTCGAGGTCTGGCCCACGTTGGAGGAAATCAGGAAATACTCGCCCTCATCCACCGTGCCGTGGCTTGCAACATAGAAAACAAAAAGGTCCTCCGGGTTGACCCTGCCGCGCATCTCGCGCAATGCCTCGATGATCGCAGTACGGGTGGTCTGCGCAGGTGTGAGGAAAGTGCGCACGTTGACCGTCTCGAACAATCCCGCGGAGCGCTCCGATAGCACCTGCGCAAACAAATTGGCATCGGCAATGCTGTACTTGAGATTG
This sequence comes from Betaproteobacteria bacterium, assembly GCA_947466535.1. Lineage (GTDB taxonomy): Bacteria > Pseudomonadota > Gammaproteobacteria > Burkholderiales > SG8-39 > CAMBSA01. The sequence goes on from CANIEV010000131.1 coordinate 8,307, forward strand.
AGCGTGGTGTTGCGGAACTCCTGCACGCCGATCACGATCGCGTGCAGCGACGGCCGCCGCGTCGACTGGAACTGCGCGTCGATCTCCTGCACTGCATCCGCGCTCTGCATGCTGTTGCCGGCATTGAACGCAACCGCTCGAAGCTTGTTCTTGCCACGCACCAGACGCACACGGTAACGAACCGTCCCCGGCGCGGCCGCTGACACCACCGACAGGTTGCGGGTCGAATCCACCAGCACCGCGGTGTCATTCAGGTACAGCCGCACATCTCCGATACCCCCGCCCGAATCGACGATGCGCAGGGTCACGCTGACTTCTTCCGCTTTCACGACCGCAGGCAGGTCAAGAATCTCCACCTTCGGTGCCGGACGCACCAGCGTCAACCGCTGCGGACCGGGGCGCGCCGCCCCGGCCTGGGTCTGCGCCGCCGCAGCCAGCGCCTGCGCACGGCGTTCCGCCTCCTGCTGCTCGCGCTCAAGGCGGGCGAGCTCCTCTCGACGCTTCGCCTCTTCCTGCGCCAGACGATCCGCTTCGCGCCGCTCGGCTTCCAGCTTTGCCAGTTCCTGCTGCCTGCGCTGTTCCTCCACCCGTGCGCGTTCGGCCTGGTCGGCGGCGAGACGTTCTGCCGCTATTCGTTCGCGCTCGATGCGCGCAAGTTCCTCGCGGCGACGCGCCTCGTCGGCCGCCCGGCGCTGCTCGTCGGCCTGCGCCTGTCGCTCCCGCTCCTGAGCACGGCGCTCGTTTTCTATTCGTGCCAGTTCCGCGCGACGGCGATCCTCTTCCAATCTCGCTTTCTCGGCCTGCTCGCGAGCAATGCGTTCGGACTCGATGCGCTCGCGCTCGAGTCGGGCGAGTTGCTCTCGGCGCAGCGACTCTTCGCTCGCACGACGCGCCGCCTCCACCCGTTCCGCTTCGACCCGCGCGAGTTCGGATTTCCTGCGCGCATCCGCCGCCGCGAGTTCCGCCTGACGGCGTGACGCTTCCGCCTGTTCGCCTGCTCGCGCGTCTTCGCGTGCGTGTGTCGTATCGGAAGCGAGCGCCACCCGCACCGCATCGGGCCGGAAGAAGCTCTCGGAGAACTGCTCCAGACCGTGAATCTCGTTGCCCAGGCGCACATTAAGATAACGCGCGCCGCCATCCGACGCGTTGAAGAAGCCCTCCGGCGTGATGGACACCCAGTCGCCGTCGACAAAGCCGAAAAATCGCGCCCGTTCCCTCCCTTGAATCGCGGAGAGGATCACCGCGGCCCCGCCGTCGCCGCCGGCGGTGAACGTACCGCCGGCATCCGGGCCGTAGGCGAGCGCAAGCAGCTGACCCGCGCCGAGCGCGGTTGATGCAATCTGCTTGCCGCTGGCCGCGTCCCAGCGCGCCAGCGTCCCATCCACACTCGCGGAAACCAGTGTCCTTCCATCGGCACTCACCGCCACCGCCCGCACCGGGCCGGTATGTCCGGAAAAGACGCGAGTCTCACCGCCACCCGTAACAGCGCGCATGCGAATCGTGCTGTCCTCGCTGCCCGAGACGAGCGACGCGCCATCGGGCGTGAACGCAACCGAGGTGACCCGATTGGCATGATCGCTGAACGTTCGCACCGGCGCGCCGCTTGCCGCATCCCAGAGCCGTGCGGTGTCGTCGTAGGACGCCGAGGCAATCAGCCTTCCGTTGGGCGAGTACGCAAGGCCGCGCACCGACATCTTGTGCCCCGCTATTTCGCGCAGCGACGCGCCGCTTGCCGGGTCCCAGAGACGTATCAGGGTATCGAGTCCACCCGAGGCCAGTTGCCGGCCGTCAGGCGAATACGCGAGTGCCTGCACCGTGCCCTTGCTTCCGGTGATCTCGCGAATCACCGACCCCTTGCTCCAGTCCCAGAGTCGCACCGACCGGTCCTGGCCGGCGCTCGCAAGCGTTGCACCGTCAGGTGAGAACGCGAGCGAATCGACGCTGCCGCGATGCCCGACCAGCGTGCGCAGCACGCGACCGCCCGCGACATCCCAGATGCGGATCGCGCCGTCGGCCCCGCTGATGGCCGATGTCCTTCCGTTCGGGCTGTAGGCGATGGCTCGCACGTCACCCGCACGGGATCTCAAGGCATCGATCGTCGAGCCGGCCTCCGCATCCCAGACCCGAACGGCACGATCCTGACCTCCGGTGACAAGGGTGCCTCCACGAGGCGCAAATGCAAGCGACAGCACTTCTCCCGCGTGTCCGCGCAGGACCTGGGCCGTTTGACCTGACTCCGGACTCCAAATCCGCACCGTTCCATCCTGTCCGCCGGAGGCGATCCATTTATCGCCTGCCGACCAGCCCACGCCCGACACCGGACCGGCATGGCCCTGCATCACGCGCAGCTCACGTCCGCCGGAGGGCTCCCCGAAAATCGACCAAGTACGAACGGTCCCGTCCTGCCCTGCGCTTGCGAGTTGCCCCGACGCCGAGAATCCGAGCGCAAGCACCGCCCCTTTGTGCCCTCGCAGCGTGGCGAGATCGGCGCCCCCCGGATAACGAACAAGACGGACTGCTCCGTCCTCCAGCCCGAGCGCAAGGCTCTGGCCATCTGCTGCCATGGCAAGAGCGCGCACCGGCACTGCTTGGTTGCCCAGTCCGCCCGCCTCGACGCCGCGCGCCACGTCCCAGACGCGAACGCTGCGGTCATAACCGGACGAGATCAGGAATTTTCCGTCGCGAGAGAAAGCCACGCCGAGGACAATGTTTTCATGCCCGGCAAGCGTCCTGATTGGCGCACCGCTCGCGGCATCCCACAGGCGGACGCTGCGGTCGCGACCGCCCGAGGCGAGCAGCCGCCCATCGGCGGAGAACGCCACGGAAAGCACACTGCCCTGATGGCCTTCGAGGGTGCGGATCTCGCGGCCGCTTTGCAATTCCCACAGCTTGACCGTGCCGTCGAGGCTCGCTGACGCCACACGCTGACCGTCGGGGGAAAACGCCAGTGCGGTGACCGCCGACCGGTGACCGAGTTGGACAAACACTTCCGAGCGGTCCTGCGACCAAGCAGATACGCCTGCACCAAGCAGAGCGCACAGGAGCCAGCAACGCAGCAGCCACGCCGAATACCATCCGGTACGCGAAACAGTGCTCGACACGCCCCCTCCCCCTTCGAGCTGAATCTCGATCTTCTACTGATTCTGACCGCTTTGAGGCAAAGACACCACGCCCGCGCGTCCGGGCGATACCCCCCCCGAAGACGGGCGGTGTTGCCCGGACTTCGCGCCTTACC
>CANIEV010000132.1 GCA_947466535.1 Betaproteobacteria bacterium
CCGCCTCACCATGGGCATGCTGATACGGCGTTACTCGCAATGGGCGCTGATCATCGCCGCGCAGGTAATGGTGGCGGTCGGCTTATTCGGCATGCCCTTCACCCAGATCTACGCCGCGCTGATTGCGCTGGCCTTTCTCACCGGCCTCGGCCTCGGGCTTGCCGGACCGCTCGCCACCACCGTCATGTACGACGCATCGCCGCCCGACAAGGTGGGCGAAGTCATCGGCCTTCGCATGACCATGGCCAACCTCGCGCAGACGCTGGTGCCGCTTTTGAGCGGCGCGGTCGGCGCGACGTTTGGCGTCGGCCCGGTGTTCTGGGCGGTGTCGGCGGCGATGATGGGCGGCGCGTGGATGAATCGCGAGAAACTGGACAAACGCACGCATTGCTGACCACCCCGGCAGGCTGCGCCTGCCGCCCCTCCTATGCTGCGCACAGGACGGAAGATTCTTTTCGACTCCCCTCCTCCCAGGTGGTGGAGGGGTACGGCGGCAGGCCGGGGGGTGGTCTGGGGTATCTCGATCAGTTGCCACGCCCCAAAAAAATGCGAGATCGAAGGCGAACACCTGAACCGCGAGTCGTTGCGCTCGCTCCCGCCGACCGCAACGTGGACGGCGGGGTGACGATGGTGCTCGATGCCACCGCCTGACTCGAATGGTTTCTGAACTGCCTGCACCGCGCAATCGACGGTGCGCAAGGCACGCTGTCGGCGGTGCTGCTCAAGGCGCGCTTCTGGGAACAGCGCGCGGGCATGCCATTCAACGAACGTCAGATCAGGGTGCTGAACCGGATGCTCGATGGCTTCGAGGGCAAACTCACCAGCAGCAAGTGGGCGGCAATCGCGAAGTGTTCGCCGGATACGGCCTTGCGGAACATCACGGATCTGCTGGGACGCGGCGTGCTGCGGAAGGCCATCGCAGGGGGAAGAAGCATGAGCTACGAGTTGGCGACGTGAGCGCACGACCCCCGGGAATGCCCGCCAACCGTCCCTGACTTGCCGAACCCAAACCACGTCATTGCGAGCGAAGCGAAGCAATCCTGCCCCCGCTCGACCGGCCAACTCCGTATTACCTCACCACGACAGCTCAACCTTCCCGGATATCCGGCTCCACCCGCCGAGCAAGACCCTCGAGCGATTCCTGCCAGCCGAGACAACACATCGGATTTTCCCGGCTTAGCGGCACCGCGAGCGAGCGCGGCCGGAATCCGTAACGCCCCCCTGTTATGGCCGGCATTTCGCAGGCGCCAAGGGACACGAGATGAATAGGTAAAGAAGTAAAGACTCAGGATTTAATCGGTCCTCGAAACACGGAAACCGATGCCGTCGCCCCGGTCCGACGCGGGGCCCCCGCTGCGGATCGCGGAGCGAAGGACCTGCGGATCGAAATTCCAGGAACCGCCCCGCAGCACGCGCCGGGAACAGTCCCCCGCCGACCAGACACTTCCGTCCGACGGGGCACCGTTGTAGTTTTCATTCCAGCAATCCTCGGTCCATTCCCACACGTTGCCGTGCATGTCATGCAGACCGAAAGCGTTCGGGAGTTTCTCCCCGACCGGATGGGTCGTACTTCCCGAGTTGGCGTTAAACCAGGCGTATCGCCCCAGTTCATTCTCGTTGTCCCCGAAAGACCATTCGGTGCGGCTCCCCGCCCTTGCTGCGTACTCCCACTCCGCCTCGCTCGGCAGCCGATAAGTTTTACCGGTCTTCGCACCAAGCCTTCTGACAAACTCTTGCGCATCGTTCCAAGTGACTTGTTCCACCGGCAACGTGCGGCCCTTGAAGCTGCTCGGCAGATTGCCCATCACGGCATACCACTGCTCCTGCGTCACCTCGTACTTGCCCATTGCAAACGCTCTTACGGTGACTTGATGTTGCGGTTGCTCATCGGTGCTTGGCGGCGTACTGGCAAACGGGTCGGCTTTGGACCCCATGAGGAAGGTGCCCCCAGGAATACGGACCATCTCCGGACAATCGTCGCAGTCCTTGAAACTTGTACCTGCGACATTTACCGGGGGTATTACGACCGGTGGGGCTGCGGGTGACGCAGCAACCGTTGGGGCAAGCGGTGCGGATGCCAGCTGTACACCGCCCGTAGGCGCACGGACGTAAAAATCTCCGATCAGCGAGGTCGATTCCCACGGCGTCTGCTTGCCGCCGGTCTCCCTTACCACCGCTGCTCGCGTCCTCTGAAATACTGTCGATATATCCGGGTCGCCTTCGCGCAGATTCGCCAGAAGGTGCTTGGTGTAGACGCCGTTCCGCCCCGTCCCGTCTGCCGCCACCGCCCCCGGTGCGGTCGCGAACGCCACCAGACTGCCTGTTGCTGCGTTCATCTGCGCCAAGCCTCGACTGACCGATCTGAAACCGCGTGAGAACGGGTTATTCCGGCAAGCATCCAGAATCACGATACTCACCTTGACCTGCGATTCCTCCATCGTCCGGAGCGCGTAGTTGGCGTTGATCGCGGAATCCTCGGCATCGGCTTCGTTGTCGATCTCCGCGCCCACCGGCACGAGGTAATTGTCCCCCTTGACCTGTATCCCGTGTCCGGCGAAGTAGAACAGCCCTACCTGCGCACGACGCAGTTCGACTCCGAACTCCCGAATCGCCTGTCGCATCTCCCGCGTGTTGGCGTTACGCCGGAGGATGACCTTGAATCCCATCGACTGGAGTGCGCTCGCCATGTCGCTGGCGTCGTTGACCGAATTGGACAGGGGCGCGGTCTTGTAGGCAGCATTACCGATCACAAGCGCCACGCGCTGCTCGGTTCTCGGCGAAACGTCCAGAGTGCGCCCGGATGCCGCTTGTTGACTCAAAGCAACAGGCGCACATAACGCCGCACAGATGGCGATCAACATCGCGAAAATCCGCGTACTCATGCGCTCTCCCAATCCGGTATCCGCTTCAGACATCGCGAAGCAGAATCGTACTTGAGCACGGAGAACCCTGCTTGGGCGTGTTGCAGCGCCCACGTATGCGAACCCGTCGGTCACTTCCCCTGAAACAAGCCCCTGACCACCCCTCTCACCCACCGGTTCCCCGGATCCTGGTGAAACCGCCGGTGCCAGAACTGCTTCACCGCAAAGGTCGGTGACTTCACCGGCAGCGGCTGCACCTTGAGCGCGGCGTTGCGCGCGAGCGATTCCGCCACCCGCGTGGGCACGGTGGCGATCAGGTCGGTCTGCGGCAATATCTCGATAAGACTCAGGAAGTGCGGCAGGGTCAGCGCGATGCGGCGTTGGATCTTGGCGGTCTTGAAGTGCTTTTCGATGATTTCCTGGCTGCGGCCGGCGGCGCGAATGGACACGTGCGGCGCTTTCAGGAAGCGCGGCAGGGTGAGCCGGTCTTTCATGTGCGGGTTGTCCGCACGCCCGATGCACATGAAGCCCGACACCGAAATCTGCTGCTGGTAGAAGCCCGCGCGCTGCAGGTCGGGGAAGTAGCCGAGCGCGAGGTCCACTTCGCCCGCTTCCATCGCGGCGGCGAGGCTGTCGGGGTCGAGGGTGACGGTGCGCACGCCCGCGCCCGGCGCATCTTCGCTCACCTGCCGGAAAAGCTTGGGCAGGAAGATCATTTCGCCCACGTCCGACATGCCGAGGGTGAAGGTCTTGTCGGTGGTCTTGGGGTCGAAGTCCACGAACTGCAGCAGTTCGGTGCGCACCTTCTCGAGGATGCCGCGGGTGGAGACGGCCAGCGCGCTCGCGCGCGGCGTGGGGTGCATGCGGTTGCGGATGCGGATGAACAGCGGGTCGTTGAAGGTCTTGCGCAGCCGCGCGAGCGCGTAGCTCACCGCGGGCTGGCTCATGCCCAGCGTCTGCCCGGTCTGGGTGACGCTGCGGGTCTCCAGCAGGTCGTTGAACACCACCAGCAGGTTGAGGTCGATCTTGGCGAGGTCGGTCATATCTATGGACGAAAGCGCGGTCGGAAGTACGGCAGAAAATACGGCAAAAAATCAATCCGCGAATCAAATGGAATGCATAAGGCGAATCACATTGACTGATTCTATGCCGGCGGGTCAAATAGCGCGTCTCCCAGAGCACCACCCCCGGCGGGAATCATCAGGAGGCTGTATCCGGGGCAGGCCGGGAGACAGGAGGGGGCGACGCTCAAAGACCCCCTCCCCGCACACCATCCAGGAGGAGCACCCATGCCGGTCGCCGTCCGCCGCCCTCACAGGGCCGCGTCATGAAGAACTTTGCCCTCGCCGTCGATATCGGCGGAACCTTCACCGACGTGGTGCTGCGCCGCGCCGACGGCCGCGTCTGGGTGGACAAGGTGCTCACCACCTATAACGACCTGCTCGAAGGCTTTTTCGCCGGCGTGGATTCGGTGCTCAAGCACGCGGGCGCGACCCCGGCGGATGTGGACGACATCGTGGCGCACGCAACAACCGTCGTTACCAACGCGCTGATCGAGCGCAAGGGCACCACCACCGCGCTGCTCACCACGCTCGGCTTCTCCGACGTTCTCAAGATCCGCAACGAATACCGCTACGACATGTACGACCCGCAGATCGAGTACCCCGATCCGCTGGTGCCGCGGGATCTGGTCTTTGGCGTGAACGAACGCATCCTCGGCGACGGCACCCTGCGCCTGGCGCCGGACATGGCTCAAGTAGCGGATCTCGCGAAGCAACTCAAGGCCCGCGATGTAAAGACGGTGGCGATCTGTTTTCTCAACAGCTACCGCAACCCGGAGAACGAGCGCATCGTCGGCGACGAACTTCGCCGCCTGCTGCCCGGGGTGTATTTCTCGCTGTCATCCGAGGTCGCGCCGCAGATCCGCGAATACCCTCGCACCTCCACCACCGTGATCAACGCCTACACCGCGCCGATCGCCGAGCCCTACCTGCGCCGCATGACCGACGCGCTCGCCAAGCGCGGCTTCCCGAACGCGCCGATGGTGATGCTCTCCAACGGCGGCGTGATCAGCGCCGGCGTAGCGGGACGTTTCCCGGTGCGCATGATCGAGTCCGGCCCGGCGGCGGGCGCGCTCGCTGCCTGTTACTACGCGGAAGCGCTCGGCCTCGACCGGCTGCTGTCCTTCGACATGGGCGGCACCACCGCCAAGGCCTGCCTGATCGAGGACCGCAAGCCCTTGGTGACGGGCCTGTTCGAAGTGGACCGGATGTACCGCTTCAAGACCGGCAGCGGCTTGCCGGTGACGATTCCCTCGATCGACATGATCGAGATCGGCGCGGGCGGCGGCTCGATCGCATCGGTCGATGAAATGAAACTGCTCAAGGTCGGCCCGCACAGCGCCGGCTCCACGCCCGGCCCGGTGTGCTACGGCCGCGGCGGCAAGGGCATCTGCGTGACCGACGCCGACCTCGCGCTCGGGCTGCTGGATGGCGACAACTTCCTCGGCGGCGAGATGAAGCTGGATGTCGCCGCGATGCAGTCGCAACTGAAGGGGCTGGCTGCCGAACTCGGCGTCGAACCCGAAGTGGCGGCGGCGGGCATCTACCGCATCGTCGGCGAGACCATGGCCTCGGCCGCGCGCGCGCACGCGAGCGACCGCGGCGTGGACTACCGCGGCATGCCGCTGCTCGCCTTCGGCGGCGCGGGCCCGCTGCACGCCTGCTATGTAGCGGAACTGCTCGGCAGCAGCACGGTGATCTTCCCGCCGCAGGCGAGCGTGCTCTCCGCCTTCGGCATGCTGGTGACGCCAGTTCGCTACGACATGGTGCGCGGCGCTCCGGCGGAACTCCACAAGTTCAACTGGGACGCGGCCGAAGTCGCGTTCAACGAGATGATGACCGCCGGCCGCACCGCGCTGGTCGAGGCCGGTTGCAAGCCGGGGGAGATACGCTTCCAGTTCTCGGGCGACCTGCGCTATGTCGGCCAGCACAACGAAGAGACGGTGGAATTCGGCCACGAGATGCGGCAGAAGCGCGACATCGCGGCGCTGCGCGAAGCCTTCGAGCGCGAGTACGAAACCAAGTACGACCTGCGCCTCTCGGACAACGAGGTGGAAGTCGTAAGCTGGCGCCTCACCTGCTCCGGGCCGGAGATCAAGCGCGGCGCAAGCGTGGCGGTGTCCACCAGTGCCGGCCGTGCGAAAGGCAAGCGCACCGTGCATCTGGGCAACCGCGATTCGAAGACCATCGACTACGCGGTGTGGGATCGCAACTCGCTCGCCGCCGGGCAGTCGATCGCAGGGCCCGCGCTGATCGAGGAGCGGGAAACGACGACCGTGATCCTTCCTGGCTGGAGCGCGACGGTGCATGCCACCGGCTGCGTGATTGCGGAACGCAAGTGATGGGGGTTGTACCGGATCGAGATTGCTTCGTCGCTGCGCTCCTCGCAATGACACCCGCCACTGTCATTGCGAGCGCAGCGAAGCAGTCCTGGTCGCGTGGCCGCTTACGGCAGATTGCCGCGTCGCCTGCGGCTCCTCGCAATGACGCGGGTTTTGCCGTCATTGCGAGCGAAGCGAAGCAATCTCCGTCACACAAATGAGAAAAACAATGAATTTCAAACGTATCGCCGGCCTGGCCTTTGCCTGCCTCGCCGCGTTTTCCTTCAACGTAGCGGCGCAGTCGTATCCCGCGAAGCCGGTGAAAATCATCATCCCCTACCCGCCCGGCGGCGGCATCGACTTCATCGGTCGCGTGGCGGGAGAAAAACTCTCCGCACGCTGGGGCCAGCCGGTGGTTGTGGAGAATCGCACCGGCGCGAGCGGCGCGATCGGATCGGAAGCGGCGGCGAAGTCGGAGGCCGACGGCTACACCCTGCTGGTGATGCCGATCGATCTCATGCTCAATCCCTCGCTCGTCCAGAACCCGCGCTTCGACCCGCTGAAGGACCTCGCACCGATCGCGGTGCTGGCGACCTCCACCCAGATCATCGCGGCGCATGGCGCAAGCGGCATCAGGACCCTCGCGGACCTGGTAGCGCGCGCGAAGGCCGAACCCGGCAAGATCAGTTTTTCCTCCTGCGGCAACGGCTCGCCGGGGCAACTGATCGGCGAAACACTCAAGGCACGTGCGAACGTTGACATGACCCATGTGCCCTACAAGGGCTGCGCGCCGGCGGTGACCGATGCTGTGGGCGGGCAGGTGCAACTCACCATCGGCGGCACCGGCACGGTGGCGCAGTACATCAAGTCCGGCAGGCTGAATGCGCTTGCGGTGGCCTCCCCCCAGCGCGACCCGCAGTACGGCGAGATCCCGACCGCGATGGAATCCGGTTTCGCGGAAGTATCGATGACCAACTGGTTCGGGCTGTTCGCGCCCGCCGCGACAAAGCCGGAGGTGATCGAGAAGATTTCCGCGGACCTCGCTGCGATCTACGCCGATCCGGTGTTTCGCAAATCGATCGCCGACCGCACGCTGAATCCGCTGTTCACACCGACCGCGCCGTTTGCGAAACTGATTGCGTCGGACGTGGAACGCTTTCGCGCACTGATGAAACAACTCGGTATCAAGGCGGACTGATGATTCGCGTTGGCATCTCGCGGGCGGAGATCGCGTCGTCGCCTGCGGCTCCTCGCGATGACGGAGGCTTTGCCGTCATTGCGAGCGAAGCGAAGCAAGCTTCATCGCAATCGAGCGAAGCGAAGCAATCCTGGTCGTTTGGTCGCTTATGGCAGATTGCCGCGTCGCCTGCGGCTCCTCGCAATGACGCCGGTTTTTTTGCTGTCATTGCGAGCGAAGCGAAGCAATCTGCGTCGCACCATTAAAACTTGAGGAAGAACATGGACGGCATCGAACTCGAAATCCTGTGGAGCAACCTGATCTCCACCGTCAGCGAACAGGCGAACGTGCTGCAGCGCATCGCCTTCTCGCCGATCGTGCGCGAAGTGGGCGACCTTGCCTGCGCGGTGTTCGACCAGCGCGGTCGGATGATGGCGCAAGCGCGCACCGGCACGCCGGGCCATATCAATGCGCTCGCCGCCTCGGGCGCGATGATCATCAAGCAGTTTCCCGCCGATACGCTTTCGCCGGGCGATGCGATCATCACCAACGACCCGTGGCATTCCGCGGGCCACCTGTTCGACATCACGATCTTCAGCCCGATCTACCACCGCAGCAAGCTGGTGGGCTATGCCGGCGTGAACATCCACCACACCGACATCGGCGGCTACGGCATCGGCGCGGGCGCGCGCGACATCCACGAGGAAGGCCTGTGGATTCCGCCGCTCAAGTTCTTCGAGAAGGGCGTTATGAACCCGACGCTGAAAGCAATCATCGGCCGCAACGTGCGCACGCCCGACCAGGTGTTCGGCGACCTCGCAGCCCAAGTCGCCTGCAACCGCACCTGCGGCGACCGCATCTCGGCCCTGCTCGAACGCCACGGCCTCGCGGACATGGAACTGCTGTCGGATGAAATCGTGCGCCGCTCGGAAGACGCCACCCGCGCCGCGATCCGCAAGCTGCCCGCAGGCACCTGGCACGGCGAGACGAAGTTCAACGTGCCCGGCGGCGAGGAGGTGACGCTGCACGCGGCCGTCACGATCGACAACGTGAAGGGCGAGGTCAATGTGGACTTTGCCGGGACGTCCGGCAAGAGCAAGGCGGGCGTGAACGTGGTTCTGATCTACACCCACGCCTACACCACCTTTGCGATCCGCTCCTGCCTCAACCCCGACCTGCCGAACAACTTCGGCAGCCTCGCGCCGATCAAGGTGTCAGCACCCCCCGGCTGCATCCTGAATGCGCAGTACCCGTCGCCGGTCAGCGCGCGCCATGTGGTGGGCATGTACGTGCCGATGCCGATTCTCAAGGCGCTGTACAACGTGGTGCCGGATCGCGTGCTTGCCGAGTGCGCGGGCGCGGTGTGGTCGTTGCAGATCCAGGGCGAGGACCAGAAGGGCCAGCTTTTCACCAGTTCTACCATCGGTTTCTCAGGTGGCATGGGTGCGCGGCGGACCAAGCCGGGCCTGTCGGCCACCTGCTACCCCACCGGCGTGGCGGCAACGCCGCTGGAATCGATCGAGGCCTCGCTGCCGGTGGAGTTCCTCCGGCGCGAACTCCGTCCCGGCACCGGCGGCAAGGGCAGCCAGCCCGGCGGCGACGGGCAGACGGTGGAATTCAGGCTCTACGGCGGCAAGCCCTGGCTGATGGGCATTGTCACCAGCCGCACCGACAGCGGCGCCGAAGGACTCGAAGGCGCGGGAGCGGGTGCGCCGGGGCGTCTCACCGTGAATGGCAAATCGGTGAACAGCGCCGGCAAGCTGCAGATGAACGCCGACGACACGGTGATGATGGAAACGCCGGGCGGCGGCGGGTACGGCGCCTGACCGGGCAACTGAACACGCAACACGCTTGACGACGCCCGCCGAAGCACACAGAAGCGGGCGCGCCTGCAACCACGAAGGAGGAACGATGAGAATTCTTGGCGCTTTGGGTCTCGCGACGGTGGCACTGCTGCCGCTCGATGCCGCGATCGCGCAGGCGCCTTATCCGAGCCGGCCGGTGCGCATGGTGGTGCCCTTCGCGCCCGGCGGCGGCGTTGACGTGGTGGCGCGCATCATCGGGCCGAAACTGAGTGAAGGTCTCGGCCAGCCGGTGGTGATCGACAACAAGCCGGGTGCCAACACCGGCATCGCCGCGGAGAACATCGCGCGCTCCGCGCCCGACGGCCACAGCCTGTTGCTGACGATCGACTTCACCATGACGGTGAACCCGACGATCTATTCCAGGCTCGCCTACAACGCGGACAAAGACTTCGCGCCGGTGTCGATGGTGACCGAGCAGATGAACCTGATCGTCACCAGCCCGAAGATTCCGCCGCGGACCTTCCCCGAATTCCTCGCCTACCTGAAGGCCAACCCCGGCAAGGTGAACTACGCCTCGGGCGCGGTGACCGCGCAACTGGTGGGCGAACTCATCATGTCGATGTCGGGCACGAAGATGGTGTTCGTGCCGTACAAGGGCAGCGCGCCGGCACTGGCTGCACTGCTCGCGGGCGACATACAGATGTCGGTGGGCGAGATACCGACCTTCGGCCCGCCGGCGAAGGAAGGCCGGCTGGTGGCGCTCGCGGTGACCGGCAAGGTTCGCGACACCGCCCTGCCCGATGTGCCGACGATTTCGGAGAACGGACTGCCCGGTTTCGAGGTGCGCAACTGGATTGCGCTGTTCGCCCCCGCGAGCACATCGCCCGCAGTCATCGGTCGGATCAATTCGGAACTCGTGAAATTCATGAGCCGGCCGGAAACGAAGGCTCAATTCAGTACCATGGGCCGCAACGCAGTGACCACCACGCCGGATGAACTCTCCGCGCTGGTCCGCTCCGACACCACCCGCTGGGCGAACGTGATTCGCAGCGCGGGTCTTAAATTCGAGCAATAACTTGAATCTTCCCCTTTAGAGGAAACGCATCATGACAAGCACGTTCCAGCGCATCGACACCCACCACCACATCATGCCGCCCACCTGGCTCCGCGCCGCGGGCGAGCGGATCATGGCCTCCGCGATCGGCATCCCGCGCGGCTGGATGTTCGACTGGACGCCCGAGGTGTCGATCGAGGCGATGGATCAGTTCAGCATCGGCGTGACCATCGGTTCGGTCTCCACGCCCGGCGTGTCCTTAGACGGCGTCGCGGCCGGCCGCAAGCTCGCGCGCGAGTGCAACGAGTTTGGTGCGAAGATGATCTCCGACCACCCGACGCGATTTGGAATTTTCGCGATCCTGCCGATGCCGGATGTGGAAGGCACCCTCAAGGAAATCGAGTACTCGCTGGACGTTCTGAAGCTGGACGGCGTGTGCTTCATGACCAACTTCGGCGACACCTGGCCGGGCGATCCGAAATACAAGGAAGTGTTCGACGAACTCAACCGGCGCAAGGCGGTGGCGTTCTTCCACCCGCACCTTCTGGAGTCCGCGCAGATCCACCAGCCCGATGTGCCGCCGGCGGTGCTCGAATACCCGTTCGACTCCACCCGCGCGATCGCAAGCCTGCTCTACAGCGGCACCTTCACCCGCTGCCCCGACACGAAATACATCTTCTCTCACGGCGGCGGCGCGCTGCCCTTCCTCGCCGGACGGCTGGCCTCGCTCTCGCGCCGCCCGACCGCGGAAGCCAAGCGCCTGGCCGACATGCTGCCCAACGGCCCGGAGTACGAACTCAAGCGGCTGTATTACGACATCCCGAGCGCGACCAATACGCCCGCGATGGCGGCGCTGCTCGACCTGGTGCCAGTGGAGAACGTGCTCTTCGGCACCGACTTCCCCTACCTTCGCGCTGACCGCGCATGCAACCAGTTCGATGCGCTGAAGTTCTCGGACGCCGATCGCGCGGCGATCCTGCGCAGGAATGCGGTAAGGCTGATGCCGCGGCTGGCGGGACTGGTGGCTGCCTGAAGCAAGCGTAAAGTGACGAAAAAGGAGGCAACTCCCTTTTCGTCAAATGTCAGTTAAACGCCCGCTTTGCCGCGCCAATGCAGGGGGTTTTACGCAGATTGTCAGGATATGCCTCCGGATTCGGAGGGTGTCATTGCGAGCGCAGCGAAGCAATCCCGGCGGCGGTGCGAAAGAGAGTGCTTCGTCGCTTCGCGC
>CANIEV010000133.1 GCA_947466535.1 Betaproteobacteria bacterium
AAGAGCTGATCGCGAGGATGGGCGGGGAGGGGTGGAAGCTCGCGGAATCGGTGCTCGAAGAATTGCGTGGAAAAAGATTTCCGGGACTTCTGACGTCGCGGGATTAGTAGCGGCGTGCGTGATCATGGCCGCTACTGATTTCAATTGCGGGTGCGTAGGCGATAATGTATTTGGAGAATGGCTCACCTGCGAACATTTGCGGAGGGAATGGAATCGCCACCGATAGGTAGCGATAGATACTGAACGATCACAGGACGAGACAAACGTTGCCAGCGATAGGTACCGATAGTTACCGACCGATCCTGAAGGGGTACATGCAACAGGCTGTCGATAGTCTGCGATACGTGCCGATAGATGCTGAATGCTAATTTTGGGTATCAGATGCAAATGACGGTAGATCTGACGGTAGAAATGCTACGCACTGAAAAAAGTTCTTTACGTGACAACGGTTTAGAAGTGCCGTTGATGATTGAGTGGGAATAACGCGCCTGTCGAAGAATTCGACTGCCAGTGCGACGCCCACCGATCAGACACTGCGCAATTGATCGTCCAATGTCACGAATCGCCCGGCTGACCCTGATATCTGCGGCCATGCTGGCCGGCTGTGCCACCACAACCCGTATCTCGGAATCGTCCGAATCGCGCATCGTCATAGACATCGGTTCGATCAATCCGGCAGGCTCGTCGCTTCAATTGGCAGAGACGGAATGCAGGCGCTATGGCCGTCAGGCGCGCTTCCGGAGCCGGCAAAACGAAACGCGCCTGATATACGACTGTATTGACTAGCGGACGCGGTCGATCCCGCCTTCCTGCGAATACGCTCCGCGGTTGCCGCGCCCGAAGGCACAGGTCACGAACAGAACGCCGTTGTACCGCGCGACCCGCGCGGGATTTTCCCCTATGATTCCCTAATTGATGGAGGGGAACACCATGACTGCCGATATCCCCGGAGCAGGTCCTGAAGCCACAGATTCGTCGCCCCTTCCGTTTGTTGCACCCTGCCGTGCGCTCAGGCCCGCTGCGCCACTGCGATGGGTTCGGCTCGGATGGCAGGATTTCCATCACGCGACTGCGCCGAGCCTCGGCTACGGCATCGTGGTGGCCCTGCTGTCGATTATCGTCACCTCGATCGGACTGCGCCTCGGGAGTTACTGGGCGGTGCTGATCCTGCTCTCCGGTTTTGTGTTCGTCGCCCCGGTCCTCGCACTCGGACTGTATTCGATAAGCCGGCAACTGGAACACGGGATGAAGCCCACGCTATCGGTGTGCTTCCGCGACCTGCGTCACACGTTCGGCACGGCGATGGTATTCGCTCTTGCACTGCTTGTTCTGTTTCTCGTCTGGGCACGTGCAGGATCGATGGTGCACGTGTTCTTCCCGATGCGCGCCCAGCCGCACTGGAGCGAACTGCTTGCCTTTTTCGCGATTGGTTCCGCAGTGGGGTCGATATTCGCGTCGCTTACGTTCGTGGTCAGCGCGTTTTCGCTACCCATGATCTGCGATCGCGAAGCGGATGCAATTACCGCGATCGTCACGAGCGTCAATGCGGTCCTGCGCAACAAGTCTGCGATGGCGGTCTGGGCTCTTCTGATTGTCACGCTCACCGCCATCGGATTTGCCACCGCACTGATCGGGCTCGCGGTAGTCATTCCGGTGCTCGGCCATGCCACCTGGCACGCGTACAAGGAAACCATCGACGCCAGCGCCTGGCCGCTGATCGATCCGGCATGAACAAAAAAGTTGAGCCGACTGCCGGAGAAATGGACGAAGCTTGCGCGCGTGACGCGGCATTCATGCAGGAAGCCCTTGCGCAGGCCGCATTGGCCGCCGCCAGCGGTGAAGTACCGGTCGGCGCGGTGGTCGTGAAGGACGGCATCATCGTCGGACGGGGCTGGAACGCACCGATCGGCATGCATGATCCAAGCGCGCACGCGGAAATCCGCGCACTTCGTGACGCGGGCGAAAAATTGTCGAACTACCGGCTGGTCGGCTGCGACCTGTACGTGACCCTCGAACCCTGCGCGATGTGCGCCGGCGCGATCATGCATGCGCGCATCCGACGCGTCGTGTTCGGCGCGCGCGACCCCAAGACCGGTGCGTGTGGAAGCGTGGTGGACCTGTTCGCGGAACAACGGCTGAATCACCACACCGAAGTGACCGGGGGCGTTCGCGCGGACGAAGCGGCGAAACAACTGTCGGGATTTTTTGCGGACAGGCGGCGCGCAGCCAATGCGAATTGAAATTTCGATTCCGCGGCAGGATCTTGCTCTGCTGGACGACGCCGGGGGTGAACTGTGCCGCTTCCGTGTGTCGACGGCGAAAAACGGGGCAGGGGAGAAGAACGGCAGTTTCTGCACACCACGAGGCGAACACATCGTCCGGGCAAAGATCGGCAGCGGTGCGGCACCGAACACGATCTTCGTGCGACGCCGGCCGACGGGCGAAATCTGGTCACCGGAACTTGCTGCCAAGAATCCTGGACGCGACTGGATTCTTACCCGGATTCTTTGGTTGTCCGGTTGCAATCCCGGGTTCAACCGGATGGGCGACGTCGACACGATGCGCCGCTACATCTACATCCACGGAAGTCCGGACACCGCGACGATGGGCGAATCCGGATCGATCGGCTGTATTCGCATGCACAACCGCGACATCATCGACCTGTTCGACCTCGTGCCGCCCTATACGCCGGTGCAAATTTCCAGCTAGCCAATACTGACAATCTTCGCAAAACCCCCAGCATTGGCGCGGCAAAGCGGGCGTTTAACTGACATTTGACCTTTTCGGGATAGCCAATTTTTCAGCGCTGGAACTCGACCGACGAGTAGCGAAAAAGAAGTTCGCGAGTGAACTCTGGCCTGGCCCGGCATAGGCTCGCTTGTGGTGAAAATGGTGGTTTGGATTTCCTGTTCGCCGCGGCATTTCGGGGCTTACCCATCGCCCGGTCGCGGCAGTCATCACGCACCTAGGTTCTCGCGCAACGTCGTCCCCTCGTATTCGGTCCGGAAGCGGCCACGGCGCTGCAATTCGGGAACCAGCAGATCGACGATCTGCTGATGGTCGTGCGGCGTGACGCTCGCGGCCGAGAACATGAAGCCGCCGCGATTGTCGGCAGCATCGAACATTTCCTCGAGAAGATCCGCAACGCGTGCAGGGGTACCGGCAAAGGTGATGTCATATTCCGTGACGTCGCGCTTGGCGTGCTCGAAAAAGTCACGCCGCGTGATCACCGTATCGCGCCCCACCATCTCGGCGAGCTTGAAAACGAAGCCTGCGGGTGAGGCGCCGGATCGCGCGATCATGTCGTTGAGTTCGCCGGGCGAGAAACGGTCGGGCAGTTGCGAGAAATCATACCCGGCCTTGTCGGAGAAGAACGCGCCAACGCCTTCCTCGGGCAGGAGGTCCAGCAACTGCTCTTTTCGCCGATCGGCCTCGACTTGGTTCTCTTCGACAAGCACGTTGACCAACGACAGGATGCCGACTTTGGACGGATTGCGGTTCTTCGCGATAAGCGCTGTGTCCAGTTTGCGGCGATGCTCCGTGGCGGCCTCCAGCGAATAATTGGCGGCAAAGACAAGGTCCGCGAAGTGCGCGGAAGCGGCGACCCCGCGCGGCGATGCGCCCGCCTGAATCAGGATGGGCGCGACTTGCGGGGAAGGGACATTCGGCAGTGGACCCTTGACACGAAAATGCTTGCCGACATGGTTGATCGGACGGATCTTGCCGGGGTCCGCGACGATGCCGGACGCACGGTCCCATAGGAAAGCGTCGGTGTCGACGCTGGCCCAAAGCGCCTTGCAGACATCGACGAATTCTTCCATGCGTTCATAGCGCTGTCCATGCTCCATCAGTTCGTCGAATCCGTAATTCGCCGCATCTGAGAAGCGCGTCGAAGCCACGACGTTGAACGCCATGCGGCCGTTGGTGATGTGGTCGAGCGAATTGAGAAGGCGCGCGACATAGAACGGGTGCATGAAGGTCGAAGAATAAGTGAGCCCGAAGCCGATATGTTGCGTGGAGCGCCCCATCGCGGCGATATACGGGCTCATGTCATGTCGCGGCCAGCCGACGCCCCAACGCCCGGCGGCTTCATGCGAACCGCCCCAGGTGCTCGGCAGGCCCGTGCCATCGCCGAAAAAAACCATGTCGAGCTTGCCGCTCTCCGCAATCTTCACGACGTTCTCGAACATTGTGAAATCGGGAAATGTCGCGCCCGGCCACGATCCCGGCTGGTGCCACCTTCCTTCGAGATGCGTCTTGGACAGGTCGAACGCCAGATGCATTTTCGGCTTCATTTCGCGATCCTTCCGGAAGTTCTCATTTCTTTACCGAGCTCTGCGTGCCTGTCGTCGTGATCGGGGCAGATCAGTGCATCCGACGCACCCGGATCCAACGGGGCGTACCAATTCTGCAGGCAGGGAGTGCGCAGCATCCGCCCCGAGGCCCACGACGACCGACCCGGCGCAGGGGGCCATCGTGCACGACGACTCAATCAGCGATTTCTTAGCGCTTGAAGGGACCCAGCTTGGCAGCGGCCACCTGGGAAAACTCGGGCATGACGTGGTCGGCGTAATTCATCTTCTGCTTGATCTCACCGCTCTTGACCAGTTCGTCGATCGTGAAATCCCATGCTTCCTTGCGCAACAGCCCGTCGACGCTGAAGTACGCCGACTTCGAAAACGCCATGAGTCCGGCAGCGATTTCATCCCTCGCAACATCGGGGAGGAGCTTCTGGCTGATCTTGATCGCTTCCTCCGGGTTTTGCATAGCCCAACGGGCGCCGCGAATCGTTCCGTTCGCGAAGGCCTGGAGTGCCGCGCGCTTCTGCTGGATGGTGCGCTCCAGGGCAAATTCCGACACGTAGATGAAATTGGGTAGGTCCTTGGCCGCGTCGCCGATGGTCTGCAAGGAGTCGTACTTGGCGGTGCGCGCGGCGAACGAGGTGTTGAGGACGCCCGCATCGATCTTCTTGGCGATGAGCGCCAGGGTGCGTGCCGCGCTGCCGCCAATCGCGACGAACTGTACCTTGGCCGGATCACCTCCCGCGGCCTTGATCATCAATATCGGAACCTGATGCGACACCGCGCCCGGGCCTGAGATACCTACGCTTTTTCCCTCCAGATCCTTGGCGGTCCGGATGCCTTTTTGCCCGACGAGAAGGAAATCCATCTTCGGGGCACTCGCGAACACGACCTTCAGCTTGGCCCCGGCTTCGATGGCTTTCAGCGGGATGCCCAAACCGGTTGCAGCGATATCCGCCTCTCCGGCCGTCAGCGCGCGTATCGCCGTCGCGTCGCCGTTGTAGGCGGTGAGTTGCACCTCGATGCCCTCGGCCTTGTAGAACCCGTTTTCCTGCGCGAAGTAGTAGGTCTGCAGCGTCAGGTCGGGTGGGGAGGTGCCGATCGCCGCCGAAATCTTGCCCAGTTGCGCCAATACATTTCCCGCAAGGAGTGACGCAAACGCCAGTAGTGCAACCTGCGGTGCGGCGGAGCGGAATTTTCCTCGCATGTTCTTGAGCATCGGATTTCTCCCTTTCAAGTTGAACAACCCGGGGCACGCGCCCCCGAACACGTCAGCGGGCAAACCGATGCATCGCGGTTCGCCTCGCGGAGTCAATTCGCCCGCTCTGTCTCTTTCCAGGGCGCCATGCGTTTCTCGATGAGCTTCACCGCCTCGGTCAAACCGACGCCCAAAAGCGCGAGCACGATAATCACGACGAAGAGCTTGTCGGTGGCAAACGCGTTGCTGTAGTACATGATTGCGCCGCCAAGTCCGGTCATGGCGGTGAACATCTCCGCCACCACCATGCCCACCACGGCTCGCCCCACCGCCAGTCGTATGCCAGCCATGATGAAGGGCAGACACGCGGGGACGATGATCTTTCCGAAAATCTGCGCTTCGCTGGCGCCTTCGGCCTGTGCAATCTCGACCAGCCCGCGGCCGACGTTTCTCACTCCGCCGTAGGTATTGACGATGATCGGAAAGAACGCCGCAAGGAAAACGATCGCGATCTTGGAGGTCATGCCGAGCCCGAACCAGAGTATCAGCAGCGGGATCAGCGCGACGTTGGGCGTGGAGTAGAGCGCGCTGATGTGCATGTCCAGGATGTAGTCGAACAGACGATAGCGCCCCATCAGCAAGCCCACGATGATCCCGAGCACGACGGCAATGAGGAAACCCACCGCCAGCCCTTCCATCGTGAGCAGGAGCGGACGCTGCAATTCGCCCTTGGAGATCATCGCCGGCACCGCCGCCGCGATCGCGCTCGGATAGGACATGAATATCGGGTCGACTCCGCGCCCGTACCACTCCCAAAGTCCGAGTGCCAGCGCCACCGACAGCGAACGTATGACGTTGGGAAAGTCGGTGATATAAAACGATCGCGCGCGCCGTGGCGCGGGCGCCGCAGGTGCCTTTGGTGCCGCCACCGGTGAAGGGGGCGGTGCCGCAGCGGCGACTGCCGGCGTCTCGCGCGTGGCCGCAGGGCGATCGCCGGAACCGTCCCCGTCACGCAGCATTTCACGCAGGATGCCGCAGAGCTCGCCGAACCGGGGAGAGGCCTTGACATCGGTTGCGTAGCGCGGCCGGGGAAGGTCTATCGTCACATCCGCCCGGATCCGCCCCGGGCGCGGCGCCATCACGATGACGCGGTCGCCGAGATAAACCGCTTCTTCCACCGAGTGGGTCACGAACAGCACCGTGGTCTGTGTGGTGTTCCAGATTCGCAGCAGTTCTTCCTGGAGTAATTCGCGGGTCTGCATGTCGACCGCCGCGAACGGTTCGTCCATGAGCAGGATCTTCGGATCCTTGGACAAGGCGCGCGCAAGCCCGGTGCGCTGCTGCATGCCCCCCGAGAGCTGGTGCGGGTAGTGGCCTTCGAAACCCCTCAATCCGACCTTGTCGATCGCGTCCTGGCAAATCTCGCGTCGCTGCTCGTCGGACTGGCCGCCAACCTCCAGGCCAAACTCGACGTTGTCGCGTACGGTTCGCCATGGAAGCAGCCCGTAGTTCTGGAACACCATGCATCGGTCCTGACCGGACCCCTTGACCGCGGTTCCGTCCACTAGCACCTGCCCGGCGTCGGCCTCGCTGAGGCCAACGACGATGCGCAGCAATGTCGTTTTCCCGCACCCGCTCGGTCCGAGCAAACAGACAAACTGGTTCTTAGGAACGCTCAGGCTGACGTGATCCAGAACGAGCAATTCGTTCGTCTGCTCCTTCGGGTCCTCGTAGTACACCTTGGTTAGATCACGGACTTCAAGCATTCGCTGGACAGAGCCCTTCCTGGCATTTCTGTAGTGCCAATGATGCAACGACGATGAATTTCTTGATCAAGGTAAGTTGCGATGCCGCGGCATCGACGCAATCAGCGCCATTGATCACAGAGATGTTGCAGTGCACGACGGCACATTAGCAGGAAGGTCGGCGAAACACAAAATTTGCCAGCGCCAAGATGAAGCTGGCGTGTCGCAATCGCGATCAAACCGCTGCGTCGCCGCAGGCTGAAACTGAAACCGGCGAGGCAAAAGCGGTACTTCAGCGCAAGTCAATACTGACAATCCTCGCAAAACCCCCAGCATTGGCGCGGCAAAGCGGGCGTTTAACTGACATTTGGCCTTTTCGTGACTGCCAATTTTTCAGCGCTGAAACTCGACAGTCAGGTCGCGAAAAGACGCGCGATTTTCGCGGTATCCGGCCGGTCCACCACGCCCTTTTCGGTAATCAGTCCGGTGATCAGGTCGGCGGGCGTCACATCGAACGCCGGATGCGCCACTCGAACACCCTGCGGCGCCCAGCGCACGCCGCCGAAGCCGGTCACCTCGTCCGCGCTGCGCTCCTCGATCGGAATCAGCGAGCCATCGGCAAGCCCCCGGTCGATGGTGGAGAGCGGGGCAGCGATGTAGAAGGGGATGCGGTGCCGTTCGGCCAGTACCGCCAGCGTGTAGGTGCCGATCTTGTTGGCGGCATCGCCGTTCGCCGCGACGCGGTCCGCACCGACCACGATGAAATCCACCTGCCCGCGCTGCATCAGGTGGCCCGCCATGTTGTCCGAAATGAGCGTGACCGGAATCGCTTCCTGGACGAGTTCCCAGGCCGTCAGGCGCGCTCCCTGAAGATAGGGGCGGGTTTCGTTTGCAATTACGGTGACCCGCTTTCCCGCGTCCCGCGCGCTGCGAATGACGCCGAGCGCAGTGCCGTGCCCGGCGGTGGCAAGCGCGCCCGCGTTGCAGTGAGTCATGATCCGTGCGCCTTCGGGAACCCGCTCCGCGCCGAAACGGCCGATCAAGATACAAGTCGCGATGTCTTCCTCGAAAATCGCGATTGCCTCGGCCACAAGGGATTGCGGTCCCGATGAGGCGAGCTTCGCCCGCATCCGGTCAAGCGCCCAGAACAGGTTGACCGCGGTGGGCCGGCTCGCCGCCAGCGCCTTGAACGCGGGTTCAAGTGGCACGCCCCGCAGAGCATCCAGCGCGAGACCGAAGGCCGCCGCGCAGCCGATGGCGGGTGCACCGCGCACCACCATGTCGCGAATGCCGTCTGCAACCCCCGCAGCATCGCTGTAGTCCACGTAGACGATCTCGGAGGGCAGCTTTCGCTGGTCGAGCATTTCAAGCCGGTCGCCGCGCCAGCGCAACGAGGACACTTGCGGTGAGTTTTCAGACGACACGATCATTGCCTCCGTCGACCGGCACCTGGGCGGCGGTCGTCTTGGAAAACAGCGGGCCGCACATTTCAGCGGCGAGTTCCGCCACATCGCGCGAGGACACTTCGGTCTTCAGAAGATTATTTGTTTTGTATTCCTCGACCGAGAGCTTGTAGGCCTTTGCACGCGAGGCGAGCACCTCGTCGGTCCAGAGCGCGGTGTCGTAGACCGCGTTCGGGTGAAGCGAGTTGATGCGGATTCCGTCCTTGCCCCATTCGAGCGCTGCAACCCGGGCTAGCTGGTTGAGCGCGGCCTTGGAGGCGGAGTAGGCCGCGGCACCGGGTCCGGGGGCGGGAACGTTCTTCGATCCGATCACCACGACTCGTCCGCCGCACGGTGCGAGTTTAAGGAGCGGATGACAAAGCTGCATCAGAAGGAAATTCGCTTCGAGATTGATCGCCATGGAACTGCGCCAGGTCTCGGCGCTGATGTCCTGTATCGACTGGCTCGGAGGAAAAATGCCAGCATTGAGCACCAGCATGTCAATCCCGCCGAACTGCCTCACGCCGCGTTCGATCGCCGAACGGACCGCGTTCGCATCAGTCAAGTCACAGGCGATACCGCAATAATCGGGACGCGTGTATGCGGTTTGGACCGCCGGATTGCGATCGAGGGCAACGACCGCCGCCCCTCGCTTCAGGAACGATTCGACGCAGGCCTTCCCTATGCCCGAGGCGGCGCCGGTGACAAGTACCACCTCGCCTGTAAATACCGGCGGTGCACCGCTTTTGCGAAGCTTCGCCTGCTCCAGATCCCAGTACTCGACCTCGAACAGGTCGCGCTCGGGCAGTGCGTTCCAACCACCGAGGCCTTCCGCGCGAAGAAACACGTCCACGCTATGCTCGTAGAGTTCGGCCACGATAGCCGCATCCTTGGCAGTGCGCCCGATCGCTGCAAACCCGAACGCCGGGTCCAGCGCCATGCGAGGTGCCGGATCGAGCATGGTCTTTTTCTCACGCACTAGCGGCGCGTTGCGATCGAAATACTCGCGATAGGACTTTGCGAATCCGGCCACATCGCGCCCGAGCATGGGCACTTTCTTGGTCCGAATGATGTGGTCCGGAGTCACCGGACCCTGTTGAGAGATACGCGCGACATCGGGTCGCTGCGCGAACGCAAGTAGTGCAGGGTTCTCGCGCACCGAGAGGATCATCGGCGTCCCCGCGACATCGCTGACCGAGCGGCGCAGCGCCGTGAGGCCCGCCGCATCGATTCCTGTTGCAGCGCTCGCTTTTGATCCCGCTGCCCAGCTCTTGTGCTTCTGCAGGTAGGCTTCTGCCTCCCCGACGAGCGAGATCATGCGTTCATAGGACTCGCGAGCGGTGCTGCCGAACGAAAAGATGCCATGGTTCATCAGCACCATGCCGACCGTGTTTTTCCCTGCGTGCTTGCCAAATTCCCGCGCACACAGCGCGGCCAGGTCG
Source organism: Betaproteobacteria bacterium (assembly GCA_947466535.1). GTDB lineage: Bacteria > Pseudomonadota > Gammaproteobacteria > Burkholderiales > SG8-39 > CAMBSA01. The sequence goes on from CANIEV010000133.1 coordinate 10,129, forward strand.
AATCCAGGCATCACATAGGGAATGACGACCACGCGATCGCCGTAAATCTCGCGGATGCGCGCTTCGCCGTTCGGCGCGTTGGTGATCGAGAGTATGGCGTCGGCGTGGGTGTGATCGACATAGCGGTAAGGCAGACTCGCGTGCAGGATCGTCTCGACCGAAGGGGCAGGAGCTCCGGCGCGTGTCATGTGCGTGACGAGTTCGTTCACCATTTGCGGATCGGGCAGGCTCGGCAGGTCTGCGAGCCTGCGCACGTAGTCGAGGCGCACCGGCGAAAACCCGGCCTCCTCGATGAACTCAAGGTCCCAACCGCTGCCCTTTACGTAGAGGAGTTCCTCTTCTTCACCGAAGACGTTCTTTTCGCGAATCTTCACCGACGTATTGCCGCCGCCGTGCAGCACCAGTGTCTTGTCGCGCCCGAGCAGGCGCGAGGTATAGACGCGAAGGCCGAGTTCTCCGGAATAGGTTCCGGCTTCGTCTTCGCTCCAGAGACTTTGCATCGGCTTGACTCCATGCTGTTGGCGTCGTGAATGAGGCGCACATTATACGGGCGCATCGATTGGGCCCTCGACGGCAGGTCGAGAAAGCAGGAAATCTCCGAAGTCAATATCGGCGATGCTCAGGCGTATGGACGATCGATTCTGAATCGATGGCTTACCGTGCCGGTTGCCTGTCCGTCCATGCCCCAGGTGCGTTCGTGGAATTCCGTTTCGCCGGCGGCTGACATCCGAAGCACCGTTGAACAACGGGTGCCGTACGACGCGCCTGCCAGCCGCATCGCGGATAACCATCGCTCGCGCTCGAGGCCCACGCCGGTATCCGGCAACTCGTCATCGACGGCGGTTGTCGTGTCATCGAGAAGGTCGAAATATTTCATGGAATCCGCGCCCTGTTGCACAAGGGTTTCCAGAGCGTTCACACCGCGCCTTACCTTGGGCCAGGGCGTGTTCAGAAGGTGGTTGGATAGTCCATGGATGCCGGGCGGCAGTGCTTGCGGCTCCTGCCCGCGATTGGAATAGCACCAGAGTTGATCCCGATCACCCACAAGCAGGCTGAAGCCGTTATAGGCTTGCGCCGACGATTGCAAAGCGTCCAGATACGCGGGCGGGCTGCAGGAGTCGCGAAGGAAATTAGTCAAGAGTGCGCCGCGGGAGGGCGCCTCACTGCGCCGATCCGACGGGTTTCTGTAGTTGGTGATTGCCGCGAACCTGCCGCTGCGACTTGTCCCCAGCCAGGTGCCTCCCGCGCTGAGGTCCCGGCCCGCGAGAACTTCCGGGTTCTCCTG
>CANIEV010000134.1 GCA_947466535.1 Betaproteobacteria bacterium
GGTGGTGTCGCTCTCCTGCCCGAACGTCTACTGGGGCGGCGAGGCGATCAGCAGCAAGGCAGCGAAGATCATGAACGACTCCTTCGCCGACGGTCAGCGCGCCTATCCGGACCGGATCCGCTGGATGGCGTCGCTTCCCTGGCAGTACCCCAAGGCCGCGGTGGCGGAACTGCGCCGCGCGCTGAAAAAAGGCGCGGTCGGCGTGATGGTGCTTGCGAACGTGATCGGCAAGCACCTCACCGATCCGCTGTTCGAGCCGATCTGGAAGGAAATCGACAAGCATGACCTGCCGGTTCTGATTCATCCGAGCGCGCCTCCGGGATCGTCCGAACTCGGCATGCACGAGTTCCAGCTCACCGCGCCGATCGGCTTTACCTTCGATACCTCGCTCGCGGTGTCGCGGATGATGCTCGATGGTTTCTTCGACCGGTTCCAGAACGTGAAGATCATCGCCTCGCACGGCGGCGGCGCGCTGCCTTTCCTGATCGGGCGGCTCGACATCTGCTGGGACAACATCCCCGCCGCGCGCGCGAAGACGGTGGAGCCGCCGAGGAACGTAATCCGCCGCGTGTATTGCGACTCGGTGGTGTTCCGCCAGGACGCGCTCGAAATGGCGGTGTCTGTGTTCGGCTCGGATAACGTGCTCTACGGCTCGGACTACCCGCACACCATCGGCGACATGGCGGGCTGTCTCTCGCGCGTGGATGCGCTGCGCGATGGCGTGCGCGAGCGGGTACGCAGCCGCAACGCGCAACGCATTTTCACGAAGCTCTGAGATGCGCCCCGCGTTCGAGCGCGTCGCAGCCGGCGCCCTGCTCGCAGTCGCCGCGGCAATCACGAGCGCGGCGGCATCGGCGCAGGCCTATCCGAACAAGCCGATCCGCCTGCTGGTGCCTTTCGCGGCGGGCGGGCCGTCGGAGATCGTCGCGCGCCTGCTCGCACAGCGCGTATCCGACAAGTTTGGCCAGCCGATCGTCATCGAAAACATAGGCGGCGCGGGCGGAACGCTTGCCGCGAACCAGGTGGTGAAGGCCCCAGCCGACGGCTACACCCTGTTCTACGCCAACGCGAGCACGCTCAGCAGCTCGCCAATACTGTTCAAGGGTGCGGCCTACGATCCGCAGAAATCCTTCAGCGCGATTGGCACCGTCGCGCAGTTCCATCTGATCTTCGCGGCGCATCCGTCGGTGCCGGCGGAAACCCTGGCGGAATTCGTCGCGCTCGCGAAATCGCAGCCAGGCAAATTCAGTTATGCCACGCCCGGTATCGGCACCACGCCGCATCTGGCGGCGGAACTCATGAACCAGGAACTCGGCACCGCACTGGTGAACATTCCCTACAAGGGGGCGGCGCCGATGATGGTGGACCTCACGGCTGGCCGTGTGCAGGTGGCCTTCGATCAGCCGGTGCTGCTCCTGCCGCAGTTGCGCCAGGGCAAGCTCAAGGCGCTGTTCACCACGCGATCGCAGCGCTACGAGGCGCTTCCCAATGTGCCCACTGCGCGCGAGCTCGGCATGCCGTCGTTCGATTTCGGCTCCTGGGCGGCGATGGTCGGACCGGCGGGACTGCCCGCGCCCGTGATGGACGCGTGGGCGCGCGAGCTTCAGACCGTCGCCAAGGACCGCGATTTCCAGGCCGCGCTCGAGCAGCGCGGGTTCGATGTGTTCGTGCTCGGCCCGACGCCGACGCGGGAGCTGATCGCTGCGGAGTACGCGAAGTGGGAGAAGGTGATCCGGGCGGCGAATATCCGCGTGGACTAGGCGCTCAAAGGAGCGCGACGCTCACCCGCTCGTTCTACTTCGAGCCGAGAAACTCCAGCAATAACGGATTCACGCGCGGCCAGGCTTCCACCTCGGGCAGGTGGCCGTGGCCTTCGAGCCGGACCAGCTTCGCGTTCGGCAATACCTTCGACAAGGCCACCGAGGTCCGCTCGATCGGCGCGATCTTGTCCTCCGTGCCGTGAACAAGCAGCACGGGAATTTTTATCCGCGGCGCGAACGCGAGCGAATCGAGCTCGTACGCGACAAAGCTCGCGCGCAGATACGCCGGGCCGTTGGTGCCCGCGAGCACGGCCATCACTTCGGGCTTTACCCAGGGTTCGGCCTTCGAGCCGAGCAGGAGTCCGATCACGTCGCGTGCATAGCCCATGCCGCCGGCGCGTTCGAACTGCTTCTGCCGGCGCTCGAACACCTTTTCTCGCTCATCGACCGGTGTCGTGATCGAGCCGACCGAAGTGCCCGATAGCGCCATGCGTTCCACCCGCGCGGGATAGCGTTCCGCGTAGCACTGCGCCACCGCCGAGCCGAAGGAATTGCCAATCACCGCGGCCCGGCCCACGCCGACCGCATCGGCAAACGCTGCGAGAGCATCGGCGTAGTCGTTGCAGGTTGGCCGTTCCTTCTTCAGGTTGTCCGTCAGAAGGTAGCCGGGTGCATTCCACGCCACCACGCGGTAGCGCTCGCCGAGCACGCGGTACTGGAAGCGCCAGTAGAAGGAGTTCGCGCCGATGCCGTGCAGAAGCAGCACCGCGGGCGCGTCCGGCTTGCCGGTTTCCATGTAGCTGAAGCGGTCGCCGATGAATTTGTCGCGCGCCCCTGCGGGTACCTCGACAAATTTCATCTCCGGCAGGGTCGGTGCCGGCTGTGCGACGGCCGTGAGCGGCGGCAGTACGGCCGAGAGCAGGAGCGTGTTCAGTAAGGCCCGGAGCGTGATTGAAATGCGCATGGTGCGTCCTTCAGGAGGATGGGGTATGAAGAAGCCCGCGCAGTATCACCGCCCGGTTTGGATCCGGTCAATCGATTCCGATCGGGCGAAACCTCAATGCCCTTGGCCATGCGTACGAAATCGCCAATGCCCACCATAAAAGTCGAACATTTTTTTTGAAAAGGTCCGGCTGGCGTGTGAAAGAGGGCGATTCATGTACAGAAATGAATCGACCGGGTCCCGGTAGGCACGAAAAAAGAAGACCCCGAGCTTGTGGCGCCCGGCTTAGGCGGTGACCGGATAGCCCGCTTCGGCGAGCGCGTCGACAATAGCCTTTCGATTCTTCTCGGTTTCGACGCTTACCTTCTTGGTCGCGAGGTCGACGTCGACCTTCGCCTGCGAATCCACCGATTTCACTGCCTTGGTCACGCTCATCACGCAGTGGCCGCAGCTCATGTCCTTGACTTCGAATTCCATGTCTTGCTCCTTGTGTCCGAATCCTTGCGTTTCATGAAGGCATTGTGCCCCGTCCATTTGGCTCCTGTTTGAGCCTGCTCAAACGGTGCACCTTCCCACGATGGCAAGGTCAAGCCATTTCCAGGAATAAAAGGCGCGGGAATAGAAGGCGCTTGACCTTGCCATGATGGTAAGGTTTAAACGGGAATTACGGAGTTCAAGGAGACGCCCATGTCCACGCTTGCAGCACAGCAAACCGCCGACGCCCCCGCGGGTGAGGTCTGCGAATGGATATTGCCGATTGAAGGCATGACCTGCGCCTCCTGCGTCGCGCGGGTGGAGAGGAACCTTGCGGCGGTGCCAGGGGTGTCCGGGACCACGGTGAACCTCGCCACCGAGTCGGCTTCTGTGCAGGCAACCGGCGCTGTGAGTTTCGACGCGTTGCGCGCTGCAGTGGAGAAGGCCGGTTATTCGGTCGGCCGTGACACGGTTCGGCTCTCGATCGGGGGCATGACCTGCGCCTCCTGTGTGAGCCGGGTGGAGAAAGCGCTTGGCAAGGTGCCGGGCGTGACCGCCGCTACGGTGAATCTCGCGACCGAATCGGCGGAGGTCGAATTCGCCCGCGGCTCGGTGAGCGTGCAGCAACTTGTGAAAGCGATCGAACACGCGGGCTACACCGCATCGGTCACGCAGCCCGAGGCGGGCGCCGTACCCGCGAAGCCCGCCAACGACTGGTGGCAGGTGGCGGTGTCGGGCGCGCTTTCCCTGCCGCTGGTGATCCCGATGGTCGGCATGTTGTTCGGCATGGACTGGATGCTGAACGGCTGGCTGCAGCTTGCGCTCGCCACGCCGGTGCAGTTCTGGCTCGGTGCACGCTTCTATCGCGCGGGCTGGAAGGCGCTGCTCGCGCGCACCGGCAACATGGACCTGCTGGTGGCGCTCGGAACCACCGCCGGCTACGGGCTTTCGGTGTACCTGCTGTTCGCGAGCCTTGAACACGGTGCGGCCCACGGCGTGCCGCACCTCTACTTCGAAGCCTCGGCGGTGGTGATCACGCTGGTGCTGCTTGGCAAATGGCTGGAGGTGCGGGCCAAGCGCCAGACGACGGAAGCCATCCGCGCGCTCAACGCGTTGCGGCCCGACCGCGCGCGGGTGCGGCGCGACGGCGCGGAACTGGACCTGCCGATTGAACAGCTGCGGCTGGGCGATCTGGTGGTGATCCGCCCGGGGGAGCGTATTCCGGTGGACGGCGAACTGACAGAGGGTTCGAGCCATGTGGATGAATCGCTGATCACCGGTGAAAGCCTGCCGGTGGAAAAGCACATTGGCGACCGCGTCACCGGCGGCGCGATCAACGCCGAAGGCTTGATCGTGGTGCGCACCAACGCGCTCGGCGCGGAGTCCACGCTCTCGCGCATCGTGCGCATGGTGGAGTCGGCGCAGGCGAAGAAGGCACCGATACAGAAACTCGTCGATCAGGTGAGCGCGGTATTCGTGCCGGTGGTTGTGGGGATCGCTTTCATCACCCTGCTTGGCTGGGGCTTCACCAACGGCGACTGGGAGACCGCGATCATCAACGCGGTGGCGGTGCTGGTCATCGCTTGTCCCTGCGCGCTCGGCCTCGCCACGCCCGCCGCGATCATGGCGGGCACCGGGGTGGCGGCGCGTTACGGCATCCTGATCAAGGACGCCGAGGCGCTGGAAGTCGCGCATGCGCTGACGGTGGTGGCCTTTGACAAGACCGGCACCCTCACCGAGGGCAAGCCGCGATTGGTGGCCTTTGAGGCCGCGAACGGCGATAGCGACGCGCTCCTGCGGTTGTCCGCCGCGGTGCAGTCAGGGAGCGAGCATCCGCTTGCGACAGCCGTGCTGGAGGCCGCAGCAGAACGAAAGATGCAAGTACCCGCTGCGCTCGAGATCCGCGCTCTGGCAGGGCGCGGACTCGCCGCAAACGTGGAAGGGCGTGAGCTGCGGCTGGGCAGCGGCCGGCTGATGCTGGAGCTCGGCATCGACACCGGCGCACTCGCGGCACGCGCTGTGGAGCTGCAGGCCGAGGGTCGTACCGTCTCCTGGTTGGCGGAGGTTGGCATGACGGTCGGCGCGGCGCCGGTGCTGATCGGCCTGCTTTCCTTCGGGGACACGGTGAAGGCAACGGCCGCCGCCGCGGTGTCCCGCCTGAACGCGCAGGGCATCCGCACGGTGATGGTCTCGGGCGACAACCGCGGCAGCGCCGAGGCGGTGGCGCGACTGCTTGGAATTACCGAGGTTCGCGCCGAAGTCCTGCCGCAGGACAAGGCCGATGTGGTCGGGCAACTCAAGGCGGGCGGCGCACGGGTGGCGATGGTGGGTGACGGCATCAACGACGCGCCCGCGCTCGCCGCGGCGGACGTGGGGATCGCGATGTCCACCGGCACCGATGTGGCGATGGCCGCGGCCGGCGTGACCCTGATGCGCGGCGACCCGCGCCTTGTGGCCGATGCGATCGACATCTCGCGTCGCACCTATTCCAAGATCCGCCAGAACCTGTTCTGGGCTTTTTTCTACAACGTGGTCGGCATCCCGCTTGCCGCGTTCGGCTTCCTGAACCCGGTGATCGCCGGCGCCGCAATGGCCTTCAGCAGCGTGAGCGTGATCAGCAATGCGCTGCTGCTGAAGCGCTGGAAGCCGTCTGCGTAGCGAAACTGCAAGGACCGCGATCATTCCTTTTTTACCGCCAGGACGCCAAGAAAAGCCAAGGCCGCCAAGAAAAGCGCGACCAAGGCAGCACGCAACAAAGCCCGCTCGATGCGGGCTTTGCAGGGGTGGGAGGGGTTACGGGGAGGGCGGGTTCTCCCGCCCTCCCTGTTCCGAAGCCTTCCGGTGTTGGTTTTGCTTCTTGGCGCCTTGGCGGTAAAGAAAATTTGGCACTCACGCAATTGGAGGCACGATGGATTCTGATCTGCGAACCTTGAACATCGGTCAGGCGGCAAAGCTCTCGGGTGTGTCGGCGAAGATGATCCGGCACTACGAAAGCCTGGATCTGTTGCCGAAGGTGATGCGTGCCGAGTCCGGCTATCGCAAGTACGGCATGAACGAGGTGCATACGCTGCAGTTCATCCGCCGCTCGCGAGACCTTGGCTTCAGCATCCCGGAGATCGCGCAACTGCTCGACCTCTGGCACAACCGCCGGCGTGCGAGCTCGGCGGTGAAGAAGGTGGCGCTGAAACATGTGGAGGAGCTCGCCGCGCGGATCGAGGAGATGAAGGCGATGAAGCGCACCCTCGAGGGCCTCGCGGCAAGCTGCCACGGCGACGAACGGCCGGACTGTCCGATCCTCGATGATCTTGCGCGCGGACCGTGGGGCGAGCCCGCCGGATGTTCGCACGGCCCGGCGACACGTAAGGCGGGTACGCAGATGCGGCGACCGGCATTCCGGTGAACCGGATGATCTCGAGCCGAAAGGTCTAAACTGTAGTCATGTTCTCCGCGTTCATCCGTCGCATTGTCTTCTGCCTGCTGCTTGCCGCCATTCCGGTGCAGGGCATGGCCGCGGCCGCGATGTTGTATTGCTGCGACCGGGAAGGCAACGCGGATACCTCTCAGGTGCAGGACGATTCCGTTCATCAGGTGCATGAGGCGGCAGCGACTGATCAGGCGGATGAGACCGCGAACGTAAGCACGGACTACGCTGCGCATGCGGGTCACGACAACGATCACGACGGTAATTCACTGCATGCGAAGTGCAGTGTCTGTGCCGCCTTTTGCGCGGGCGGTGTAATCGTCTCCAGTGCGGGCGGCTTCACTGCGCCGGCCCCGTGTTCGTCGCCTATGGCCGCGGCACCCGCGACGCATTTCAGCAGTTTCTTTCCCGATCTCCCCGAGCGACCACCGCTCGCGCTCCTCTGACCGCGATCGCCTGATCGCGCTTCGACCGCCTTTGCCTGCGTATCCGGCGAAGGTCCCCGTTGATGTTCCGTATTGCGCGCCTTGCCGTTCGCGCGCCGGAAATTCGGAGATTCGAGATGCACAAGGAACTCATCGCATTTGCGTTGTTGCTTGCTTTCGCGTCGTCGGCCCTGACGGCGGACAGCTTTCCCGCCTATCGCGCTTATGAAGAAACCGCGCCCGCCGACTGGCGCGCGCTGAACGAACGCATGCGCGCGCTGGGCGGACATCGCGGCCATGTGTCCGATGTGGCATCGGCGCCGACCGCCGATGCGCCGCATATGCACGGCAGCACCGCTTCACCCAACCCGGCGGCTCCAGCCGCCGCGTCCCCTTCGACCGGTGGCCACCAGTCCATGCACGGGCGCATGCATCCGCAACAGGAGAAGCCATGACGAACACGAAGCGGATTTCCGGTGCTCTTGCCGCGGCGTGCATCGCGCTGCTCGCGGGTTGCGCCTCCGCGCCCGCCGACAGCGGCTTTGCCGACATCGAAACCGTCGCGCGCGAGCGCCTCGGCAAGGACGTGAAATGGAATCGCAGCGAGTCCGACGCGGACGAGGCACGCACCGCCGCGCGCAAACTGCTCGCACAACCGCTGTCGGCCGATGGCGCGGTTCAGGTCGCGTTGCTGATGAATCCCGGGCTGCAGGCGTCGTACTCGGAACTCGGCATCGCGCGGTCCGATCTCGCGCGCGCGGGCCGGCTGCCCAATCCACGCTACAGCGTTCTGCGCACGAAATACGGCAACGAGGTAAGCAAGGTGGAGGAGAGCATCGGCATCGATGTCATGTCGATACTCACCCTGCCCTTGCGCCGCGAGATGGAAGGCCGGCGCTTCGAGAGGGTGAAGCAGCAGGTGGCGGGCGAGGTGCTGCGTGTCGCAGCCGACACGCGCCGCGCCTGGATACAGGCGCTCGCCGCCGCGCAGTCGGCGAAATACCTCGAGCAGGTGAAGGCCTCGGCCGAGGCCGGCGCGGAACTCGGGCAACGCATGGTGCAGGCGGGCAACTGGAGCCGGCTTGCGCAGATGCGCGAGCATGCGTTCTACGCCGACGCGACCGCGCAGCTGGCGCGCGGCCGCGAGGCGGCGGTGGTTGCGCGCGAGCGCCTCACCCGCATGCTCGGGCTGGAGGGCGCGGATGTGAGCTACACGCTGCCCGACCGGCTGCCCGATCTGCCCGGTGCGCTGCGCGAGATCGCGGACATAGAGGCGCTCGCGATGCAGCAGCGTGCGGACATCGCCGCCGCGCGCCGCGAAGCGGAGGCGACCGCCGAAGCGCTCGGGCTCACCCGCACCACGCGGCTGGTGAATGCGCTGGAGATCGGCCGGGCGCGCACGAAAGAAGGGCCCAATCCCTTCTCCTACGGTTACGAGATCCGCGTCGAACTGCCGCTGTTCGACTGGGGCAGTTCACGTGTGGCACGCGCCGAGGCGATCTACATGCAGTCGGTGAACCGCGTGGCTGAAACCGCGGTGAACGCGCGCTCGGAAGTGCGCGAGGCCTGGAGCGGCTATCGCAGCGCGTTCGACCTCGCGCGCCATTACCGTGACGAAGTGGTGCCGCTGCGAAAGAAGATCTCGGAGGAAAACCTGCTGCGCTACAACGGCATGCTCACGAGCGTGTTCGAACTCCTCGCGGATGCGCGCGAGCAGGTGACGAGCGTGAATGCCTATATCGACGCGCTCAGGAACTACTGGCTCGCCGATGCGGATCTGCAGATCGCGCTTACCGGACGATCCGGCAACTTCATTGGTGCGGCTGCGTTGACTTCAACCACTGCGCCCGTCGCTGCTGCGGCCGGTCACTGATTCCCCGGAGGAAACGACAATGAACAACAGACGACAGTTCCTGCGCGGCGGCGCGGCGGTGCTCGGCGCCGCGGTGGTGTCGCGCGCGGCGATCGGTGCGGTGCCGGAAGCGGCGACGCAGACGAGTGCCACGATGCAGCCGCCGCTCGCGCCGCCCAACGGGCGCCCGTACCAGCCGGTGGCAACGCTCAACGGCTGGACCGCGCCCTGGCGCATGAAGGATGGATGGAAGGAATTCCACCTCGTTGCCGAGCCGGTAGTGCGCGAGATCGCCCCCGGCATGAAGGCGAATCTCTGGGGCTACAACGGCCAGTCGCCCGGGCCGACGATCGAATGCGTCGAAGGGGACCGGGTGCGCATCTTCGTCACCAACCGTCTGCCCGAGCACACCACCATTCATTGGCACGGCATCCTGCTGCCCAACGGCATGGACGGCGTGGGCGGGCTCACCCAGCCACACATCCAGCCCGGGCGCACCTTCGTCTACGAATTCGGGATGAAGAAGTCCGGCACCTTCATGTACCACCCGCACGCCGACGAGATGACGCAGATGGCGATGGGCATGATGGGCTTTCTCGTCGTGCATCCGAAGGCCCCGGCATTCATGAAGGTCGATCGGGATTTCGTGTTCCTGTTGAACGCGTTTGACATCGACCCGGGCAGCTACACGCCGCGCGTCAACACCATGCTCGACTTCAACCTCTGGACCTGGAACAGCCGCGCCTTTCCCGGAATCGATCATATGGCGGTGCGGCTCGGCGACCGGGTGCGGATCCGCGTGGGCAATCTCACCATGACCAACCACCCGATTCACTTGCACGGGGTGGATTTCGAAGTCACCGGGACCGACGGCGGCTGGGTGCCGAAGACCGCGCGCTGGCCGGAGGTGACCACCGACATCGCGGTCGGGCAGATGCGCGCGATCGAGTTCGTTGCCGACGCACCCGGAGATTGGGCGATCCACTGCCACAAGTCGCATCACACGATGAACGCGATGGGCCACAAGGTGCCGACGATGATCGGCGTGGACCAGCGCGGCATCGCGCAGCGGATCATGAACCTCGTGCCCGACTACATGGTGATGGGTGATCGCGGCATGGCGGACATGAGCGAGATGGAAATGCCCCTGCCCGACAACACCCTGCCGATGATGACCGGCACCGGGCCTTTCGGCGCGCTCGAAATGGGCGGCATGTTCAGCGTGGTCAAGGTGCGCGAGGGCCTTGCGCGCGACGACTACAAGGATCCCGGCTGGTACAAGCACCCCGCGGGCACGGTTGCGCGCGAATGGACGGGCGACGCACCGGTGCCCACGCGTGATCCCGGGCCGGTCTCGACGGAACGGCCGAACGCCACGGTGCGCAAACCTGCCCCGGGTGGCGGCACGCATCAGCACTGAAAGGAAAGACGATGAGGAGGTTACTTATAACGTGCGCTGCGACGATGCTGGTTACAGGCGCCGCGCTCGCGCACGAGCAGCATGCGGGCGGCAAGGCCTTCGACTACTCGAAGGCCGAGGCGCAGCCTTTCGGCATAGCGGCCGATCCGCGCAAGGCAAGGCGGACGATCACCGTCGACATGAGCGACACGATGCGTTTCTCGCCCGCCGAATTGCGGATTCGCCAGGGCGACACCGTGCGCTTCGTCGTTCGCAACAAGGGAAAGGTGTTGCACGAAATGGTGCTCGGCACGATGGCGGAGTTGAAGGTGCACGCCGAGATGATGAAAAAACATCCGGGTATGGAGCACGACGAGCCGCACATGGCGCACGTCACCGCCGGCAAATCCGGGCAGATCGGTTGGCGTTTCACGCAAGCGGGAGACTTCTATTTCGCCTGCCTGATTCCGGGCCATTTCGAGGCCGGCATGGTGGGCAGGATCATCGTGGAGGCAGGGAAATGAGGCAAGGAAACTCTGGGATGTTCAGACTGATTGCATCGCTGCTGCTGGCGCTCGGGCTTCAGACGGCGGCGCTGTCGCAGGAACTGGCTGACGGCGAAGTGCGGCGCGTGGACCGCGACGCCAAAAAAATTACGCTTCGGCACGGGCCGATCGCGAGCATCGACATGCCGCCGATGACCATGGTGTTCCAGGTGAAGGACCCGGCAATGCTCGGCGGACTCAAGCAGGGCGACAAGGTGAAGTTCTCGGCGGAAAAGATCGACGGGGCCTATGTGGTGACGCGGATCGAACCGGGCATGCAGTAAGTGCAAGGGGCGATCGAGGTCGGTGGGCGGGCTGAGATTGCCGCGTCGCTGCGCTCCTCGCAATGACGGCGCGGGCGGGGACTAGCGGGTCATTGCGAGCGAAGCGAAGCAATCCACAGTGGTCCGAGCGAAGTGAAGCAATCCACAGTGGTCCGAGCGAAGTGAAGCAATCCACAGTGGTCCGAGCGAAGTGAAGCAATCCACAGTGGTCCGAGCGAAGTGAAGCAATCCACAGTGGTTCGAGCGAAGTGAA
>CANIEV010000135.1 GCA_947466535.1 Betaproteobacteria bacterium
AACCTCATGCCCAGCGTATGCGTCCACTTTTCCTGCGGCCGCCACACGAGGTTGGTTCCGACGACGTTCTTCGGAACGAGTTGCAGCTGCTTGTTCACCGGCTCACCGGTGGATGTGCTCGTGTAGTAGGTGAGCGTGCGGGTGTAGTAGGCCGTCACGCTCAAGGCCCGGCTTACCTGCCACTTTGTGTCCAGTTCCAGCCCGTTGGAGCGCTGGTCCTGACCGTTGGTGTTGTAGGACACGGTGCCGGTGCAGAGCGCCGACCCCGCGCCCACCGACGCTCCACAAATGTTCTGCACCGCCAGCGGGATGTTGGCCGCCGAGAACACGCCGTTGGGGTTGATGGTGAAGTTCGCCACCACGTCCTGCACCTTGGCGGTAAACAAGGTTGCGCCGAACGAGTAGTTGCTGCCGCGCCAGTCAAAACCGACCTCCTGACCGCTCAGCGTTTCCGGGCCGAGCGCCGGGTTCGCCACCGTGATGTTGGCGCTCCCGAAGGTTCGGTACATGTTGTTCATGCCCGGCGCCCGGAACGCCTTGTAGGTCGACCCGCGCAAGGCCAGCTGGTCATTCACGTCGAAACGCGCCGAGAGCGTGGGATTGAACGCGCTCCTGGTCACATCAGGAACGCTGCCCCCCGCCTGCGACGCGAATACCGGTGTTGCGACGTTCGTGTAGTTGGTCTGCGTCGCCATGCCCCGCGAACTGCTGTAGGTGTCCCAACGGGTCGACAGGCTGATCTCCAGCGGATCGACGGGGGCGAACTTGAACTGCCCGAATACGCCGGTGAACTGCTGCATGCCCGTGCCGTAATTGGAACGCTGGATGCGGGACGAGGCAGGCAAGGCAGCGGTCGGGGTGCGATAGCTCTCCTGCGCGTCCTCGCCCGAGAGCAGGCGGTAATCCGCGCCCAGCTGCATGCCGGAGAACACACCGCGCATTTCGCGCGAGTACATGAACGAAGCGCCACGTTCGCGGTAGTCCATCGCATCGTACGAGGAGGCGTACTGGCGTATCGCCGCGCCCTGCTGTGCCACGCTCGCCGCCGCCGAAGATGCGCCGCAGACGAACACCGCCGCGGCATAGCATCCGGCGCCGTTGTACTTGTCAAAGCGTATCCACTGTGCCCAGGTGTTCGCCAGGATCTGGCTGCGGTCGTCGATCCGCTTCGTGAGTCCCGCCTGGATGTCGGGGCCTTTCTGCTGATTGCTGCCGGAGAGATAGCCGCCGATCTCCTCGTTCTGTTCGTGATAACCCATGCGGACAAACCCCCTCAGGTCAGGCGAGGGCTTGAAGAAGGCGGTGATGCGGATGTTGTCGGCGGTTGCCGACGAGGTTCCGCGGCCCGGCCAGAACGCGGCGCGATAGTCCGCCGGTGCGGTGTTGTAGCCCTTGGTGGTGAAACCGTCACCGGAGACGGTGAAACTGAGAGCATCCGAGATGACGAGGTTCTTCGTGACCGCGCCGTTCCAGGTGTTCATGCTGCCGGCAGAGATCTGCCCCTCGCCGTCTCCGGATGTCGGGCGCTTGGAGACGATGTTGATCACCCCGCCCACCGCAAGATTGCCCCACAGGCTCGAGCCGCCGCCGCGAATCACCTCCACCCGATCAACCGAGCCCAGCGGCACCTTGAACCACTGAATGGTGGTGAAGAAGGGGTCGTGCACCGGGATGCCATCCACCAGAACCAGCACCTTCTTGTCCATGCCGCGAAACTTGATGTTATGACCGGTCGGGTCGCTTGCAAACGCCGGCGTTCCCGGAACCAGCAGGCCCGGAACATTGCGCAGCAACTGGTCAAGCGTCTGCGCGGGCGAGTTGCGGATGTCCTCTTGCGTTATTACCGAGGTATGCAGGGGCATGTCCTGCAAGCGGGTGTCGGACCGGCTGGCGGTGACGACGATCGCCTCGAGCGCCTTGTCCTGCGGCGAGGAAGCACCTTCGGCGGCATTGACCGGTGTTTGAGCGAGCGCCGCCATGGGCAGCGCAAGCAATACGGATAAAGCGTTTCTTCTGATCATTTCGATAAGCTCTACGGATTCCGCACATCCCAGGCGCGGAAATGCTCGAACGCCAATACGCTTGTATTAGGACTTTCGGCAAGACACTCTGACGCGGAGAATCGACCGGATGATCGATGATCGAATCGGGAATTCGACCTGCGGCGACATGCCGCGATCTCCCCCTGACTGATGGCCGCGGTTAATCGCGGCCCATGTCTTCAGGCGGAGGCGGGAGGTGCCCGAGGAGGCGAGTAGGGGTAGCCGGAGAATGTCGGCCCGAGCGCGGGTTCGGCGACAGACAGGACTGCGATCTGCACCGGCGCCGAAACGAACAACAGCGGAGCCGTCGGCGGTGCCGCCGCGCGATCCCCGCTGAACGCGCAGGACGCGCAATGCTGGCTGAGCGTCAGCTCGGGAGCGCGCGTGCCCCCGCCATCGACCGGTATGCGCTGCATTCCGCCGGCCGTGCAGACCTCGGTGAATGCAGCAGCAGACGCCGGCCTGGCGTTGGCAATCAGCGGCCAGAGCGCGTTGAGCGCCATGAGCACGATGGCCAGCCAGCCGGTGACGGTTCGCGAGGATCGGGAGAACAACATGCGCGGATTAGACCACAAGCCAGTTTGGCGAAACGTCGTCACAAGGTAACGTTCGGTAACAAGAATGCAGCGTCATCGCGGGCGCCTATTTCGCCTGCTCGGTGACAAACGCGATCTGCACGATGCCGTTGCGCTGGGCTGCCGCCATGGCATCGGCTACGCTTTCGTAGTGCGCATTGCGGTCGGCGCGGAAGTGCAGCTCGGGCCCGCGCCGGTCCGCGGCCACCGCGCAACGCACCCGGCCGTCGAGGTCCGCCCGCGTCCACCCCGGCACCGATGCCATCGGCGGTTTTGCCCTCGTAGGCGCGCGCCGCGGCGAAAGCGTCCTCGGTGACACCGGCGATTACGCCGCTGCGATCGTGTTCGCGAAGTTGCGAAAGTGCGTCTTCGTTCGAGCCCGCGCTCCAGAAGAGGCCAAACGCACACCGCACCGAGGCCTTCATGCGCAGTGCTCCATCGACTTGCCCGCGTTGATGTACCCACTGACGCTCGACATCATCAGCAGGACGACGGCAACCGATTGCGCCATCGTATCCGCCGGCCGAAAGACCGGTCTACCGATTGCTAAATTCCGCAATCAATTGACCTCTATCAGGCTTCATTGCTTGATGTAAAAACGGGAAAGTGCACAATTTCTGCACCCCACCGCAGGGTCTGCGTGACTACAGGACGTAGCGCGCGAGATCCTCTCTGCCGGCAAGTTCCTTCAGCCGTGCATCGACGTAGGCCGCATCGATTACGATTTTCGCCGCACCCGCCGGATTTGAACTGCGGCCGGCATCGAAGGAAATCTCCTCCAGCAGCTTTTCCATCACGGTGTAGAGCCGGCGCGCGCCGATGTTCTCGGTCTTCTCGTTCACCGAGAAGGCGATCTCGGCCAGCCGTTCCACGCCTTCGGGCGAGAACTCGAGCGTGACACCCTCGGTGGCAAGCAGCGCTTCGTATTGGCGGGTGAGGCAGGCGTCGGTCGAGGTGAGGATGCGCTCGAAGTCGCCGGTGGAGAGCGAATCAAGCTCCACCCGGATAGGGAAGCGCCCCTGCAGTTCGGGGATCAGGTCCGAGGGCTTGGCGAAATGGAAGGCGCCGCTTGCGATGAAAAGAATATGGTCGGTGCGCACCATGCCGTACTTGGTGGTGACGGTGGTGCCTTCCACCAGCGGCAGCAGGTCGCGCTGCACGCCCTGGCGCGACACGTCTGCGCCCTGCATTTCGCTCCTGGATGCGATCTTGTCGAGCTCATCCAGAAAAACGATGCCGTTCTGCTCGACGTTGGTGACCGCCTGCGCGCGCAGGTCTTCCTCGTTGACGAGCTTCGCCGCTTCTTCATCGATCAGTGCGCGGTAGGCCTCGCGGATTTTCATCTTGCGCGATTTCTTTCGCGCACCGCCCATGTTCTGGAACATGCCCTGGATCTGCTGGGTGAGTTCTTCCATCCCGGCGGGGGCGAGGATTTCCATCTGCGGCGAGGACTGCGACACCTCGATTTCGATCTCGCGATCGTCGAGCTCGCCTTCGCGCAGCCTCTTTCTGAACTTCTGCCGCGCGGCGGAATCTTCCGGCTTGTCATCGGACTGGTTCAGGAAATTCGGGCCGGACGAAGCGCGCGGAATCAGCGCGTCGAGCACGCGTTCTTCGGCCGCGTCCTCGGCACGCACGCGCACCTTTTTCATCGCGAGTTCGCGCGTCTGTTTGATGCCGATCTCCACCAGGTCGCGCACGATGGTGTCCACGTCGCGGCCGACGTAGCCGACTTCAGTAAACTTGGTCGCTTCGACCTTGATGAAGGGCGCGTCCGCGAGGCGCGCCAAGCGCCGCGCGATCTCGGTCTTGCCCACTCCGGTGGGACCGATCATGAGAATGTTCTTCGGCGTGATCTCCTGGCGGAGCGGATCGGCCACCTGCTGGCGGCGCCAGCGGTTGCGCATCGCGATCGCCACCGCGCGCTTGGCGCGCGACTGGCCGACGATGTGCTTGTCCAGTTCGTGGACGATTTCCTGCGGGGTCATTTGTGTCATGGACGGATCGGCCTTGCGCTCAGAGCGTCTCGACGACGACGTTCTGGTTGGTGTAGATGCACATGTCGGCCGCGATCGCGAGCGACTTGCGCACGACGCTCTCGGCGTCGAGTTCGGTGTTGTCGAGCAGCGCGCGCGCCGCGGCCTGTGCGTACGGGCCACCCGAGCCGATCGCGATCAGCCCGTACTCGGGCTCGAGCACATCGCCGTTGCCGGTGATGACGAGCGAATGCTCGGTATCGGCAACCGCGAGCATCGCCTCCAGCCGGCGCAACATGCGGTCGGTGCGCCAGTCCTTGGCGAGTTCCACCGCCGAACGCATCAGGTTGCCCTGGTGCTTCTCGAGTTTCGCCTCGAAGCGCTCGAACAGCGTGAAGGCGTCGGCCGTGCCGCCGGCAAAACCTGCAAGGATGCGGTCGTGGAACAGACGGCGCACCTTGCGCGCGGTCGCCTTGATCACGATGTTGCCGAGCGTGACCTGGCCGTCGCCGCCGAGGGCAACTTTGCCGCCGCGGCGCGCCGAGATGATGGTGGTGCCGTGAAATTGTTCCATCGTATGTCCGTGGAGCGAAGAACCGTTATTGTCCCCCGAACGGGGGGGACAGGCACGCCGCGCTAGAGGGCGGAAGGACAAGGGAGGCACCACACTCCCTTGCAAGCTCCCGCTAGAACGATCCGCGCAGTCCGATCTGCACACCGCGTGCCGGCAGCGGTGCCACTTCCTTGAGAAACGACAGGTGGTTGCGCGCCTCCACGTTCAGCAGGTTGTTGGCGCGCAGGAACACGTCCCAGGCGGTATCGGCGAACGCACGGAACCGGTACGACACGTTCGCGTTCACCATGGTGTATCCGTCGGTGGGCAGATTGGTGGCGAGCACCGAGGGATAAGTCGGGATGCGGTTCTGTGCCGCCACCCGTGTCGCATCGATTCCTGCACGCAGGCCTACCGGATGCTGATATTCCGCACCGATCGTGTAGCGTGCCGGCGCGATTCGCGCGAGCGGCTGGCCGTTGCTCGAAGCGCGCACCATGTCGACCCGGCCGGTCAGATCGACCCTCTGCCCGCGCGATTCCCAGGCCCGGTACTTCCCTTCGAACTCCGCCCCGCGGAAGGTCGCCGGCACCGCGGTGAAGTTGAATTGCGGTCGGGCCGTTCCGTAGCCCGCCCACACCGCCGGGTTCGAGCTCTGCACCGAGCGGTCGTCGCCATCGCGGTAAAACTGCCGGCCGGTGGCCGGATCGATCGACGGCGAGAGCTGGATGTAGTCGCTGAACTTGTTGATGAACACGCCCGCGCTGCCGGTGAATGCCCCCGAGATCTTGCGCACGCCGAAGTCGATCGCGCGAGAGCGCTCGATGCCGAGGTTGCGGTTGCCGATCTGGAATTGCTGGGTGGCCGCGTGCGGACCGTCGGCATACAGCTCGGTGCCGCTAGGTGCGCGCTCGGTGTAGGTGCCGTTGACCGCGAGCGCATAACCCGGCGCCAGCGGATAGATACCGCCGACGCCGCCGCTTCGCAGCCCGAAGCCTCGCGCATTCGCCGCCGCGCCGGTCGCGGCGAACGGATCGGCGCGCACCTTCACATCCTCGTAGCGGCCACCGAAGTTGAGCCTGAGAGCCCCCAGTGCCATTTCCTCGTACGCAAACACCGCGGTGCCGGCGGTCCGGTTGAACGGGATGAACGCCTCGTCGCCCTCGGCCACCAGACGCGACACCGTCGACTGGAAGCCGATCATTCCCTGCAGGCGCCCGATCGCGGCGTGCTGCAGCTCGACCCGCGCGTCGCTGCCCGAACTGCGGAATGTCGTGCCGACCACGCCCGCGTTGATCTCGCGATGCTGGTACTCCGAGGCTCCGTATTTGAACTTGATGCTCTGGATGAAACCGCCCAGGTCCCGGATCTCGCCCGCCGCGTCGTAGCGCTTCGAGGCCATGTCGATCCGGACAGTCGGTTCGCCGACCGTCCCGTAGTTGGTGCTCATATCCGATGCAGATACGCCGGCGTATCCCTTGTCCCAGAAAAACGAGCCGCCAAGCGCGCCGCCGTCCGATCGCTGGTCACTATTGGGCAGGCGGCCGTGCGCATCACGCTGGATCGCTGTTACGGTCGCCTGACCACTGTTGACCATATCCTGCAGCCGCGAGGAAACCGGAGAGCCCTTGATCTGCTGCTGGCTGGTGGTGCGGCCGTAGGCATCGCCGTGGATCACGAACGTCCCGTTGCCGGCGTCGATCCGGCCTGAAACACCGCGTTCGCCATCAGGTCCGCCAAGCCGTTGCTCGAACGCGCCGCCCACACCCTGCATACGGGCCTGGGGTATGCGACCATCGATCACGTTCACTACACCGCCTACGGCGTTGCCGCCGTAGAGAAGTGCCGCCGGCCCGCGCACGACCTCGATCCGGTCAATCGCCAACGGGTCGATCGTGACCGCATGATCCGGACTCGCGGCAGAGGCGTCGAACATGCCCGCGCCGTTCTGCAGGATTCGGACACGATCACCGTCAAGTCCGCGAATCACCGGGCGACTGGCGTTCGGGCCGAAGCCGGTGGAACTCACTCCGGGCAAGTCCGTCACGGTCTCACCGAGGCTGGAGCGGCGTTTCAGGACCAGCCCGCGGCCGTCCATGACCGAAACCGGCGGCGCGAGATCGAACAGGTCGGAGCCGCTGCCGAGCGGATCGGCGGTGACAACGATGGCCTTGAGCTGGATTTCCGCGGGAGTTGCTTCGGGTACGGGTGCGGCAGCTTGTGTGTTGCCCGTCTGGGCGTAAATCAGTCCGGGCGCAGCAAGCGCACAGGCGACCGCAAGGGCGGCCGGACGCAATGGATGGTGCATGAGTGACTCTCCTGGCAATGCATGGAAGCGGATGCAGCGCCCTTGTGGGCGACCGCATGCGTGCAAAGGGTGCTGCGTCAGGAAAGTGTTGCGGGGGGCGCTCGCGACCGGAACGGTGCGAGCGTGAATACAACGATGCCGGCGGAGGTAACCGCCGCGGTTTCGATGCCCTGCGGAAGGCAGAGCACCGGGAGGGAGGATCCGGAAATACCGCTGTCGAGTGCGGCATAGAGCGAGCACTGCTCGGCGGTGTGCTTGAGCGGCGGCGCCTTCTTGCTGCCGAATTTCGCGACCGCGAGATCGTGGTCGATGTGTTCAATCGCGTGCAGTTGCGCGCCTAACTGGGCGAACAGGATGCCGGCGGCGAGCAGCAGCCGGAACGCGGCAAAGCGCAGCCAGATGGCGGGATTACTCCGCCCTGTCCACCGCAGTCTGCCGTGCCGGATCATGCTTGGGAATTGGGGACGCTTATCAGTCGCCGTAGAGCTTCTGCTTCAGCTCACGGCGGGTCTGCGCTTCCACCGACAGCGTGGCGGTCGGGCGTGCGAGCATGCGCGGGATGCCGATGGCTTCACCCGTCTCCTCGCACCAGCCGTAGGTGCCGTCTTCGATCAGGCGCAGCGACTCGCCGATCTTCTTCAGCAGCTTGCGCTCGCGGTCACGCGCACGAAGTTCGAGCGCGTATTCTTCCTCGATCGTCGCCTGGTCGGTGGGATCGGGCTCGACCTCGTGCTCGCGCAGGTGCTCGGAGGTCTCGTCAGCCTTTTCATGAATCTCGCGCTGCATCGCGAGCAGCATCTTGCGGAAGAACGCGAGCTGGTCCGCATTCATGTAGTCCCGGGCGGGCGCCTTGCGCAGTTGCGCTTCGGTCAGGCCGCCGTCCGACGACTTTTCCGGCGCTTCCTTGACCGGCGACTTCACCACGGGTTTGACTGCGGATTTCACCGCCGGCTTCGCGACGGGCTTGGCCGCAGGCTTCACCGCAGGCTTCACCGCAGGCTTTGCTGCGGACTTGGCTACCGGCTTTGCCGCGGGCTTGGCGGCCGGTTTCGGCGCTGCCTTCTTCACCGGCTTTTGCGTCGCTTTTTTCGCTGCCGCTTTTTTCATTTCTGCCCCACGAGACATTGTTCAAGCCCTCTGATGAAAAGGTCTTCCGGAAGGTTCCGGCCGATGAACACCATGACGCTTTCGCGCGCCTCATCCTTGCCCCAGGGTTTGCCCATGTCCCCGCCCATCATCATGTGGACACCCTGGAACACCACCCGTCGCGGGTTGCCCTTGAGATATAGCATACCTTTGTAACGAAGCATATCGTTGCCGTAGACCTGCGTGAGGCCGGAGAGAAATTCCTCCAGCTTCGTGCCGTCGAACGCCTTCTTCGAGCGAAAAACGAAGGACCGGACGTGCTCGTCGTGGGTGTGCTCGGCATCGCCGAGGAAGTCCGGGTCGATCTGGAGCACCGCATTGAGATTGAAGCCGCGGATGTCGAACACTTCCTCGATCGGCATGTTTCCGAAATGCACCTTTTTCATCGGCGCGCGCGGGTTCATGCGCACCAGGCGCGTGCGGAGCTTGTCGAGTTCCTCGTCGGACACCAGGTCGGACTTGGACAGGAGAATCCGGTCGGCGAAACCGACCTGTTCCTGCGCTTCGCGGAATTCATCGAGTTGCTTCTGACCGTGCTTGGCATCGACAACGGTAATGATGCTGTCGAGGAGGTAGTAATTGCCGATGCCCTCATCGAGGAAAAAGGTCTGCGCCACCGGGCCGGGGTCGGCCATGCCGGTGGTCTCGATCACCACGCGGTCGAACTTGAGCCGGCCGTCGTCACGCTTGTCCTTGAGTTCACCGAGGATGCGCACCAGGTCGCCGCGCACCGAGCAGCAGATGCAGCCGTTGTTCATCTCGACGATCTGCTCCTCGGTGTCGTTGACCAGGATCTCGTTGTCGATACCCGCCTCGCCGAATTCGTTCTCTATCACTGCAATACGGTGGCCGTGATCCTCCTGGAGGATGCGGTTGAGCAGCGTGGTTTTGCCCGCGCCGAGAAATCCGGTGAGTATCGTCACCGGCACCATCTTTTCCTGTTCCATGAACTTCTCCGTCTGAATCCTGGTGCGCACGAACACTATGAGGAAGCAATGCACCGGCGAGCCTGCCGGGCCACCCCGGATTTCGCCGATTCCGTATCACTGCCCGCGCCGGGCTCAAGCGCACACTATCGACTTCACACCATCGCCAACACCGTTTTGCGCCGGATCGCCTTGCGCGACCCCCCGCCGACCCGCGACGGTCCCCGGAGCGGAACTCTAACAGGACGCCCACCCGGGACTTCATGAAGGGCGCCGAGTGTACTGATACCCACGGATCAGCGCAACCGAGCCCCGAAAGCCGCTCGCGTCACGCCCCGGGGCCGTAGAATCCGCCTTCCCGACCCCGCCTTCCAAACAAGGACGGAAAAAACAGTTGGCGGCGGACAGATAATGGAGGAGTACCCGATGAAACCCGGATGGCCCAAGGGCAAACGGATCGCGATCGCGATCAGCGTGATGGTCGAACTCTGGTCGGACGGCGCCTCGCCCCAGTACGGACCAAACACGTCATCGCTGAAAGCCGGCACTGTTGATCACAGCCGGATCGCCTGGGCGAGCTACGGCGCACGCGAAGGCGCCTGGCGGCTGATGCGCATCCTCGATCACCACGGCGTGCCGGCCACCTTTTCACCGAGCGGCAGGGTGTTCGAGCTGTACCCGGAACTGATCCGCGCAATCCACGGTTCCGGCCACACGCTCGCCGCGCACTCCTATACCCAGGACACAATCCTGAGCCAGCTCAGTCCCGAACAGGAGCGCGCGGTGATCCAGCGCTGCGTGTCGCTGTATGAGAACGTCACCGGCGCACGACCGCAGGGTTGGTCGAGCCCGGTGGTGAGCTACACGCCCCACACCGCGGAACTCCTCGCCGAGCACGGCTTCAAGTGGCATGTGGACCTGTACGACACCGACCTGCCACGGATCATCCGTACGGGAAAAGGCGACATCGTAGGGATCCCCAACTCGGATTTCTCCGACAACCGGGTGCTCAAAAGCAACCCACTCGACCTCTTCGACGCCTACAAGGGCACCTTCGACTACCTTTACCGGCACGAGCCGGGCTCGCTGATCAGCCTCGCCTTCCACGGCCACACCGGCGGCCGACCAGTGATCGCCGCGATGCTCGACAAGGTGATCGCCTACTACCGCGACCACCCCGATGTCTGGTTCGTACGGCATGGTGAACTCGCGCAGTGGGCGGTCGACAACGGAATGCGCGAAGACCGCAGTTACGGCGAGATGGAACACGCTGCACGCAACGCCGCGCGTGGCTGATCGAAGGAGATGCGCGTGAAGTTCATCCAGACATTTGCGGCGCTTGCCGCCTCGCTGGGGTTGGCCACGGTCACCTCCAACTCTTTCGCGCAGGAAGAGTTCCCCTCGCGTCCTGTCCGGCTGGTTGTCTCCACCAGCGCCGGCGGCCAGGCCGACGGCTGGGCGCGGGTACTCGCGCAGGGCCTCACCCAGCGGCTCGGGCAAACGGTGGTCGTGGAAAACCGCACCGGCGCCGCCGGACAGATCGCGCTCGACGCGGTGATCAAGGCTCGCGCCGACGGCTACACGCTGCTGCTTTCCCCCACCGATCTGGTGCTGCTGCCCGCCACCAAACTCACCGCCAACTACGACCCTATCCGCGACTTCACGCCGATCGCACTCGCCTCGCGCTCGCCGATGGTGCTCGCGGTCACAGACAAACTCCCGGTCCAGTCGCTGAAGGACCTCGTAGCCTACGCCAAGGTCAAGCCGGGCGAGATCCGTTTCGGCTCCTACGGCGCCGGCGGACTGCTGCACCTGATCGG
>CANIEV010000136.1 GCA_947466535.1 Betaproteobacteria bacterium
ATCTCGCTCCGGTAATCCAGTTGGTGAACCTCTCGATGGTGATGCTCGCGAGTTCCAACTTCGCGCCGAAGACGGTGGCCGAGATCATCGCGCTCGCGAAATCCAAACCCGGCACGGTGAGCTGCGGCTCGGCGGGCGGGGTGCCGACGGTGGCCTGCGAGCTGCTGCGTTCGCATGCGCAGACCGAGATGATCATGGTGATGTACAAGGGACAGGGCCCGGCGTTGAACGCACTCATGGGAGGCGAGATCAACCTCATGTTCGATGGCATCAGCACCGCGATGTCGCCGATCAAGGCGGGACGCGCACGGCCGATTGCGACGCTAAATGCGAAATCCGGCGGCGGGCCTTTCGGAAACCTTCCGGCAGTGGCGGAGACGATCCCCGGCTTCGAGTTCACCATCTGGCACGGGCTGATGGCACCGCTCGCCACGCCGCGCGAGGTGCTTTCGAAGATCAACCGCGAGATTTCCGCGGTGCTGAATCAGCCGGATGTGAACAAGCGGCTGACCGATGCGGGCTTCGGCATCGCCGGTGGCCTGCTCGAAGAGTTCGAGGACGTATTCCGCAAGGAAACCGCGAAGTACGAGAAGGTGCTGAGGGACGCGGGCGTCAAGCCGGAGTGATTCACATCGCGGAGTAATTCACATCGACATGTAGCGTCTGAAACTGCACTCTTCGGTGCAGCAGAACAAAACTCAGCCTGCGTACGCAGGAAAAGAAACGGGGCGCCTCAGCGCCCCGTTTCATCAGACCCGGCTGATATCAGTTGGTTTTGCTCTTCACCCAGGACACGAGTTCGTTGATTTCGGCGTTGCCCGGCTGGCGCTTGGCCATTTCTTCCACGACCGGCTTCATGTCGTCGTAGAGCAGGAAATCCTGCAGAACGCTGTAGAGGTACAGCTCCGGGGTGATGTCATCCGCCGGCGAGCTGCTGCGCATTTTCTTGTAGGTGTCCTTCGCAGCGTTGACTTCCGCAAGCTGCTCGTTGGTCAGTTTGGGCGCCTTGCCACCGCGCACCGACACACCGCCCGAGCGTCCGAGTTTGGTGATCTGTATAAGTTCAGGAACCTGCGCAATCTTCTGCGGCACCGACGAAGGCAGTGTCGCGACTTCGGCTGGCTGCCCGCCTTCGCTCGCCTTGTCACCCGCCTTGAACGAGGCAGGCCCCTTCCAGGTTTCCTGACGTCCGCCCTGGAAGTAGACAACCCGGATTTGCGCCCCCGCAGGCACAGTGAAGCGGTCGCCCTGGCGCACCTTCATGAACGAGCGCGCCTTGGACGCCTGCGCGCCCTCGCTCTGGTAATTCACATCGCCGTTGAGCATGTTCACCAGACCGACGTCTGCACCCTGCGCGGCGGCAAGTCCGGAGGCAACGCCGAGGACGGCGCCGGCAAGAATCGATTTCCACGTGGTGCTCATTTTTCTCATCCCTTCCCGATGTACTTCAATGCATGTACTTTAGCCCTGCAAACAGCTGATTACGCGGGAATTTATCACGCGCCCCGCCCCGCCTTGCTCAAAAACGCCAAAAACTGCTCATTCCGGCCCTTCGTTTTCCGCCAATTCAACGCGGGCCAGCGCGGGATTCCGCCCAGTCCGCGAGTTCACGAACCTCCGCGCTCGCGGGCTGCCGACGCCGCATTTCCTGCGCCATACCCTTGAGTTCGTCGAACTGGCCGTACTCCTGCAACACCGAAAACAGAAATATCTCGGGTGCGACATCGTCCTCCTGCGTGGCACCGGCACGAAGCTCGCGGTAAGCGTCCCGGGCCACGCGAAGGTCGTCGACTTCCTCGGCCGTCAACGGCACTGGCCGCGCGCCGCCACGCACCGTGACTCCGCCAAGCCGCGCCGACTGCATCAGATTCGGGATACGGCCCATTTTGACCGCAACCATCACCGGCAGCTGCGATAGTTCGGGCTTTCCCCGCACCGCCTCGCTCTGTTTCTCACCTGCCCGGAACGAGGCCGGTCCAGTCCAGGTCTCCTGCCGCCCGCCCTGCATGTAGACCACCCGGACCTGTGCGCCGCGGGCAAGCGTGAAGCGATCGCCGTCCCGAACGCGTATGAAGGCAGTAACCGGATTCGCCGAACTGCTCGCCGAGGTATAGCTCGCCTCGCCGCTTACGCGGTTGACCAGGGCGACGTCCGCCTGGGCCGAAGCATGCGAACTGAAACCGGCGACGAAGGCAAGCCATATGCAGAGAAGAAAAGGTTTCATAGTCCGATTGCCTTTCGCAAGAACGCCAATAGGCGGAACATCATGTGCTCGTTGTAGACGACAGGGGCTCGTCATCCAGCCCGAGGATTTCGAAGACCTCGAGCGGCTCCGCGCGCCCCTTGACGTACACGATCTCCTGCTTGCCGGTTCGCACCCCGGGTCCCGCGAGATCCACTGTCGCCTTGCTCGCGATCAACACGCATTTCAGTTCCTTGGTCATGCCTTCAAGGCGCGAGGCCGCGTTGACGGTGTCACCGATCGCGGTGAATTCGGTGCGCCGTGCCGATCCGATGTCGCCGATGACGCAGGTCCCGGTATGCAGCCCGATACCCACCGCGAATTCGGGCAGGCCACGGTCGCCGAAGTGCTCGTTCATCCAGGCGCGGAAATTATCCGCTTCCTTTGCCATGTCCAGTGCCGCGGCGATTGCACGACGCGGATGGTCGGGGAAGGATTTCGGTGCACCGAATACCGCCATCACCGCATCACCGATGTACTTGTTCACCATGCCGCCGCGGTTGAGGATCGGTTCGCACACCAGCGAGAAATACGCATTGAGCATGCGAACCACCTCGTGCGCGCTCAGCTTCTCGGAGATCGTGGTGAAGTTGCGTATGTCGGAGAACAACACCGTCACATGGCGTTCTTCCCCTGCGAGATCGGGCCGGTCCTCCTCGGAGAGCAGGGTATCCACCACGTCCTCGGACACGTAGCGCCCGAACATCAGCATCAGACGCTCACGCTCGCGTTCCTCGCCGGTAAGGCGCATGCCCAGGGTCGCGAGATAGGCGAAGGCAAGCCCGCCGTGCACCGGAGCCACAGGCAGCACCCAGTCGTTCAGGAACAGGTAATAGGACGGGATCAACACCACCTCCCCCACCACTACCGCAAGCAGCAGGCCGCGCGCCGCATCCAGCCGCAGAAAATAGCGGCTCGCGAAAAAGATGATCAGGCCGACGTACAGCCAGTGAATCCAGATCGGCAGGGACCGCGGCCGGGTTCCCGAGAGCAGGGTTTCGATGATATTGGCGTGGATCTCGCCCCCGATCATCTGGTCGCTGGTCCAGCCGAAGATGCCGCGCGAATACGGGGTGAAATGCCGGTCCGACGTGCCCGCGTTATTGGCGGCGATGATCACCGCCCGCCCCTTCAGGGCCTGGACTTTCGGGTCGTTCAGCGCATCGGGCTCGAGAAGCTTGGACATCGATACGGTGAGAATCGTGCCGGGCGGGCCGACGTAGCCGATACGTCGCAGCGTGAGGTCGCGCGGAATTTCCTCGCCGCCGATCACCCATTTTTCCGCGGCGGGGTCAACGCCGGCCGCCCGCAGCGCAAGTTGCGTCGCAAAGCCCACGCCCGCCGGATGCCCCGGCATGAAGATCGGGTAATAGTGGCGCACCAGCTTGTCGTTGTCCGGGTACAGATTGGCCACACCGGTATCACCCGGGCCGCGCGGCAACAGGATCAGCTGATCATCCGGCGGAATCAGCAGTTCGAGGTCGCCGCCCGCGGCCTCCACGAGGTGCGAGATCAGCACCTTGTCCCCCTTGGCGAACTGTTCGCGCAGCGGCGAATCATAGTTCCGCGAAATTTCGCTGTCGGGCAGGTTGAGCTTTTTCAGCCAGGCTTCCGCACTCACCGTATAGATGAAGTCAAGACCGATCACCTTGGTGCCGGCCTGCGCGAGCGACTCCATCGCCTGCGCGAAATACGGCGCCCAGAACGCGAGAGGATCGTCCTTCAGCTTGACGAGCGTCTCGTCATCGACCGCGATCACCGCGGTGTGGGACGCATCCCGCCTGACGCCTGCGAACTGATGCCAGTAGTCGTAGTACACGTTCTCCATTGAGACCAGCCAGCCGAGCCGGTCGAGGCCGAAGGTCGCGGCGAGCGAAAAAATCGCAACGAAGGCCAGCTTCGCCGGACGCGGCGCACGCGATATGAACTTGGCAATCTTTGACGCCATGAAGTGTCAGTCTCCCACGTAGACGAACGGCGCCCAGAAGAAAGGGTGGCTGCGCGAAAAATTGAATTCACCGTTCGCGAACGTGCCCGCGCGAAGGTCGTTCTGCGAACTGCTCATCGCCTGCAGCGCGTCGCGGCCCGCCTTGATGTTGCGGAAGGTCCCGGTCATCAGCGCCTCGGTGGACAGGCTGTCCACGCTCCAGTGCGACACGAGAAGGCTCTTGGCACCGGCGTACATGAAGGCACGCGTCAGGCCGGCAAACCCCTCGCCATTGTTCGCCTGCGCGGTTTCGCCCGCGGTGTTGCAGGCCGACAACGCCACCAGATCCGCGTTGAGTTCGACGTCCTCGATCACTTCCTTCATCGTGAGCATGCCGTCCTCGCCCTTGAGATCACCGACGAGTGTCATCGCAAGCGCCGGCTGCGCCCCGCTTTTCTGCGGCGTGCGCACGACCACGTTCGCCCCCGCCTCGACATTCGGATCCTGGCCCGGCAGGAATTCTCCGCCGAGAAATCCGTGGGTCGCGAAAAGCACGAAGCGTGCGGTGCTGAGATCACCCAGCTTCGCCTGGTGTTCCTGCGCCTTGTCGCCGAAATAGAGTTCGCTTTCGCCGCCAAGAATTTTCGCGATCTCGCGCGCCTCGTCCGCGGTCTCCTTGAGACGGATGATCTCCGGCGTGCCGTCGCGCTTTCTCGGCACGTTGCCGCCGAGCGAATCCAGAACCGAACGCGTCGCCGTGGAGAACCCCTTGCCCGGCACCGGATCGAAATCGGGATCCGCGAATGCAATCAGCTCGAGGCTCCGCTTGCCTTGCGCCTTCGGATACAGACGCTGCGATGTCAGCGCGGAAAGGCTCGGCAGGTACGCGAACCGGTGCGACTTGCCGAGGAATTCCAGCGGCGAGTACTCCGAGAGGAACGGCCGCTCCTTCGAGCCGTCGCTTGCCGAGCGCGTCGCCCGGAACGCGCGATCGTCGCCTTGCGCAAATCGTGTGACCAGAAACTCCAGCGGCACGGTATGCAGCGGACCGTCCGGGACCGCGATCACCTTGGCACGACCTTGGAGCACGTCCGCCACCGGAAGGATCAGGTCGCGGTACAGACCATAAAGCGTCTGAGGCTCGATCTCGCGCAGGAAAAGCACCGAGTCGCCCGCGGCCACCTTGTCGATTGAGCGGCGAATCCCGTAGACCCTGCGCGCGATCTCTTCGCGCTTGATCGGAGACACAGCCATCTTCAGCCGGTCACGCGTCACAGCGAATATCACCGTCTCCTGCGGCAGCAGCACGAACGAGATCAGGGCCTCTTCCGGGCGCAGCAGCTTCTGTTGCAGATCCGCAACCGTCACCGGCCGAGGGCTGGTGAGCTCCATGAAGCGCGGATACTGGCGCAGCATGAGACCATCGATGACCGCGAGTTCCTTGTTGGAGGATTCGAACTGCGCGGTAAGTTCGGCCTTGCGCTCGTCGCCGTTGGGCGTGTTGGGCGGTATGGTGACAAGCGCCTGACGAAGGTTGTCGATTCGCTCGTGCAGCGCATCGCGCCGGTTTCTCAGGGTCACGAAGGCGGGTTCGGAGGAGAAGCGCGCCACGTCCGCCTGCCGCATCATCTCGGTGAAAATACGGCTCTGGTTTCGCGAGGCAACCTCGAGAATCTGGCGATCGAAGCCCTCGGTCGGATTGGCGCGATGGATCTGTAGCAGCAGCTTGATCGTCTCGAGATAGATATTGCTGTACTGGCCGAGAAAGGCCGCCCGCGTTTCCTCGGTAAGGCCGCGTGTGCGTACGTAGAGAAAGTCGAGCGTATCGATCGACAGGCGATAGAACGGCAGCGCCTCGCGCAGGCGCCCGCGCTTGGCAAGCGCAAAGCCGAGCCGGCTCGCATTGAGCAGAAGCGTGCGCGGATTGCCCGCGGTCCGCGAACTCTCGACCGCGCGCCTGTAGATTTCCTCGGCCTCGACGATCTTTCCCTGCCGGTCGAGCGACACCGCAAGCGTGGTCAGGGTCGCTGCCGTGTCCGGATGCAGCGGACCGAGCGCTTTCTCCTGTATCTGCAGGGCACGTCGTTGCAACGGTTCGGATTCGCCCGCCTTGCCGCGCTGGTCGAGCAGCGCGCCCAGGTTGTTCAGGGTCGCCGCCAGCGCCGGATGATCGGCGCCGAGCGATTTTTCCTGGATGCCGAGCGCGCGACGGTAGAGATTTTCGGTTTCGGTGAACGCCCGCAGCTCAGTACGCAGGCGCGAGCGCTGCTCCGACGGCGCGAGTTGCTCGTCCTTGCCCTGCTCAAGCAGCACGTTGGCAAGATTGTTCAGGCTGGTGGCAGTGTCAGGATGCTCCGGACCAAGCACCTTTTCCCGGATCGCGAGCGCACGACGATGCACTCGTTCCGCCTCGATGAACTTGCCCTGCACATAGAGCAGGTTGCCAAGATTCGACAGACTGGTCGCAGTGAGCGGCGCCTCGCGACCGACGGTGCGCTCGTGGATATCGACCACGCGCTGCTGGAGCGATTCGGCCTCGCGGTACTGCCCCCGGGCGGCGAGCGCATCGGCCTCGCTCGCAAGAACCTTCGGGTCCGTGTTTCCGGACGGCGCGGCAACCGATGCAGCGGCGATGCCGGCCGATGCCCCGAACTTGCCCTGCGAGTCCAGCACCCGCCCGAGATTGGACATGGTGGTCGCGGTGTCGGCGTGATTGGCCCCGTGTGTCTTCTGCAGGATGACCAGCGAACGGCGCAGCAGCACCTCCGCGCCGGGGTAATCCGCCACCTTTTCCAGAACCAACGCCAGATTGTTCAGTGCGGAGGCGACCGGGAGTGACTCTGCACCAGCGCGTACTTCGAAAATTCCCAGGGCAAGGCGGAACTGCGCTTCCGCCTCGGGGTACTTGCCTTGCTTGAACAGCGCGGACCCGAGAATTGAATAACTGGTTGCGAGGTTGCCGTGATCGGCGGCAAAGACGCGCTTGCCCTCCTCGACCAGTTCGCGGCCGCGGGCCTCCGCGCGCGCAAAATCGCCCTTGGCGAGCGACTCTTCGGATTCGTCGGCGAGCTCCGACCAGCGCTTGTCATCCAGTCGTGCTGCCGCCTGATTCACCGGAGCAGCGGTCGCAGCAGGCGCTGCCCGACTTGGCGCCGCCGGGCGGGACGCCGTAGCGGGCGCCTTCCCTGCCTGCGCCCTGACCGGTTGCATCGCCGTACTTCCGAGCATTGATATCCCGACCGTGAACACGACGGCACGCCCAATCTGACGCGGTTGCGACAAGACGCCATAACCGCGGACGGGGTAGGCACTCATAAGCGCCTGATTATAGTGGGAGAAGCGCTGAAGCCGATGCGCAGATTCGAACGTCCGCCGACAGCATCCCTTCTCCCGCATCTACCCCGCACCGCCACTCGGACGGTGTCACTGCCCTGACTCAGCAGTCCTGGTTGCTGTACACACGCTCAAGGAAAACTGCCGCGTCGTCCGACGCGAGCATTGCCCCCTCGGGTACCGGCGGTTGCACGGCGGCCTCGGTCGGCGGCACCCATTCCGACTGCAGGGCTTGCGCCTCGTAATCGCTGTCGCGCTTCTTGCCCCACAAGCCGAAATTCCACCACGCCATGACCGTTCCTTTTGTCCTCTGTCGATTGCCTAACGCGTGAATACGCGTTTGGTTGATCCGACGCGTGAATACGCCTCTCCGCAAATGATTACGGCTGCAATCGCGTCCGACTTTAGCGGACGACGATTACAGCCGCATTGCACTACGGCAGAATCGTTGTGCTACGTCTTGTGCAATCCGATCAGGACGCTGCAGGGCGCCGAATCCAGGAGCGACTTGCCAACCGACCCTCGCCACCAGCGGGTGGCAAGGGATGCCTTTTGCTGGTGGCCAACGATGATCAGGTCGACGCTGAGTTCGGTCGCCAGACGGCAGATTTCCTCCACCGGTTCGCCGACCGCAAGATGCCCGCTGACCGTGAAACCCTTTTCCTTGAGCTGTGAGGTCCCCTCCTCGAGCACTTCCTGCGCGCGCTTTTTCTCCTCCTCGAGCAGTTCCTCGGGAAGAAATCCCTCGGTCAGGAACATGCTCGAGGGCATGCCGGCCACTGCGAGCAGATGCGTATCGGCGCCTCCGTAGGAAGCGAGTTCCGCGCACTGGAGCAATGCGGTCTTCCCCTCTCGGGATCCGTTGTATGCCATCAGTATCTTCTTGAACATGAGCGTTTCCTCCGTTGAGCTTGATTTATTTGGCCAGCAGTCCGAGCCGTTCGATAAGCGCCCGCTCTTCACGATACGTGTCCTGCGCCCATTTGAGGTAGTCCGCGGAGTTCATGTAGGTCATCTCCTGGTCGTACTTGTCGAGCACCTTCACGTGCTCCGGATCCTCAAGCGCGCGCTTGAACGCATCGTGCAGCAGTGCCACCGTTCGCGTATCCATCCCGCGCGGCCCGGCGATGCCGTACGGTGAGTTGGACACGATTCCCAGCCCGAGTTCCTTTGCCGTGGGCACATTCGGCCAGCGCTTGGTGCGCACATTGCCAAAGGTCACCAGCAAACGCATCCGCCCGGCGTCCACATGGTTGGCGAAGCCGGTGGCATCGGACTGCGCCATGATGTGCCCACCAAGCAGCGCCGGGGTCATGTCCGCGGACCCCTTGTAGGGAACGTGCACCAGATCGATGCCCTCACGTTGCGCGATCGCCTCCATGATGAGGTGCGGCGAGGTGCCGGTGCCGGTCGAGCCGTAGCTCACCTTGCCGGGATAGGCTTTCGCTTGGTCGAGGAATTCGCGGAAGGTCTTCCACGGTGCGTCGGCGCGCACGACCACGCCGAAGGTGTAACCGGTCAGATTGATGATGTAGCTGAAGTCCCGGATCGGATCGAAGGAGACCTTCTGCATGTGCGGAACGCGGAACATGCCCAGGGGCATCTGCGCGAGCGTGTACCCATCCGGCTTCGCGGTCTGCGCCATGGCACCCGGACCGAGCGTGCCACCCCCTCCCGGCCGGTTCTCGATCAGGACCGGCACCTTCAGGTATCTGGATGCCGCCTCCGCGAAGGCTCGCATGCTCAGATCGGTGGAGCCTCCCGCCGGAAACGCGACAATCAGCGTGATCGGGCGCGTCGGAAACTCCTGCGCAAGTGCAGCGGACGCGAAGCAAATCTCGCATGCTGCGAGCACTATCCCCAAGGCGCGGCCCATGGCGTCCCCTCCTGTGTTGCGTGTTATTGCACGCCGTATCCATCTCTGCGTGTCGGACAAAGCTTGCCCAATTAAGCAGGGTGCGTCAAACCCTTCCGAGCGATGCGCACGATCAGGCCGCACGGTGGCAAAAACGAGCAGCTAAAATGATGCTTTAAGCCTAAAGTATTCACCCATGACCCTAGACATTTCGCGCCCGGATCTCTGCATTGCGGTCGTTGGTACCGGCGTGATGGGCCGCGGCATCGCCCAGATCGCAGCGCAAGCCGGAATCCGCACTTTCCTGTTCGACAGCCGCCCCGGCGCTGCGACAGAGGCAAAGCAGTCCGTCGCCACCCAGTGGCAACGCCTCGCCGAGAAAGGCCGGATGACAGCGGACGCGGTGCAGGCGGCGACCGACCGGCTGGAGGTCGCCTCGGCGCTTGCCGACCTCGCCCCCTGCCATGCGGTCATCGAGGCGATCGTCGAGATCCTGGACGCCAAGCGCGCGCTGTTCGCCGAACTCGAGGCGATCGTCACACCGACCTGCATACTCGCGAGCAATACCTCCTCGCTTCAGGTGACCGCGATCGCCGCGCAGTGCAAACACCCCGAGCGCGTGGCGGGTTATCACTTCTTCAACCCGGTGCCGCTGATGAAGGTCGTGGAAGTGGTGGGCGGGCTGATGACCGCGCCGTGGGTTTGCGATGCCCTCGCCTCACTCTCGAGCCGCTGCGGCCACAAGCCGGTGCGGGCCAAGGACACTCCCGGGTTCATCGTCAATCACGCCGGCCGCGGCTACGGAACCGAGGCACTCAGGATCGCAGGCGAAGGCATCACCGACTACTACGACATCGATCGGGTGCTGCGCGACGCGGCCGGATTCCGCATGGGTCCCTTTGAGTTGTTCGACCTCACCGGGCTGGATGTCTCGCACCCGGTGATGGAGTCGATCTATCACCAGTATTTCGAGGAGCCGCGCTACACCCCCTCCACGATCACCGCGCAACGCCTGTCGGCAGGAGTGTTCGGGCGCAAGTCCGCCGGCCGCGGCTTCTATGTGTATCCCGAAGGCAAGCTCGCCCTGCCGCCGGGCGTCGAACCCGAGGAGGCCGCCCCTGCGGTGCGACCGGTGCATGTGTGGATCAGCGCGCTCGGCTTCGGCCCGAAGGTGAGGGAACTGGCGCTGAAACTCGGTGCGGTGCTGGATCACGGCAGCGTGCCCTCGGGCGGCGCCCTTTGCGTCGTCGCGCCGATCGGCCAGGACGCGACCACCGCTGCGCTCGCCGAAAACCTCGACCCTAGTCGAACCGTCGCCATCGACGGTCTTCTTTCGCTCTCCAAGCGGCGCACGCTGATGACCACGCCGGTCACCCGGCCCGAGATGCGCGCCGCGGCGCACGGGCTGTTTGCGTCGGACGGCGTACCAGTCACCGTGATTCACGATTCGCCCGGCTTCATCGCGCAGCGCGTGCTCGCGCATATCGTGAACGTGGCCTGCGACATCGCGCAGCAGCGTATCGCCACCACCGCGGACATCGATGCCGCGGTCACGCTCGGCTTGGGCTACCCGCAGGGACCGCTTGCCTGGGGCGATGCGCTCGGTGCCGGCAACGTGCTTTCCATCCTCGATGCAATGCAGGATTTCTACCGCGATCCGCGTTACCGGGCGAGTCCGTGGCTCAAGCGCCGCGCCCTGCTCGGGGTATCATTGAGCAGCCCGGAATCCTGAAGCGGATTCCCTCCTGACACAGCGCATTTTTAGACATTCTCTCCCAAGACTTTCTCTCCCCAGACTTTCTCTCCTCCTAGATTCTTCAGTCATTGCTCCGGAGCAAACCCATGAATGCCCCCCAGAAAGCCCCCAAAGCCCAGTTCGTCTGGGATGACCCGCTTCTGCTCGACCAGCAACTCACAGAAGACGAGCGCATGGTGCGCGATGCGGCCAATGCCTA
>CANIEV010000137.1 GCA_947466535.1 Betaproteobacteria bacterium
CGATGATGTTGCGCCAGCGCTGCATGTCGCTCGCCCAGTACCGAACGAACTCCTTCTGCCCGAGCGCGCCCGGTTCACCGCCCACCGCCGCGACACGCTGCTGGAATTCGGGCACCGCGGTGATCGCCGCGATCTCGGTACCCAGACGGTTCGCCACCGCTTCGGGCAGACCGGCCGGACCGAGCACGCCGAACCAGGACGCCGCGATGAAATCGGGGAAACCGCTTTCGATCAGCGTGGGCACTGAAGGCAGAAGGGTCGAGCGCGTTGCCTTCGCAACCGCGAGCGCGCGGAGCTGTCCGGACTGGATTGTCTTGAAAATGTTTACGCCGGAAATCAGCACCTCGACATGCCCGCCGATCGCCGCCGTCGTCGCGGGGCTGCCTCCCTTGAACGGGATATGCGCGATCTTCGTCCCAGCCCGCGAATTGAAATATTCGAAGGTGATGTGATGCACGGTGCCGTTGCCCACCGAGGCGTAACGCAACTCCCCCGGCTTCGCCTTGGCCATGTCGATCAGCTCCTTGATCGACTGCGCCGGAAATTTTGGATGCACTGCAAGCAGCATGTACATGTCGGCAACCTTTGCCACCGGCGTGAAATCCTTGTTCACGTCGAACGGCAGGTCCTTGCGCAGAAGCGGCAGGATGGTGAAGGTGTCCGAACTCGCAAACGTCAGCGTATAGCCATCGGCCGCGGCACGAGCCACTTCCGCGACGCCGATGGCACCGGACGCACCGCCGCGGTTGTCCACCACCACCTGTTGCCCGAGGCGATCGGACAGTGCAATCGCCGTGACCCTGCCAACGGTATCGAGTGCACCGCCCGCGGGAAACGGAATGATCATCCGCACCGGCCGCACCGGCCACGCCTGCGCGGCGGCCGGTCCCGCGGCGAGCGCACTCGCGAGCGCAATTACGGCAAGCAAACCGGATCGGAGCCCGCTCGCGGGCATTGATAACTTCATCCACTCCTCCTTGTTCTGGTGTGTGTCCGCATCCCCTGTTCGCGGGAATGCTCGGACGCCGTCACATCAACGCGTCATCGCGTCGAGGTATTCATTCATCAGGTGATGTACCGCTTCTTCAAGCGGCGCCATCGGTCCGGGCTGGTAGAACGGAGAGCTGACCGCCTGCTGCAGCTTCACCACCATCGGCCCGTCTTCATCGGTGATCGCACGAAGTATGAACTCCTTGTATTCCTCGTAGTTTTTCTCGTAGTCAGGCTGATCAAAGGCCGACTTCGCGAACAGGGTGTACATGTACATGTGCGTCTTGGTAGGCGAGACCGGCCAGAGCTGCCACATGCGGATGCTGTCGTAGCGCAAGGACAGGTTGAGGTTGGGGAAAATGCCCGCCTTGAACGATGTGCCCGCCCCCATGCCCTCCAGCCAAGGCAAGGTCGGGAACATCTGTTTCCCGCCCTTGGAATGCGGCTTGGATTCCTGCTCGTAGATCCAGCCGCCTCGCGGGAGCAGCGTGAACGGCGACTTGTCGCGGTCGATCTTCATGTAGCCGCCAAAAGAGCCGCGGTGCAGTACCGGCACGTGGTAGATGTCGATGATGTTCTCGACCAGCAATTTCCAGTTGCAGTCGATCTCGAGCACTTCCTTTTTCGCCAGTCGGCAGTCGTCGGTCTTGAACCACCAGAATTCCTTGTCGCAGGTCTCGATGAACTGCGCGAAGGGCAGAGGGTCCGGGTTGAAGCTGATGAATATCCAGCCACGCCATTCGGCCGACTTCAGCGGACGCATATGCCAGTTGTTCATGTCGACATCGGACTTGCCCATCTGCGGGCTGGCGATCAGCTTGCCCTTCAGGTCGTAGAGCCAGCCGTGATAGGGGCAACTGAAGTCCTTCGCGTTGCCGCGCCCCGAGGCGACCGGCACGCCGCGGTGCAGGCACATGTTCATGAACGCGCTGACCGCGCCGTCACGGTCGCGTGCGATCACGAACGGCTCGCCGACGATTTCGGCAGTCATGTAGTCGCCGGGATTGGGAATTTCCTCGACCCGGCCGACGCACAGCCAGGTCATGAGGAAAATCTTCTCCTTCTCGAACGCTGCGATCTCGGGATCGGAATACACCACGCCGGGCAACTGCCGCGCCTGCGCGAGCGGCTTTCGCGTGAGTTCGAATTGCTCCTGCAATTCGGAAAACCGGAAATTGCTGCGTGCGTTCATGGTTCTCTCCTCGAATTCATTTTTCGCCGACGCCTCCTGCGATCACGTGCTCAGGCCGCGCCGCGCACGGTGTCGATCACCGCGAGCGCGTCCGGCGGCGCCGAATCGCCGCGCCAGACGGTGTGCCCATCCGGGCGCACAAGCACCATCTTGCGCTCATACAGGCGTCCGATCGCGGGATCGGCAATATCGACCACGCTGAGCGGCAGCTTGCGCTGCTTTGCGGCTTCCGCAAAAGGCGCGGGGGACGGTGCATCCGCACCGAAGCGCATCAGGACATACCCCTTGCCGAACAGGTCGAGCGTCGAGCGCCCGTCCGCCAGCCAGGCGTGGGGTGCGCGATGCCCGGGGCGCGACGTCTGCACGTATTCCCGTGGATCGTCGGGCGTCGGCGGTGAACCGTCGGCCAAAACCACCGGCGAGGTGTCGTAGCGATACCCGAGCACCACGCCTAGCGTTTCCCACTCGCCGCGCGTGCTACGGTCGAAAGCATCGCCGATTTCCCGGCGCTTTTTCTCACCTTCGGACGTTTCGTCGAGGACGCCCGTGTAGTCGAGATTCGGTGTGACGTTGGCAAAGTTCTTCGCCGCTGCATTGACCGCGCGCCAGGCCACCGGCCGGCGGTCCGCCTCGTAGCTCGCGAGCAGCCCGGCGCCGCCCCACCCTGCCATCATCGCGTCGATCTTCCAGCAGATGTCCACTGCATCCTGGATGCCGGTGTTCATGCCGTAGCCGCCGTTGGGTGCGGTGACATGCGCCGCATCGCCCGCAAGGAAAACCCGCCCCTCGGCGAAACGTTGCGCGACCAGCCGGCTGCGCCGCCAGGGCATCACCGCGTCAATCTCGAACGGAATCGAATCGTTGC
This sequence comes from Betaproteobacteria bacterium, assembly GCA_947466535.1. GTDB lineage: Bacteria > Pseudomonadota > Gammaproteobacteria > Burkholderiales > SG8-39 > CAMBSA01. Next base: position 3,048 of record CANIEV010000137.1, read on the forward strand.
CGAGGCAGCGCCTGAGCGTCGCCTCGGCGTCGAAGTCGGTCGCCTCGACCTTGTCCTTCGGGCCGGTCACGGTGAGGCGCCAGTAGGATTCACCGTCGACCACTGTCAGGTTGCCCCACATGCCGTCAGTGCCGATCAGCATGTAGCGCTCTGCCGGGCCCTTGTCGTGATAGTTCACCAGCCCCGTAGTGCGAAAATAGATGCCGGTGGAATAGCTCAGCACCTCGCCCTCGAAGGGAATGCCGAGCGCTCGCCGGATGCCGCTGCCCGCCCCGTCACAGGCGATCACATACTGCGACGCGATCTCGACCCGCTCGCCGGTCAGCACATCGCGCGCGACCGCACGGACTTCGCCCCCTGTCTGTTCGAGCGACTCCACTTCGCAGTTGTAGCGCGACGTGGTCTTTCCGGTCTCTCGCACCACCCGCACCAGCACCGGGTCGAACCAGAGCTGCGGGCAACGCTGCCGCCGCTCCGGGCTCTGCGGCGGAATCGGCTCCTCGCCCATGCTCGGGTAAGGCAGCGTCTTGAGTAGATGCCCACCCAGGCTGGTGCAGAACACCTGGTTCAACGGGTAGTCCTCGGGAAAACCGCAGCCGCGTACCCGGTCCGCCATCCCCCAGCGCCGGCAGAACTCCATCGTGCGTATCGCCACCCCGCCCATCTTGGAATAGCGGACCACGCCATCGCCCTTCTCCACCAGCAGCGAGTCGATGCCGCGCCAGGCGAGCTCAATCGCGCAGCTCAGGCCGACCGGCCCGCCCCCGATGATCAGCACCGGGCTTTCAAGACGCACAGTCATCGAATCGTTTCCCTGTCGAAGAATCAGAACATGGCCCGCAACACTGAACCGTTGATACCGCCCCCGGGTAGCGTGCGAGCGGCATCATGGAGAGACATGCCCACCCTGTCCACGATTACTCGATTGGTTGATCGATCAAACCACCGCAACGCAACCAGGGCGCAATGGAAAAGGCCGCCCGGAACAACGGGGCGGCCTTTTCTCGAATCTTCAGAAGCATGGACCCGGCCTCACTTCAAGAGACGCTCCTCCGGCGGCGCGATCTCGCTCACCAGATCGCGCACCAGCGGCTTGTTGTCCAGCGGCGCGAGGTGCATGTCGCCCTCGACAAGGCGTGCGGTACAGGCGTACACCACCTTGCCGTTCAGCTGCATCATGCATTCCTTGCAGGCATTGGCGTTGATGCAGGAAAACCGGAAGCTAAGGCTCGGATCGCTCGTCGCCCGGATCCAGCGCAGCGCGTCGAGAACCGACTGGCCGGATTCGAACGGCACCTCGAACAGGTCCTCGCGCGCCGCAATGCCGGGCGCGCTGCGACGAATGTGAAGCCTTGCAATCGGCAGTTTCGCAATAGAACTCATCACGCCGCCTTTCTTGCCGAGCCCGCGCCCACCGGTCGGCTTTGCAGGCTGATGGAATTGTTGTGCATCGTCACCACCTGGTTCAATTCCCATTCCGGGACCATCCCGTTGATGTCTTCGCGCTGGTGGGCGCCGCGGCTTTCCTTGCGCTGGATCGCGGCCAGCGCCACCGTGCGCGCCACCAGCAGCATGTTGCGCAGATCGAACCAGTCAAGACGCGACAGGTCGTAGCCGCCGGCCGACACAGGCGGGCGATCCCCGAGCTCGCGGGTCATCCGTTCCAGTTCGATGACCGCCTCACCGAGCTTTTGTTCGGTGCGGAACGGGCCGACCTTTTCGCCCATGAGCTGCTGCAGCGCATTCAGCATCGCTGCGGTGTTGAGTGTGCTCTTGCCGCCATTCTCCGGGTCCACCGGATCGAGCAGCGGTTTCACCGACGCATCGCTCCAGCCATTGCCGCTCCTCTGCTTCGCGCGTGCCGCCGCTTCCTTGCCCGCGCGCTCGCCGAACACCAGCGCCTCGGTGATCGCGTTGCCCGAGAGCCGGTTCGCGCCATTCGCACCGCCGACCGCCTCGCCGCAGGCGTAGAGATTCGGCACCCGTGTCTCCATGCTGGTTTCGACCCGCACGCCACCCATGTGGTAGTGGGCGATCGGCGCCACCTCGATCGCGGTCTTCGTGAGGTCGATGCCGTTCTTCGCCAGGCGATCGATCACCGGCCCGAAGTTCCGGCGCAGTTCCGCTTCCGGGATATGGGTGAAGCTCAGGTACGCGCCCCCCGCCGGGCTGCCGCGGCCGGCCTCGACCTCCTTGAATATCGCGTAGGTGGCGACATCGCGGGTCAGGTTGTACTTGAATCCTTCTTCCCTGCCGTAGCGCTCGCCGAACTCCTCGCCGTCCCGGTTGAGCAGCCTGCCTCCAAGCTTGTATCGGAACGGATCCCACATGATCGGGTCCATGCCGATCATCCGCGGCGCGAGATGGCCGATCGGGAAGAACTGCACGAATTCCATGTCGATGAGCTCCGCCCCGGCGCGAAGCGCGAGCGCATAGCCGTCGCCGCCCATGTTGGCCGAGGCACTGTTCCGCTTGTACAGCCGCGTCAGCCCGCCGGTGGCAATGATCGTCGACTTGGCCTTGAGCGCCACCGGCTCGCCGGTGCGAAGATAAAAGCCGACCGCTCCCGTGGCTTCGCCGTCGTTAAGGGCGATATCGGTGATCACGATGTCGCCGAGTCGCTGCACCGCGTCCAGCGGATTGAGTTGCGTGCGCAGGGTCCGCGATACCGCCGGCCCGGTGTTGAGAAAATCCACGTACACGCAGCGTGCACGGTCATGGCCCGGTGCGTGCGCCTGCTTGATATGCCCGTTCTCGCGTGCCCAGCCAACGTTCCAGGCATCCATCTCGCGGATGCGCAGCGGACCTTCCTCGCAGAGCAGGCGCGCCAGGCCTTCGTCGCACAGACCGCGGCCGGCCTTGAGGGTGTCGGCAAGATGCGCCTCGGGCGTATCGGGGCATTCCTCGCCAAGCGCCACCGCCACCGTCATCTGCGCCATAACGGTCGCCCCGGCGCGGCCGATGAGGCCGCGATCCACGAGGTGGACGGTGCAGCCGGCACGCGCCGCGGCGAGTGCCGCGTACATGCCCGCGCCACCCGAGCCGATCACCAGCACATCACTTTCGAGCACAGTGGGGGAAGTCATCAGGGAATCACTCCATTGCTGCGACAGCGTTGTTCATTGCACGGCAACGTTCTAGTACGAACCGTGTCCGTGAGGGTTGTCGGGCGCATCCGCTTCCGCGCCCATGATGTCATCCCAGATGGCCTCGCAGAGTTCGCGGAATTCCGCGAGCAGTCGCGTCTTGCGAAAGTCGCGCGGCCGCGGCAGATCGACCCTGTACTCCGCCTTGATCCGTCCCGGCCGCCCGCTCATCACCAGCACGCGATCCGAAAGGCTCACCGCCTCCTCGATATCATGGGTGACGAACACCACGCTGCGCCTGTAGGTGCTCCAGATGCGCAGCAGTTCGCGGCCCATCGACATCTTGGTCTGCGCGTCCAGCGCGCCGAACGGCTCGTCCATCAGGTACAGGTCGGGTTCATAAGCAAGCAGCCGGCCGAGGGACACACGCTGGCGCATGCCGCCTGACAGCGTCGCCGGATAGTTCGACTCGAACCCCCCCAGCCCAAGAAATCCGATCAGCTCGGCGGTGCGTTCGGCATGCCGCTCCTGCGCAATACCGCCAAGCTCCAGTCCCACCGCGATGTTCTGCGCCACCGTCGCCCAGGGCAGGAGCGTATCCCTCTGGAACATGAAGCCGACCTTCGGGGGCGTACCGCGCACCTCCTCGCCGTCGAGGATGATCCGCCCCTTTGCCGGACGCTCGAGTCCGGAAATCAGCTTGAGCAGGGTCGACTTGCCGCAGCCGCTGGGCCCGACAATCGAGATGAATTCGCCGTGACCGAGCGCAAGCGATACGTCACGCAGGACCGGCAGTCGGCCGTAGTCCATGTCGACGCGCTCGATCTGCGCCTTGTGCGGGTTGCTCATGTTCGTTGGTGCAGTATCCGTTCGACGACCTGACGCTCAGTCCTTGAGAAATTCAGGTTTCACGGCATCGGCATACGCCACCGGTTTGAGCGAGGTGTCCGCGGTGGTGACGATCGAATTCAGGTTGCGGATCGCCTCCGCCGAGAGCAGGCCGCCCTGCGGTGCGCGCTCGATCGCGGATTTCGACACTTCCGCGGCGAGTTCATCGCTGAAGTTCGGGTACATCTTCTTGATCGTGGCGCGTCCGAGCGCCGGATCTCGACGCAGGTCCGCCATCGCCTTGCGCACCGCGCGGTTGAATCCGCGGGCCGCCTCCGGATTCTTCGCCACCCAGGACTCGAGCGCGAGCGCAGCGAACGAGGGATAAGGCATGTCGCGGAACTCCTTCACCACCTTGAAGGCGCCCTTCTTCTGCATCATAAAGGCGACGTCGGTCAGGATCGCCATGCCGGCATCCACCTTGCCACTTTCGATCGCCGAGATCATCGCGCCGCCCACGCCCGCACCGACGATCTGGAAATCGCGGTCCGGATTGAGCTTGAGTTCCGTAATCGCAAAACGCAGCGTGTTGTCGGTCAGGCTGCCGGGCGAGGTGATGCCCACCGTCTTGCCCTTGAGCGCGGCGAGATCCGCCGGGCCGTTTGCCTTGCCGATCAACGCGTAGGAATGGAACGCGTCCAGGCCGATCAGCACGATCGCCGGCTGATTGCGGCTGCGCAGACGCACCACATGGTCGGCCGCGCACATGCACAGATCGACACTGCCGCCGACGAAGGCCTGCACCGTCGGGCCGCCGCCCTTGAAGTTGATCAGTTCGACCTCGATTTTCTCCGCCTTGAGGTAGCCCTGCTCCTGCGCCACGACAACCGGCAACAGTGCTTCGTTGTACGCGGCCACACCCGCGCGTATCTTTGTCTGCGCCGCGGCCGGAACCGCGCAGAGAACCGCAATCGCGGCAACCGCCGCGGCAAGCGTATGAATGGAATTTGATTTCACGTGAAGCACTCCTTGCGAATTGGCACTTGCAAATACCGGGAAAACGGAAACTGAAGCAGGCGGCTCAGACACCGGCGCGGAACGGCAGCAGCCGACGCTCCAGCCACTTGACCGCCTCGTTGATGATCATCGCGGCCACCATCAGCGCAACCAGTCCGGTGAACACGCCGGTGGTGTCGAGGCGACCGCCGGAAAACTCCACATACCATCCAAGGCCGCGGTTCGCGCCGAGCAGTTCGCCCAGCACCGAACCCACCAGCGCGAGGCCGACGTTTATACGCAATGCGGCAAGAATCCACGGAAGAATGGCCGGAATCTGGACGCGGCGCACGATGTAGCTACGCGACGCGCGCATGGTGCGCATCAGATTCAGCAGATCGCGGTCCACTTCGCGAAGCCCCTGGTAGGCGTTAAGGATGAACACGAACACCACCAGCGAGAACACCATCATCACCTTGGAAAATAGCCCGATTCCGAACCAGATGATGAACAACGGCGCGAGCGCGATCCGCGGCAGGCTGTAGAAACCCATCAGGAACGGATCGACCGTCTCCGCGAGCCGGGGATACGCCGCGAGCACTATTCCCGCGCCCACGCCTACCGGAAGCCCGAGCGCAAGCCCGAGAAAGGCCTGCCAGAGCGTGACCCCCGCATGCAGGAACAGGTCGCCCGACGCACCAAGCGCCCAGAGCCTCCCCGCAATCAGGCTCGGCATGCTCAGCCAGAACGGGTCGAGTACCGTGCGCGAGATGATTTCCCAGAGCGCGAGGCTGACCAGAAGAAACAGCATCCGCCAGCCGAATCGTGCGATCGAACCGCGACCGGTACGGCCGGGATTTTCGACTGCTGGCTCGGCAATTTGGCCGCTGATTTTTCCGTTTTCAGACATACGCGATTGTAAGCGTTAGATGCCGGTGATGCTGCGCCACAACATATTGCCTGCGAGCCTGCTTCCTGTTAGGTTTCAGACGTGCAGCGCCCGGGGAGGGCCCGACGCGGCTACGCACGCAAGCACCCATCCACCGACTTCGATGACCCCTCTGAAATCCACGTCCGTCGCGGAAGTCGTACGCGCGCCCGACATTTCTTTCGAGCGCGCCGAAGGCGGTCGGTCGATCGCCGCGCTGTCCGGTGCCTGGGACATCCGTGCGCTCGAATCCCGCGCCCGCCTGCTTGCCCGAAGCCTTGCCGATGCCGCGCGTGACTCGGCGCCGCACTGGGACCTACGGCAGGTGCAGCGCCTTGATCACGTGGGTGCCCTGCTCCTCTGGCAGGCCTGGCACCGCAAGCGCCCCGCGGCGCTCATGCTGCGCGCAGAGCACGAACTGTTCTTCCAGAACCTCGAGCAGGCGAGCAAATGCTCGAGTGACCTCGGCGTGCTTGAACGGTTCGGCTTCATCCGGAACGTGGGCGGATACGTGCTGCGCGCGCTGGACCACGTTACCGGCATCGTGGCGCTGCTCGGCCAGGTGCTGATCGATGCGAGCGTGCTGATCCGCCGTCCCTGGCTCGGACCCTGGCGCGAAATTTCCGCCAACGTCTTTCGCATCGGCACCCAGGCGCTCGGCATAACCGCTGCCGTCGGTTTTCTGATCGGCGTGTCGCTGTCGTACCTCTCGGCAGAACAGCTCAAGACCTTCGGCGCCAACGCCTTCATCGTCAACATCCTCGGCATCGGCGTGATCCGCGAACTCGGCCCAGTGATCTGCGCGGTGCTGGTCGCGGGACGCTCGGGCTCCGCGATCACCGCCCAGCTCGGCGTGATGCGCGTCACCGAGGAACTGGACGCGATGTCGGTGATGGGCATTCCACACACCGTCCGGCTGATTCTGCCCAAGGTGATCGCGCTTGCGATCGCACTGCCGCTGCTGATGCTCTGGACCTCGGGCATCTCGCTCGTCGGCGGCGCCATTTCTGCAAAGTTGCAGCTCGGCATCAGCATCAAGGAGTTCCTTATCGAACTTCCCGCGGCGGTACCGATCATCAACCTGTGGCTTGCGATCGCCAAGGGCGCCGTGTTCGGCGTGCTGATCGCGCTGATCGCCTGTCATTTCGGGCTGCGCATCCAGCCCAATACCGAGAGCCTCGGCGCAGGCACCACCGATTCGGTGGTGAGCGCGATCACCGCGGTAATCATCGCCGACGCCATTTTCGCCATCCTGTTCAAGGACGTCGGAATCAAGCTGATATGAGCACCGACGCCTCCACCGTGCAGCACGCCGGCGCGCCTATCATCGACGTTCGCGGACTCTGGACCCAGTTCGGCGACCACATCGTGCATCGCGGCGTGGACCTGCAGGTGCGCACGGGCGAGGTGCTGTCGCTGGTCGGCGGCTCGGGCAGCGGCAAGACCACGCTGATGCGTCAGATCCTCGGCCTCGAGACGCCGCTGCGCGGCGAGGTTTCGGTATTCGGGATACCGCTGCACGGGTCGCCCGCGGCAACCCTCAAGAAAATCCGCAAGCGCTGGGGAGTTCTGTTTCAGGAAGGCGCGCTCTACAGCGCGCTTTCGGTATTCGACAACATCGCGCTTCCGCTTCGCGAACTGCGTGCGTTCGACGAGGACTTCATCCGCGACATGGTGCTGCTGAAACTCGACATGGTGGACATCGAGCGCCGACATGCACGCAAGATGCCCTCCGACCTGTCGGGCGGCATGATCAAGCGCGTCGCGCTCGCGCGGGCGCTGGTTCTCGAGCCCGAGCTCGTGTTCCTCGACGAGCCCACAGCCGGGCTCGACCCCGATCGCAGCGAATCCTTCGTCACCCTGATCGCCTCGCTGCAGCGCCAGCTCCAGCTCACGGTGGTGATGGTGACCCACGATCTCGACACGATCGTGTCGCTCTCCGACAGGATCGCGGTGCTCGCCGACCAGAAGATGCTCGCGCTCGGACCTCTCGCGGAGGTTGTGCGCGTCGATCACGCCTTTGTACGCAATTTTTTCCTCGGCGAGCGCGGCGTACGCGCGCTCGCCGCGGCAGCAACGCCGATCGACATCACCGGGCTGCAGCGTCCTGCACCGCCCTCTCCTCACACTTCTATCGAGTGAGTTCGCCATGGAAAGCCGTTCCCACGCACTGTTCGCAGGCCTGTTCGTCATCGTGCTCGGTGCCGCCCTCGCCGCCAC
>CANIEV010000138.1 GCA_947466535.1 Betaproteobacteria bacterium
GAACAGCCGAAGATTGTGGGACACGATGACGTCGTGTTCGTCGACCACGAGGATGCCATCGGGCGCCGCCTCGTAGATCGCGGCAACCAGTGATTGCTGGAATTCCCGGTCGTCGTACGTCGCCCTGCGCTGCATCGTCTTTGCCCTGCGATTGCACTGACACTTCAGGATAACCGCTTGCCGCCGTGCGCGCCCGCCTGCCTGGTCCGGAACCGAAGCAGGGGCGCGCGCGATTCCGCGCCACCCTGCCTGCCCGGGTGAAATACACTTCGGGAATCGCTGATCAAGTCCAATGTCGAGGCTTGAAGGTTCAGCGTTCCCTCTGAGATGGGGGAGTTACGAGGGGGCGTAGCCCCCTTGTTCAGTGGCTCCTTCGCAGCTTCCCCCCAATTTTCCGAAACGCGCAATGTCCACGATGCTGCTGATGGTTCAGTCGATTGCCCAGAACATCGCTCTGTTCTGCGGCGCGCTTTTCGCCGGGGGATCGGTCTACACCAGCCCGGTGGAAGACCCCGTCAACGGCGCGCAGGGTACCGAACTCGCCGGTGTCTACCTGCTCACCGCCCACCCCCGGCCGGTGATCTTCCAGGCAGTGTTCGGCGTGCTCGCGCCGATTGCGGGCATGCTCACCCGCGGCACCGGCGGCGCGATCAGGTGGGCGGTGGGCGGAATCATCCTCGGCGCGGCGGCGCTCGTTCAGCTTTTTGTGGCGCTGCCCAAGATGCGCCGCCTGGGCGACGCCGAGTTCGCCTCGAACGCCGAGCGGGTGTCGCGGCTGTTCGACAAGCTCGCAAAAATGCATGCAGCCATCTGTCTTGCCAGCCTCGCTGCCCTGTTCATTTTCATCCTCCACACCTGAAGCCCGCTCCCTTGAGCAAACGCCCGCCCGGCGCCGGCCTGATCATCGCGCTCGCCGCGATCACCCTTGTCGGCCCGCTGTCGATGCATGTGTTCCTGCCGCTGATGCCGGCAGTCAAAATGACCTTCGGCATATCGGATGCGCTCACCGGGCTTGCGCTCAGCATTTCGCTCGCCTCGTTTGCCGTATCGACCCTGGTGTACGGCGCGCTCTCGGACAGGTACGGCCGCCGTCCGCTGCTGATCGCGGGCCTCGCGCTGTTCTGCGTCGGCAGCACGCTCACCGCGCTCGCGCCAACCGCCGAAGTCATGCTCGGCGGCCGGGTACTGCAGGCAATGGGCGCGGGCTGCGGCATGACGCTCGCGCGTGCCATTGCACGCGACGCCTTCGGCACCGAAAGCCTGGTGAAGGTGATGGCCTACCTCACCATGGCGGCAACACTCGGGCCGATGCTCACCCCGCTCATTGGCGGCGCGCTGTTGGACTCGCTTGGCTGGCGCAGCGTGTTCTGGGGCTGCCTTGCCGTCGGCCTTGTGCTTATGGGTGCGGTGTACCTGTTGCTGCGCGAATCGCGGCCCGCGGCGGATCTCGCTAAGCAGTCCTCGAACCTGCTGCACAACTACGCCTCGCTGTTCTCGCAGCCGCGTTTTTGCGCCTTCGTGCTCAACACCGGCTTCGCCTCGGGCACCTTCATGTGCATCGCCACCGCATCGTCCTGGCTGATGCAGGACTACCTCGGCCGCAGCGCCACCGAGTTCGGGATGTGGTTCCTGATGATGCCGATGGCCTTCGTGCTCGGTAACTGGTTTTCCAGCCGCGTCGCAAAGCACGTCTCGGTCGAAACCATGGTGCTCTGCGGATCGCTGCTGCAGGCGTCCGCAATCGCGTTGCTGGGTTCCCTCATCATGGCGGGCTGGCTATCGCCGCTGACGCTGTTTTTGCCCGGCGCGCTCAGCACCTTCGCCCAGGGACTGTCGATCCCCAACGCGCAGGCGGGGGCGATCCGTGTAAGACCGCACCTCGCCGGCACGGCGGCGGGCATCGGCGTGTTCACCCAGTTCTTCACCGGTTCGATGTTCTCGCAGTTGTACACCCTGGTGGCCGACGGCACGCCGGGGCCGCTGGTGTTCACCGCATCGCTCAGCGTTTCGCTCGCGGTGATCACAGGCTGCATTCCGCATGCGCTGAAACACAGGCGCGGCAGCCCGCGATGACGCACCGTGCAAGTGCAAACGCCCTAAGCTCGAAGCGCCACTAACGCGACGGACGCGATCCCGATCCGAGATCGGGCAAGACATCCCCCGCCACACCGGGAAAGCCCGAGGGCCGCGGCGCGATGATCAGGGGTATGCGCAGATCGGCAAGCGCCTGCTGCTCCGATGTGAGGCCCGGATACAGCGCGCTCACCGACGCTTCAACTTCCTCCAGAGCGGCAAGCCGGTTGCGCACCGTATCGACCGCCTGCGTCACATGCTGCTGGCCGTTCGGCAGCACAACCGAGGACGACGAGCGCATGTTGCGCGCGCGCTCGCGCGCGATGTCGGCAGCCCAGGCTCGAGTCTTGGTCGCGAATGCCTGCCACGCCATGTCCTGCGCGGGCGTGAGCTTGAGTTCGTCGTGCAACGTGGAAAGCCGGTATTCGATCTGCTCGTAACTGTCGGCCTCGGGTGCGGTGATGCGACGCTCGTTGCGGCTGCCGCTTCCCTGAAGCGGCGGTTCGATGCCGCGCGCACCGCCCACGCCTCCCCCGGGCCGGCCACCGCGACCGCCGAACACGCTGAACTGGGCAAGCGCATCCGTCGCCGACAAGCCGATCACCGGGAGTAGGAATACGCAAATGAAAAGTAAGTATCGGTGACGCATGAGGTGGATCCTCGCGCATTTCTCTGACACCGGACTGACGAACCGGAAAATTCCGGCAGCCTGTTACACGAACGTCATGCGGATACGATAAAACCTCACGACGCAGAGCCATTCTGTACATGCCCAACACAAACTAGGGGTACAGCCATCGCCACTGATTCGTTGATTCGCTCAATCTCCGCCTTTTTCATGCTCGCACTCGCAGCCTCTATCCAAGCAGGCGAGTCGCCTGCGTTGCGCAAGCAGATCGAGCAAGGGCGCTATCTTGTGAACATTGCCGGGTGTAACAGCTGCCACACGCCCGGCTATCTCGCGACCGGTTCCAGGACGTCGGACAAGATGCTTCTTACCGGCAGCGACAAAGGCTGGCGCGGGCCGTGGGGAACGACCTATGCGGTGAACCTGCGGCTGTACTTCGACCTGATCACCGAGGACCAGTGGCTGCAGGTGGCGCGCGAAGTGGACCGCCGACCCACCATGCCTTACTTCGCGCTCAACGCGATGAGCAAAAGCGACCTGCGGGCGATCTACCGCTACATGCGACATCTCGGTCCGGCGGGCTCCCCCGCGCCGCAGGCCCTGCCGCCGGGCGGCAAATCGCCGCCGGCGTACGTGCAGTTCGGGCTCTAGCGAACCCGGGCAGGCTTACAAGCCGCCGTTCTGCTGCGCCACCATGCAATAGAGCATCGGGATGGACAGCATCGTGTTGATGCGAGAGGTCATGCCGGCGGTTTTCGCAGCCGCGGCCTTTTCCTCCGGGCTCACGGTCACGATACCGAGCGCCTTTTTCTGGTTCGGCCAGATGATGAACCAGACATTGAAGGCCATGATCAGGCCGAGCCACATGCCGATGCCGATCGCGGTGAACGGACGCTCGAACATGAGGGCCGGAACGAGGGACTTGTTCATCGTCGCAAGCAACAGACCGAGGATCACCGTCCAGAGCGCCGCATGGCGGAACCAGAACAGCGCGCGCGGCGCGATCACCTTGCTCACCGCCGGCTTCTGCTCATCGGGAATCTGCGGCATCGAAGGCGTCTGCACGAAGTTGAAGTAATACAGCAGCCCGACCCACATCACCGCTGCGCCCACATGCAGGAAGCGGATGAAGAACATCCCCCACGCATGATCCATCTTCATCCATGTACCGCTGATGCCGCCCGCGAGCAGGATGATGACAACAAGCAGCACCACACCCGCGGTGATGGTTCTACCGAGCGACTGAAATATCGATCCCATACTGTTTCTCCTTTTGTGTTTTCGTACCGTCCGCGTCATTCATCGGCAAACCGGGGATCGGTTCGCCGCCGCGCGGCCGTGTCGGCCCTGCCTTGCTGCGGCAGCCATGTTGCGCCTGATCACACCGCCCGGCAAATGAAAGGCAGGAAATTGGCAGGGACGCTGGTGCGGTTATCGCCCTTGACGGTCATCTTCTCCGGCGGCCCGGCGTAGCCGCAGACCCAGGTCACCGGCACCACCGGCGCATCATCCACCGTCGCCGGGCGCAGGCTCAGCACCTTGCCGCGTATCGTGCCGATGGCACGGTTACCGAAGGTGATGTGGATCGCACCCGACTTCAGTTCGATCGAGCTGATGTAGTTGTTGACGATCTTGTCCGCCGCCGGCAACCCAACCGAGGCGTTGTCCGGCGGAAAGGTCTGGGTGAGCGTCCAGGCCGCAGCCACCGGCGACTTGACGATGTCGGCGAGCGGCAGCGCTTCCACGATCTGGTCGCGGATCAGCTTGTCCTGGTAGCCGGGAATCAGCATCAGCGACAGGATGGCCACGATGCCGATGACCACCATCAGTTCGATCAGGGTGAAGCCGGCGCCGCGACCGCGCATCAAGCCTGCGCAGCCGACGCAATCCCCGGACCGGTCAACCGCCGGCAATTGACGACATTTCGATTTTCAAACCCATAATGGAAGCGGCAAAGGTGCTATTCTGGTTGCTAAATCCAGCAACGATCGTGAGCGAATGTCTGCCTGATTCCGTCGGTTTGGAAGACTCTCGCATTGATCGGGCGATCATAGGCCGCGCGCTTCGCATGCGTCAATCCTGCGACGGGACAGGCGATAATCGCGAAAACCTACGACCTGCCCGGAGCGCACCATGCTGGAACCGATGCACAACCTCACCGACGAACATCGCCGGACGATGGCCGGGATCGGCCCGATCTGGGGTCAGGCGATGCAGAAGCACCGCGACATGACGGCGGCGATTTACGCACCGCTGATCGCGGCCTCGCCGAAGGACGGTGTGACGGTGACGCGCGACTTTGCCTACGGTCCGCACCCGCGGCAGACGCTGGACGTGTTCCGTCCGGCAAAACCTTCCGGCGGCGCGGCCGGCGCGCCGGTGGTGCTGTTCGTCCACGGCGGCGCCTTCCTGCGCGGCGCGAAGTACGCGCCGGCCGAGGGCGTGTATGACAACGTACTCACCTGGTTCGCGCGTCAGGGCTATCTCGGCATCAACATGGAATACCGCCTCGCGCCGGAGTCGCCCTACCCCGGCGGCGCCGAGGACGTGGCCGGCGCGGTGAACTGGATCACCGCGCACGCTGCCGAGCACGGTGGCAACCCGCAACAGATCTGGATCGTCGGCCACTCGGCGGGCGCCACGCACATCTGCACCTATGCCAACGACCCGGCGGTCGCGGTCAAGCCCGGGCCCGAGGTGAAGGGCCTGGTGTTGATCAGCGGCCGGCTTCGCATCGACGCCCTGCCTGAGAACCCGAACGCGAAAGGCGTGCGCGCCTACTTCGGCGAGGACGAATCGCTCTACGACGAGCGCTCGCCGGTCACCCACGCACACCTGTGCAAGCTGCCGGTGATGATTGCGATCGGCCAGTACGAGAACCCGCTGCTGGACATCTACGGCGCGGAATTCTTCTGGCGCGTGGCCAACGCGCGACGACGCGCGCCGCGCTTTGTCCGCATGCGCCGCCACAACCATACCTCGATGGCCTTCCACTTCAACACCGGCGAGGAAATTCTCGGGCAGGAGATCCTCGGCTTTTTCCGCGACGGAGAATAGCGCAGCCTTCTTCGCGACGTACTACGGGTTCGCGCCGACCGTTTTCAGCTCCGCCGGCCGGTCCATCACCCGAAGCGGCATGAGCGAGAGTTTTTTCGCGGCGAGCTTTTTCTCGAGCGCGCCCTGCACCCGTGACAGCGGTACCGCTTTAGGGTCGAAGGCGAACGATACGGTGAAGGTCTCGACCGACACCCGCACGCTGCCCCGGTCCACTCCGGAGGTGGACTCCGCAGCCGTCTCCAGCCAGCGCCTGCCTGCGTCGCCCGGTGGCACGCTGCCGTCTATGTGAAAGAACACCACCGAATGCTTTTGCGCGATCGCGCGGGTGAGGACCGCGTGATCGTAGGTCGCGGCGATCTTGTCTTCCACGCAGTAACCGCAGGCGGCGGCGATGCCCGCCTGCAGTGCCAGCACCAGGCCGACAGTCGTCGCTCGCAGGTTCATCGCCTCTCTCAGTGCGCCGCCACCGCCGGGCCTGCGGGATTCGCATCCGCCCACTTCATGTAGTCGAGGTATTGCCTGATCTCTACATCGCTCAGGCTCTGGTTGGGCATCGGAATGTTGTTGTATTCCTTCAGCATCGCCATCGCATCTGCGTCCGACTGCAGCATCTTTTCCGGCTCCTTCAGCCAGCGCTTGAGCCAGGCCTCGGTACGCCGCTTCGTCACGCCGGCAAGGTCCGGCCCGAGTTTCCTGCCCCCGCCGATCGAGTGGCAGGCGAGGCACTTGCTCTCGAAGGCGAGTTTGCCTGCGACCGCATCGGGCGAGGTCGGTGTCGCGGTGGCCGGCATGTTGTGGTGCTCGAGGTCCTGCGTCGCGGTCTTGACCGCGGTGGAGACGAGACCGATCGCACCCTGCGAGGCATTGGCAAAGTGGTGATCCACCATGATGTAGGAGCCGTCCTCGGGAATCATGAATTCCGCGATCGCGGAATTCGACGAGCCGAGCAGCACCGTCTGCATGCCGCGGAACTGGTTGTCGGGATTGCCCTCGATCCAGACGCGATCGAAGATCGTGCCCACCACGTGGAAGCTCGAGGTCTTGCTCGGGCCGACGTTCAAAACGAACAGGCGCACCCGCTCGCCCGCCTTCGCCGCGAGCGGCGTCTTCACCATGGCGTTGTGCACACCGTTGAACACGGTGTAGTTCGGGATGGCCTTCTTGAGGTTGTCCCCGTCCAGCACGTACAGCGGGCCGCCATCGACCTTGCGCTTGCCCGGATCGGGCTTCACATAGAACTCGCTCTGGATCACCACGTACTCGCGGTCGGCTTTCGTCGGGTAACCCGCCTTCGGCTCCACCACCACCGCGCCGTACATGCCCGAAGCGATGTGCTCGAGAATCATCGGTGTGCCGCAGTGGTACATGAAGATGCCGGGGTAGTTGAGCGTGAATTCGAACTCGATCGTCTGACCCGGCGCAATCGAGCGGTACTTGTCCTGCGGCGAGACCATCGCCGCATGGAAATCCATCGAATGCATCATCGGTGCGGCGGTGAGTTGCACGCCGGGCACAGACTCGTCGCTGCGGTTGGTCATCGAGAAGCGGATCTTGTCGCCCACGCGGGCACGGATCGTGGGTCCCGGCACATGGTCACCGAAGGTCCATGCGCTGAATTTCACCCCCGGCGCGATCTCGATGATCTTGTGCGTGGTGTCCAGGCGCACCGTCTTCACCGGCGCGGGGTCGAGCGGTTTGAGTTCAGGAACAATGCTGAGCGAACTGCCCTCGGCAAACGCACCGGTGTGACGCTCCGCACTCACCTTCGCGGGCGAAGGTTTCAGGTCCATCTTCGAGACATCGTAGGAATCGGCAACGGGCACGGCGACAGCTTTCGCGGGTGATTGCGCCCCGTCGCCGCATGCCGCGAGAAATGCCGCAACGGATATCGTCAGCACCGCCGTCAGCGCAGACCCTGCGGTGAAGCCTTTTTTTTCCTGCATGTCCTGCCTCCTCGATCCGCGTCCGAGTGCGCGTGCCCTCAATATCCCACTAGAACGCTCGGGATTGTTGATGCAGGTCAAACGTGGCGCAGTCGGTGCGCCGGCGGGACAAAAGGAGTCTGCGGGGAGAATCATTGGACGACGCCGGTTTCGGCATCGAAATTACGAAATTTTCGTTTTTCTGAACCAGTAATGACGCTGGACGGAAGTCAATCCGATTGCGAAAACCAGGGAGCCACTGAACAAGGGGGCTACGCCCCCTCGTAACTCCCCCATCCCAGAGGGAACGCTGAACCTTCAAGCCTCGAAATTGGACTTGATCAGCGATTCCCCAGCAATTTATCGGCGCGATCGGAGCCCTACTGAACCTGCAGGTTCACTTCCTTCGCCAGACGGCCGAAGCGATCCAGATCGGAGGCGAGTCGCGCGGCAAACTCCTGCGGCGTGCCGGCGACGATGGTGAGGCCGAGATCGCGATACTTGTCGACGATCGAGCGGGTCTTCATCACGTCCGCTACCTCCGCGGCGAGTTTGTCGATCACCGACTGCGGCGTTCCGCGCGGCGCGAGCAGCCCGTAATAGCCCTCCATCTCCACGCCCCGGAAGCCTGATTCGTCGAGCGTCGGTATGTCCGGCGTCTCGGGATGACGCGTCAGCGTGGTGACGGCAATCGGCTTCAACTTGCCCGAGCCTGCCTTGATCTGCGGCAACACCGAGCCCACCGCCACGAAGCCGATGTCCACCACGCAGGCCATGACGTCCGCCACCGCGGCCGAGGCGCCCTTGTAGGGCACATGAGTCATCTGGAATCCGCCGCGCTTTTGCATGACTTCCGCAGTGAGATGGTGAAAGCTGCCATTGCCGGAGGAAGCGTACGACAGCGGTTTCCTGCGCGAGAGTTCGATCAGATCGGATGCCGTACGCACAGGCAGCGTCGGGCAGACCACAACGTAAAAGCCTGACCGCGCGACGATGCTGATCGGTGCAAAATCCTTGAGCACGTCGAATCCGAGCTTCGGATAGATGATCGGCCCGATACCCAGCGGCCCCTCTGTCCCGACGAACACGGTGTAGCCGTCCGCCGGCGATTTGGCCACGAACTCGGCCCCTATGGTGCCGCCGGCACCCGCGCGATTCTCAACCAAAAAGGGCTGGCCGAGGCGTTTGGAGAGTTCATCGGCCACGGTGCGCCCGACAAGGTCGGGCGCCGGTCCGGGAAGGAAGGGCACGATGAAGCGCACGGCGCGATTCGGATACGCCCCCTGCCCGAACACAAACGCCGGCAGGCACAGCACGGAGGCGAGAATCGCCACGCAAAGCGAACTCAGATGACGCATGGTCCGGATCTCCCTTGGTGCCTAGACGCAGTAGATATCGAGAAGGCTGTGGATGTCGTCGTTCTGCAGGAACACTTTTTTCATCCCGATCTTCCACCCGTTCGAAGTGCGCAGGAGCGAATACTCGGTGCGGCCGAAATAGGTGTGCTGCGTGCGCGAACGCACCAGCAGGATATGACAGGCCCAGTTTGCACGCAGCCGCATCGCATCCGCACCCGGTTCGCCGAGGAACGCGATGTTCGAAACGATATGGGATGTGCGCGGCGGTGGCGTGTTCGCGGGCGACTTGCCGGTGCGTATGCGCAGCACCCGGTCCTCCAGGCCCTTGCGGCTCTCGTAGAAGATGTGCGAGAGCGCGCTGTCTGTGCCACTGTTGATCGTGGTCTCGTTGCCCCACATCGGAATCCAGAAGGTGCAGTCAGGCACGAACAGTTGCAGCCACTCCTCGAAGCGCTGCTCATCCAGCAGGATGCCATCCTGGTTGATGAGTTCGGTGGCGTCCTCCAGCAACGCGCGCTTCTCCCCCGACAGCCCGCTCATTTCGAGCCTCCCTCGCGCTCGGCGCCCTGCTTCATCAGCCGTGCCCATTCGCGATAAGGTGAGTGGTGCGTGGTCTCGGAATTGAGATCGAACATTCCGGTGTTCGTCGCGAAGGGCTTGATGCCAAGGTGATTCGCTGCATCATCCGGCCCCCGCTTCAGGCTGCCGATGCCGCGAAAGAAACCCTGCAGGTACTCGTAGCTCTCGGCGCCGAAACCCACCTGCGCCGATTCGAACACCGCCGTGTCATCCGGCGAGGCGAGCCCGCTCGCGCTGAAGAAATCCTCGAACTGGCGCAGGCGCCATTTGCGCGTCGCGGAATCCTCGCCCACCGGCGCGAGGCAATGCACCCGCATTTCCGTCTTGTCCACCGAGATCGGGCGGAAGGTGCGTATGTTGAGCGTGGTCACATCCGCAATCTGCATGTTCGGAAATACAAGGTTGTTCCGGCCTTTCAACATCCAGTCGGCGCGCGCCTCGCCCACGCGCGACTTCACCTCGTCTATCGTCGACCAGATCGGTCGCTTTTCCACTTCGGCCTGGTTGATCCAGGTGATCGCGTGGCCGTTGCTGAAATTGAAACTGCCGCATCGCTGTTCAAGGCGCTTCTTCCAGTCGAACTGGCGCGCCTCCTGATGACCGTCGCCCTCGCGACGCCGGCCCATGATGCTCATGTACGAAACGTGCGTTGAGGTGAGGTGGTACTGGTCCACGCCGTTGTCCATCTGCAGCTTCCAGTTGCCGTTGTAGAGATAGCAGACGCGCCCGGGAATCACTTCCATGCCCTTCGGGCCCTGCTGCATCGCAAGGTCGATCATGGTGCGCATCTCGCCGAGATAATCCTCCAGTGGCGGCACATCGGCCGACAGCGAACCGAACACCAGGCCCCCGTAGGTCGCCACTTTCGCAAGCGGTACGAGGTCATGACTGAAGGTGTCGAACGAAGGCGGATAGCAGGCTGACTTGCTGTCCTTGATGTCGACGTTCTTTCCCGATGAATCGAAGGCCCAGCCGTGATACGCACACACGTGATATTTCGAGTTTCCGGTCTCGCTGAAAGCGAGCTGCGTGCCCCGGTGCGTGCAGACGTTGAGGAACGCGCCGACCTTGCCCGTCGCATCGCGCATCACGATCACCGGCGTGCGAGCGATCCAGGTGCTCACATAATCGTTCGGCTTGGCCAGCTGCGATTCGATCGCAAGAAACACCCACGTGCGACCGAAGATGTACTTCATCTCGAGATCGAACAGATCTGCATCCACGAACAGATCGCTGTGCACGCGGAAAATGCCCTGGTCCGGCCGGTCATCGACAAGCCGGGATA
>CANIEV010000139.1 GCA_947466535.1 Betaproteobacteria bacterium
GAACTCTGGAAGGATGGCGTGTTCTCCTACAACGGAATTGCCCTGCCTAAATTTCCGAACCTGTTCGTTCTCTATGGCCCGTTCAGCCCGGTCAACAATCTTTCGGTGCCGATCGGCCTGGTCCAGGAGATGAACTACATCATCCGACTGCTCTTCATGGGAAGAAAGCGCGGCTCGGCGGTAATGCCGAGCGTAGCAGCGACCGACCGGTTCATGTCCCGGATGCGGGAAGCTCTGCCGGGGACGGTGTGGGTCGGCTGCAAGAACTGGTATGTCGACAAGCACGGACTGCCCGTGCTCTGGCCGCTTTCGCAGGACGATCACACCGACATGATGGCGAAAATTGACCTCGATGATCTGGAGTTCGTTCCGGCGGGAGAAAGCACCCCCGTCATGACGCCTGGCGCGTAATGAGACCATATCGGTACTTGTCGGTCTGCGATCCTGTCGGTGTCGGTCATATGCCCGCGCATTTTCGAACCGGCTTGCGCCAAAGCTAGGCGTTTTCACCGGCCGTTAGTATTCCCTTTCGGAACCGAGAACGCTTCTCCCGCTAATTCCCTCTCCACCCGCCCGTCGGCGTGCTTTGCGAACCGCGTCGGGTTACGCCCGTGAACCGGCGCATCGTCCTTCCACGGCCAGTCGCCAAACTGCGTGCGCTGGTAATCGGTGAAGGCCTGCTGGATCTCGGCGCGGGTGTTCATCACGAAGGGACCGTACTGCACCACCGGCTCACCGATGGGCCTGCCCTGCAACAGCAGGAACTCAGCCGCGTCGGGTCCGTTGATCAGTTCGATCTCGGCATCGCCGGCAAGTGTGATGCAGGAACTCGGCGGCACCGCACGACCGGCCACGCTTGCGCCCTCGCCTTTGAAAAAATAGAGCGTCCGGCACACGCCTTCGCCCGATGCCGCGGGGAGCGTCCAGCGTGCACCCGGCTGCATCTTGAGCGTCCAGATCGCAAGATCGCTCTCGGGCCGCGACCCCCAGGAATCCGGCGGTGGCGCGGGCGGTGCGAGATCGCCAAGGCGACCCGCGATGATTGACAGCTCGGTGGCGCGGCCGTCCGCATCCTTGGACACGCGATGCGGTATGTCGTCCGCCCAGAGCATGGTGAAATGCGGCTCGGCCATCTTGTCCTTCGCAGGCAGGTTGAGCCATATTTGGAACAACTCGAGCGGATTGGCCTGCTCGCGATCGAGCAGGGGAAACATTTCCGAATGCACCACGCCGCGGCCGGCTGTGAGCCACTGCACGTCGCCGCGTCCGAACCGCGCCGCGGCGCCAAGCGAATCGGAATGATCGATCAGACCGCGGCGAACGATGGTCACCGTCTCGAAGCCGCGATGCGGATGCGAAGGAAAGCCCGGAACCACTTGCCCGTGGTACATGCGCCAGCCGTCCTTGCCGGCAAAGTCCTGACCGATGTCGCGCCCGGCGAGCGAAGCGGCCGGCCCCATCGCCTCGTTGCCCCTCGGGTAGGCGTCGTCGTGATAGACGCAGAAGAGGAAAGGGTCCATCGTCTGCCAGGGAAAGCTGAGGGGTTTGATATCCAGGATGGCGGCGGACATGATGATTCCAGATTGACAGACGAAGTCTGCATATTGCATCGACGAGGACGGTTTTCAAGCGCTATCGCCACTTTAGGGTTCGGCGCCGGATGCCCGCGACGCCAACGACGCTTTGGCATAATGACTTGCATGTTCCGAACTTTCCCCGAAACCCGGCTGCAGCAACGTTCCCTGGAGAATTCGATGCAAGGTCGCCAACGCGACGTAACCGCCCGTTCGCCCGACAACGGTCGTCGCGGCCGCATGGCGACGAGCCGCATTGCCTTGCTCCTCATCGCGATGTCTTTCGCGTTTCTCGCGTGCGCTGCTGACAAGGCGCAGAAAGTCCCCGACGACTCCGAGATCGAACAATTCCTCTCGGCGAATGCCTGGTGCTCGTTCTCGTTCAACAAGAACACCGGCAGCAGCCGCAAGGAGCGGGTGGTCTTTGACAGTAACGGCGTAGTCAGCAAGACCTCGGGTGCCGAGTCGTATCACTCCAACCGCGCGGGAACCGTCGCGGGCCAGTCGGCCAACGCGGACGAGGGCCGATGGAGAGTGCATGGCGCAACGCTGCACCTGTCGCGCGACGGCGTGAACTGGGAACCCCAGCAGGTCCAGGTGAGCTTCAACTCGAACGGCTCGCCGATCCTGAAGTCCGACGGCAAGGAATACGCGCGCTGTCAGTAGGCGCGACCCGCCAACCCCTCCCTGGAAATTCCGATGACCCGGTTCCCGTATGCGGTACTGCGCGTTCTTTTGCCCGCGCTGTTTCTGACTTCCCTCCCGTGCGCGCACACCGCGATTGCGCAGGAGTACCCGAACAAGCCGATCCGCGTGATCGTGCCTGCCGCGCCGGGCGGTGCGCTCGACCGACTGTCGCGCATGGTCGCGGAAAAGCTGCAGGCCAAGTGGCGCCAGCCGGTGATCGCGGAGAACCGCCCCGGCGGCGGCGGAAACGTCGGCGCGGAATTTGTCTTCAAGTCCGCGCCCGACGCCTACACGCTGCTTTTCACCGACGCGGGGCAAATAGCGCTCTACAAGAACCTGCTGTATTCGAAGCTTGCCTACGATCCCGACGCCTTTGCGATGGTGTCGCTGGTGACGCGCAGCCCCGCGGTGCTGGTGGTACATCCGAAAGTAAAGGAAGACGACGTGCAGCAACTGATCGCTTTTGCGCGCGCCAATCCGGACAAGCTGAATTACGGGTCCGCAGGCAACGGCACCACGCTGCATCTCGCAGGCGAACTGTTCAAAGCGAAGGCAGGCGTGAAGATCGTGCATATCCCCTACAAGGGCAGCGGCCCGGCGCTCGCCGACCTGCTCGGCGGACAGGTGGACATGATGTTCCACGGCCTGGGTTTCGTTTTGCCGCATATCCGCGCCGGCAAGTTGCGGCCTCTGGGCATCGGCACCGAGAAGCGCAACGCATTGCTGCCGAACGTGCCGCCAATCGCAGAAGTACTCCCCGGCTTCGCCGCGATCAGCTGGCATGTGATGGTCGCCCCGCCCGGAACGCCGCCCGCCCTCACGAACAGCCTGTCCGCGGCCATCGCCGAATCGCTCAGGCTCCCCGATGTGACCAGGCAGCTCTCTGATCTCGGCATAGAACCGATCGGCAGCACGCCTGCAGAAATGGCGGGCTTCATCGCACAGGAGCGGGAACGCTTCGCGTCAGTTATCCGCAGCAACGGAATCAGCGCCGATTAGCTCGGAACGGCACATGACTGGCGAACACGCCGGTGATAGGCTCGACCGCATCGTCTACGCAGAATCGTCCACGCAGGGGTGTCCTCGATGCTGAATTGCCTCACGAAGGTTTCCATCCTGATTGCCGCGCTTGCATCAAGCACGCATCCGGTACTCGCGCAGGACTACCCGACCCGGGCCATCCGCGTGATCGTGCCCGCCGCGCCCGGCGGGGCCCTGGACCGCATGGCGCGGCTGGTATCGGAACGCCTACAGGCGAAATGGGGCCAGCCCGCGGTGGTCGAGAACCGCCCCGGCGCAGGCGGCAATGTCGGCGCGGAGTTCGTGTTCAAGTCGCCCCCCGACGGCTATACGCTGCTCCTCACCGATGCAGGCCAAATGGCGCTGTACAAGAATCTGCTTTACTCGAAGCTGCCCTTCGACCCGGATGCGTTCGCGATGGTGTCGCTGATCACACGCAGCCCGAGCGTTCTTGTGGTGCATCCGAAGGTGCCGCAGGAAACTCTGCAACAGCTGATCGCCTATGCGCAGGCCAATCCCGACAAGCTGAATTACGCCTCTGCCGGCAACGGCACCTCGCTGCATCTCGCGGGCGAACTCTTCAAGGCGAAAGCGAACGCGAAGATCGTTCACATTCCCTACAAGGGAAGCGGCCCGGCGCTGACCGACCTGCTCGGCGGACAGGTGGACATGATGTTCCACGGACTTGGCTTCGTGTTGCCCCACATCCGCGCCGGCAAGCTGCGTCCGCTCGGCGTGGGCAGCGAAAAACGCAACGCGCTCCTGCCGAATACGCCGCCGATCGCGGACGTTCTGCCAGGCTTTGCCGCGATCAACTGGCATGTGATGGCTGCGCCGCCGGGAACATCCGCCACGATCACTAGCCAGATCTCCGCCGCGATCGCGGAGTTGCTGAAGTTGCCCGAAGTCACGAAGCAGCTCGCCGAACTCAGCATCGAGCCGATCGGCAGCACGCCGGCGGAGATGGCAACCTTCATTGCGCAGGAACGCGAGCGCTTTGCCGGCGTCATCCGCGCCGTCGGAATCACCGCGGAATAGGCCTCGATGGCATTCACCGCATCGGCCGCGGCGGGAGCCTGCGTCCTTGTGACCGGTGCGAACGGCTTTATCGGCTCGCACACCGTCCTCCATCTCGAATCACTCGGCTGTCGCGTGGTGCCGGTCGACGTCGCCCCGAGATCAGCGAATCTCTCGTTGTTGCCGGTCGCGGCGCCCTCGATCCTGATGGATGTGACTGATGCACCGGCCTTCGCTTCGCTTTGCCGCGAAAAAGCCGTGACCCACGCAATGCACCTCGCCTATCCCGGCCGCGGCAGCGATGCCGAGGTGCTCGGCTTTTGCGTGCAGGCAATGCGCAACATTCTCGATGCCGCGACGACGCTCTCGATGCAACGCGTCGTGTTTGCGAGTTCCGGCGCGGTGTACGGACGGATACTGCGCGGCACGCCGATTCGCGAAGACGAGCCGGTAGCGATTCATCCGACCTTCGGCTACCGCTCGGTGAAAATCCTCGGCGAATGGATGGGCGAGATGCATGCGCGGCAAGCGGGCACGGCTTTCATCGCGCTGCGGCTTGCCTCGGTCTACGGCCCGGGCGTCTCGATCGGTGTGGGCGCAGCGCTCACCCGCGGCGTACTGGGTGATCCCTGCCGTCCCTCTCTCACCCGCTCGCCGATCGACGATCCGGTGCACGCGAGCGATGCCGCGCGCGCGCTCGGCATCGCCTGCTTTCACGACAAGCCGCCAAGCCTTGCCTACAACATCGGCTCGGGCACGCCCTACGGCGATGAAGACATGGCGCGCGCAATTCGCCGCCATCTTCCGGAACTTGCCTTCGAAATCGGCTCGCACCACGATCCCGAGGCACAAAAATTCCGCCAGCGCGACATCATGAACATGAGCCGCGCTCGCGATGAACTCGGGTTTGTGCCTGAATTCGACCTCGATCGCGGCATCGCGGCCATGGCCGGCTGGCTCGGGGAAAACCGCTCGCGCCTCGTGTGAGGTCCCGGGCGGCTATCAGGCCACGCCGCTCGATACGGTGAGGTCGGATGGCCAGGTCCAGGTCTTGAGCGGCCGGCCTTCCTCGAGCGCGCGCAATTCTCGCGTAAAGATCTTTCGCAGCAGAACCACCTGCTGGTCGGTTCGCCCGAGATGGTTGGTTTCACGCTCCGGTATCGGTCCCTGGCCCATCAGCGCCACCATGTCCTGGACATTGAGCAGATCTGGCCGGTCCTCGACATCGGTGATGTGAAGTTCGCCGCTCAGAATCTTCTTCACCACCTCCTCCACCGACGGCAAGCCGCGCAGCTT
The DNA here is from genome assembly GCA_947466535.1 of Betaproteobacteria bacterium. Classification (GTDB taxonomy): domain Bacteria; phylum Pseudomonadota; class Gammaproteobacteria; order Burkholderiales; family SG8-39; genus CAMBSA01. The sequence continues at coordinate 5,595 of CANIEV010000139.1, forward strand.
CGCCTCGGCCGCCGCGCGATCGGCAAAGTATTTCTCCTTCGCCGCGCCCTCGAGATGCACCAGGTCGACCATGAAACTCACGTGCCGATAGTCGTCCAGCGGCACGCGCCAGCCGAGGTGTTCGGTCCAGCCGCTGGAATGGTCGTAGGCCATGCTGAACATCAGGTTGGGCATCAGGATGTGCGAACGGCGCACGAGCGCGCCGCGCCTGCCGTAGCGCGCGATGCCGTAATCGGTTTCCTCGCCCGAAAGGTCGGGCATCTTGCTGTTGAGACCGGCATCGTTGAAACCGGAGGTTCGGTGCACGAAATTGAAGTGGATCTCGTCGACGCTGTTCTCAAGCTGGCTGAAGTAGTTGCAGCCGCGGTCGATCCGCCCCGCCACCACGAACCCGCCGCTGTCGAACACCGACAGATGCGGAAACGCCGGCGGCTCGCCTTCGCCGAGAAAGGCAAACACAAGGCCGAGATACTCCCGGGTCGGGTAGCTGCGAACCTTGACCTCGTGCTCGAGGCCCGCGATTTCCGCCGGCTGCTCCACGCACTGACCCGAGGCATCGAAGCGCCAGCCGTGATAGAAGCAGCGCACCGAGTCGCCCTCGACCCGGCCCACCGAAAGCGCAGTGCTGCGGTGAGGGCAACGCGGCCCGAGCACCTGCGCGCGACCACCCTCACCACGGAAAAGGGTGAATTCCTCGCCCATGAGGGTGATCAGACGGGCGCGGCCCCTCGGAAGTTCGTCCGAGACGAACACCGGCTGCCAGAACATGCGCAGGTAGCGACCGGCCAGCGTGCCGGAACCGGTACGGGAAAAATCGGCGTAGCGACTGCGAGACGATGCGGACCCGGATGAAACGCTCAGCACATTGCTCACAAGATCTCCGTGACTGAAATTTGAAAGCGATCGATTGTCAGCCCAGGCTCATTCGGCATCACGCCGGCAGTTTCGCCTGCGTCCAGTCGTGTTCAGAGACGTCGAACACGATGCCGGTGGGATCCTTGTACTTGGTCTCCGCTTGAACACCGGGAATGGCGGGGATTTTTCGGAAAAATTTGCCGCCGGATGCCTCGATTTTCCGGGCGAGTTCATCCGCATCATCGACCAGCACCCCGAAATGATGCAGCCCCGCCCAGTCCGGACCGTTGACGCGACCCTGTGTCCCCTCGGGGAAATTGAGCAGGGTCAGGTTGATCGTGCCGTCCGAAAGGATGATTGCGTTGCCGATCGGGCTCTCGGCCTCGCCGACACGAATGAGTCCGAGCACACCTTCGTAGAAGGCGGCGCTTTTCTCCAGATCAGGGACCTGGATTGCAATATGACGAATCTTGACCATGGCTGATATCCTCGTGTGCTTGATAGTGACAACCAGATCATCAGCGCGCCCGTAACCGCTGTCAATTCACGTACCTCGCGCGCGCCGGGCCGTGCATCGACCCGCCGCAAAAGGGAGACATCGAATGACCGTTTCAAGGCGAACATTTGTCCTGGGTGCGCTTGCCGCCCCGTTCGCATCACCGCCTGTCCTGCTCGCGCAGACCACGCCGGGCAACATGATCCGTATCGTCGTTCCGTTCCCGCCCGGCGGAACGGTCGATCCGATTGCCCGCCTTGTCCTTCCGGGACTGCAACAACGCCTCGGGGCAACGGTCGTCGTGGATAACCGCACCGGTGCATCGGGAAGCATAGGCACCGCCTACGTCGCAAAATCGCCGCCGGACGGAACCCACTGGCTGTTCGCGTACGACACGCATGCGGTGAATCCCTTCCTCCAGACCCTGCCCTTCGACACCGAGAAGGACCTGGAGCCGGTGATGCTGATCGGGACCACGCCGAATGTGCTCTGCGCACATCCATCACGACCCTATCAGTCCCTCGCCGACGTGATCGCGGCGTCGAAACAAAAGCCCAACAGCCTGACCTACGCTTCGGGCGGCAACGGCGGTGTGTCCCATCTGTCTATGGTTCGCCTGTGCCGGCGCGCCGGCATCGAGATGCGCCACGTACCCTACCGCGGCGCGGGACCAGCGATGGCCGATCTGCTCGCGGGGCATGTCGATTTCATGATCGGAAGCGCGGCGCTCGTGACCCCGCATGTCAGGGCAAACCGGATTCGCCCGATCTTTCAGACCGGACGCGAGCGCGTGGCCTCGCTTCCGACCGTGCCGACCGCGATCGAAAGCGGTATCGCGGACTTCGAGGCCAGCTCGTGGTGGGGCGTATTCACCGCCGCCGGAACGCCGAAAGCCCTGATCGACCGTTTTGCCGCCGCGCTCACGGAGTGCCTGCGCGAGGAAGCAACCGCGAAGTTTCTTGTCGACTCGCTCCAGATAACAATGTTGCTCGCCGATCCGGACGCGACGCGGCGCTTCGTGCGTGCCCAGATGACGCAGTGGAGCGCGGTGGTGCGCGAAAACAATATCAAGCCGGACTGACCGGACTCGTACTCGACTACTCGCCCTTCACCCCGGCGTTCCTTGCGGCGGTCGACCACTTGGTCGACTCCTCGCGGATGAAACGCGAGAAATCCTCGGGGGCGCCGCTCTCGGCCGTGACACCCATCGCGGCAAAGCGCTGCTGCAGGTCCCGCGATTGCACGCCCGCGCGTACCGCCTTGCTCAGACGGGCGATGATCTCGGGCGGTGTTCGAGCCGGTGCGACCAGGCCGCTCCAGGAAGTCGCGACAAAACCTGGAAGACCGAGTTCGGCGGCAGTGGGCACGTCCGGCAACACCGGACTGCGCTGCCCGCTCGTGACCGCGAGGATCCGCAGCTTTCCGGACTCGGCGAGGGATTTCGAGGTCATCGGAGCATCGAATATGTACTGCACCTCGCCGCTCATGACCGCCGCAAGCCCGGGCGCTCCGCCCTTGTAGGGCACGTGCACCGCATCCACGCCCACCCGCTGATTGAAGAGTATTCCCGCCATGTGCGGTGACGACCCGGTACCCGACGAACCCATGTTGATCTTGCCCGGACGCGCTTTCGCGAACGCGATGAATTCGGACAACGACGACGGCATCGAGGAATGGACCACGATGGTGTACGGGCCGACCGCGACCAGGCCGATCGGAACCAGATCCTTCTCGGTGTCGTACGGAAGCTTGGGGTAGATGCTCGGGTTGATTGCAAGCGTGCTGGCGGAACCGACACCAAGCGTGTATCCGTCCGGCGCGGCACCGGTGATCGCGACCATGCCGACCGAGCCTCCGGCGCCAGGCCGGTTCTCGTTGATGATCGGCTGACCGAGATCCTCGGACATCTTCTGCGCAATCAGGCGACCAACGACATCGGTCGGCCCGCCGGGTGCAAACGGAATAATCAGCCTGATCGGACGCGACGGGTACGTCTGCGCAATCGCGGAGGAGGGCAATGCGCCCGCAGCAATCGCCAGACCGCCAGTCAGTGCCGCAATGATGTTCCTCGCCGTCATGGGACTCTCCTCTCGAACTCGTGTGATTTACCGCTTACTACCGCTTACGTCGGAGCCAACACCCTTCGCCCGAGATACCCGCCACCCTCGGCCCTCACTTCATAGATTTTCAGTGAAAACCCGGGGCAGTTGATGCCTTTTCCGTCGGACAACTTGAAGACATAGTTATGTTGCGCGCAGCGGATCATGGATCCGTTGCCAAGCAGTGCGGCGGTCATGAGCGTCGCCTGCTGGTGAGGGCAGGTGCGCTCCACGCCCCGCAGGCCTGTGCCCGTCTTGAAGACCAGGATGGTTTCGCCGCCAATCACCGCTCGCGCGGGGTATTTCGTCTCGTCGCCCCGCAGCCCCTCGAGAGTCTGCCAAGGTGCCGCATCGCTTGCGTCTTCGGTATCGGCCATGCGTCACACGGCTCCCGCGGTCTGCCTCGCGCCGGCGGCCACCGCCTTCAGACGCTCAAGCGCAAGCGGGCGGTCGATTCGCAGCAGGAATAGGCCAATCTGCATGGTGAACGGACTGTCGAGGAAGGCGGCGAACACCGCATTCAACGCATCGCGCAACGAGCAATCCTGTCCCTTGCGGGCCGCGTGAAACGCGGCCTGCAGTTCAGTGGCCTTGCGCAGGTCGAGATTTTCCGCCGACCCCAGTTTCCAGTCGACGCCGGACAATACTTCCGCGAGGCGCCCGAGGAAAGCACGCTGGCCCTTCGCAAGACCAGCGGCAGCTTCGGGCACGTGATCCAGGGCGAACTGTAACAGCCAGTTCTTGTCGTCCTGACAACGGACTAGGTCGCATTCGATCTGCTCGCCGTCCTTGAAAACGGTCCAGGGCACCACCGCCTTGTTCGCGGTACGGGTGCGGTTCGAGGTATCGCTCAGCACGTAGTCACCGGACTCGATACGAAATACCGTGATGTCCGCCGGCCTTCCCGGGCGAAGACTTCCCGCCCTGTCGTCGAGCGAGAGCGCCCGCGCCGGCTTGCTGGTGACGCACGCGATGACCTCATTGAGCGTCATGCCAAGGCGCAGGAAGATCCCCATCACGTGCGCGAGCGAATAGCACGGACCGATCACGTTGAGCTGCTGCAAGTCAGAACTGATCATGTCGGGCGCGAGGCCCTGGGCGAATGCCTTTTCCGCGACATCCCAGGAGAAGTTGTACCCGCCAAAGCCGATGTCGTACAGAACGCCGCGCTCCTGCGCACGGAACACCTCGGGGAACACCTTGCCCTGCGGGTCGAGAACCTTGCCGCCGTTTCCGTGATACAGATGGGTGATGATGTCGCCCGGCCCGGTGAGATCGAATATCTCGGAGATCTTCGGCTGATTGGAACCCTGCATCTGATGCTCGCCGAAGTGGACATAGAGGGGAACCTTCAGAATCTCCGCCAGGCCCTTGCCGATCTTGAGGGGCCCGGTGCCATAGGACTCGAAGGCGCCGATCTTCAGGTAACGGAACTCGTCGCGGTGCGCATCCGCGAAATCCATCCATCGGTCGATCGGGACTTCGCCGAGGCTGCGCGGATCGCCCTCGAGATAGGACAGGCCGATGATTCCCATGGGCCGGATATACGGACCGACATACAGGCTCGTGCGTGTCCGCTTCGACATCAGCGCAATGTATTCGTCCAGAGTCCCGATTCCGGGCCCTCCGGCTTCGACGTAGGTGGTCACGCCCTGGTAGATACCGATGCTGTCCGGGTCGGCGAAGCCAAGCGTGCCGTACGCATGCACATGCGCATCGACCCAGCCGGGCGTCAGATAGCTGCCCGAGAGATCGATTGTCCGGGCCGCTCCGTTCGGCGCGATCTCACC
>CANIEV010000140.1 GCA_947466535.1 Betaproteobacteria bacterium
CCGGGCAGCATGGGCGCACGCAGCTACATCGTCCGCGGCAAGGGCTGCGCGGACAGCTTCTGTTCAAGCGCCCACGGCGCCGGACGCCGCATGAGCCGAACCGCCGCGACCAAACAGTTCAGCGAAGCCGACCTTGCTCGCCAGACCGAAGGCGTCATCTGCCGCAAGGACCGCGGCGTGATCGACGAGATTCCCGGCGCCTACAAGGATATCGACACCGTGATTGCCAACCAGTCCGACCTGACCGAGGTCGTGCACACGCTCAAGCAGGTGGCGTGCGTGAAGGGATAAGCCCTTTTCCCGCAGGGAAAGTTGAACATTTATTTAAAAACACCAGAACCCGCGCCTTAAAGCGGTCGATTGGCGATCAGAACTGGCTCACCCTCAGTCAGAGGGTATGCGTTTTCGATGCGCTAGACGACCAGACCCGAGCCCCTGTTAAGCACGGCACGGACGATACTGAGCGGCGCCGATATAGATGTCCTCGGCGCCTCCGGTCGCGTCTTTCCGAGTTGGCGAATCTCGAATTTCCCGAACGGACCTTCGGCCGTGATCTCGTTCAGGTTGCCGGCGGCCGCGGGATCGGCCACGAGCTCGATCTTCGTCTTCTCGAAGCCCGCGCCGGCGAGCGCCACCGCTGCTGCGACATTCGCGTTCTGCGGATAGGCGCTGGCCGCGTCGCGCGCATCGCCGGTGAAAAAACACACCGGTTCGGTGACGTTGGCGAGATCCACCGCCTTCTCCGCCGCCGTTCCCATCCAGGCTTTGGGCGGCTTGGTCGAGCGGAAGGTCACGCTGTCGATGCCGTCGTGGCGAACCGCCGCGAGCACATCCAGCGCACCGACCGCGCCCGCGGGAATGATGATCTGCGATCCGCTTGCCAATGCCTTCCCGGTCACGGACGCATGAAAGGCCGCATCGGCGAAGGCACCCATGGAAATCGTCAGCAGGTCGATGCCCGCCGCCGAGATCGCTTCCGCGTATTGCTTCACCGCGGCCTGCCCCGCGCATTCAAGGACGAGGTCCGGTTTGAGCGCGATCAATTGCCCGATGTCATCGATGAAGGGAACCGGCATTGCCGCCGCGACTCGAGGTTTCGCATTCCACCCCGGTCGCAGCAAAACGGCCAGCACCTCCACCGCCTTGCCGTCGCGACCGCCTGTCGTTCGATACGGCGCGAGATGCCGCAATACCGCCTGTGCCACGGCGCCGTAACCGATGATCGCGATGCGTTGGGGTGTCTTCAATTCGATGTCTTCCAGGTAATGGATTCGATGGGATCAATGCACTGCATTCCGGATGCAGTTTATCCCGAGCGGAACGCACACCCCGACGCGTTATCGGCACCGGTGTGGAGCACGACGCAGCCCCGCCGCCTCCCTGCGATAATGAATTATGCGCTGCGCAGGCAATCCGCCTGCGCAAGCTTGCATTCCACGCTTTTCAATCTCGAACAGGAGAAACACATGGCCGAACCGACCATCGCCCAAAAAGCCCCCTACGGAACCCCGGTGGAAGCCGGAAAGACCTACCACTGGTGCGCCTGCGGCAAGAGCGCCAAGCAGCCGTTCTGCGACGGCTCGCACAAGGGCTCGGAATTCGCCCCGGTCGCCTACACCGCCGACAAGACCGGCGACGTGTGGTTCTGCGGCTGCAAGGCAAGCAAGAAGAGCCCGATGTGCGACGGCAGCCACAAGGCGCTCTGATCGCGCACAGCACGGTATAACCCGCGCAGCGGCGCATTCTAATGCGCCGCTGCCAAGGCATCTCCAGGAATGCCGCACCTCTCTCGCCTGTTCCTCGCCTGTCCTCGCTTGTCCAGCCATTCACTGAGTCCGCACAATGACTGCAGCCGCTCCAACGCCTACCCGAAAACTGCCGCCTGAAGCGCTTTGCCGCCGATGCGACCCGGCACAGTTCAGCTTCACCAGCACGCAGGAGCTCGAGGACATCCCCGGCGTGTTCGCCCAGGAGCGCGCCACCGAATCGATACGCTTTGGCATCGGCATGGCGCGCGAGGGCTACAACCTCTTCGTGATGGGACCGGAGGGCATCGGCCGCCACACCATCGTGCGCCTGTACCTTGAGGAACAGGCGAAGAAGCGCCCCGTTCCCTCCGACTGGTGCTACCTGTTCAATTTCAAGCTGCCGCACAAGCCGCGTGCGCTGCGCCTGCCCGCCGGAACCGCTCGGCCTTTCCGGGACAACATGGCGCGTCTGGTGGAAGACCTTCGAGCCGCGATCCCGGCCGCCTTCGAGTCCGACGAGTACCGTGCCCACCGCCAGGAAATCGATACCGAATTCAGCGAGCGCCAGGAAGAGGCCATCGGCAAGGTCGGCCGGCATGCGGAATCGCAGAACATCGCCCTGCTTCGCACCCCGAGCGGCTTCGGTTTTGCGCCTACCGTGGACGGCACGGTCATGCCGCCGGCCGATTTCGCCAGGCTGCCGCCGGAGGAACAGAAGCGACTGGAAGCCATCATCGGTGTGCTGCAGGAAGAACTTGCCGCGGCGATCCGCGATTTCCCGAAGTGGCGCAACGAAGCGCAGCGCAAGCTGCGCGACCTGAACCGGCTGGTCACGAACGCAGCGGTCACCAGCCTGATCGACGAACTCAAGGCGAAGCACGCCGCGATAGCCGAGATCCCTGCCTATCTCGATGAAGTCCGGAACGATGTCCTCGACCATGCGGAGGTCTTCCAGCAACCGCGCGAGGCCGAGGCGCGAAATCCGCTCGCCGGAATGCTGCCGGATGATGGCGAAACTCAATTTCGCCGTTACCAGGTGAACCTGCTGATCGACCATGGTGACACCATCGGCGCACCGATCGTGTATGAGGACAACCCGACCCATGACGTGCTGGTCGGACGCACCGAGCATGTCGCGCAGATGGGCACGCTGATGACCGACTTCACGCTCATCAAGGCAGGTGCCCTGCACCGCGCCAACGGCGGCTACCTGATCCTCGACGCGGCACGCGTACTCACCCAGCCGCTCGCCTGGGACACGCTCAAGCGCGCGCTGCGTGCGCGAGAGATACGCACCGAATCGCTCGGCCAGGCGCTGAGCCTCATTACCACCGTCACGGTCGAACCCGAGGCGATTCCGCTGGATGTGAAGCTGGTACTCGTGGGCGAACGCACCCTCTACTACCTGCTGCACGAGTACGACCCGGAGTTCAGCGAACTGTTCAAGGTCGGCGCCGATTTCGAGGATGACATGCACCGCGAGCCAGGCTCCGATGCGCTCTACGCGCGCATGATCGCCACGCTCGCTCGCAAGGAAAACCTCCTGCCGCTCGCCCCCGACGCGGTGGCGCGCGTGATCGAGCACGCGGCGCGCGAGGCCGGCGACGGCGAAAAACTGTCGCTGCGGCTTCGCGACCTGTCGGACCTGCTGCGCGAGTCGGACTTCTGGGCTCGCGATGTGCAATCCGCCCGCGATCCGGACCGCGTCACCGCCCCTGACGTCGAGCGCGCGATAGAGGCGCGCGCGAAGCGCGCCGGCCGCATCCACGACCGCCAGCTCGAAGCCATCGTGCACGGCACCCTGCTGATCGATACGGTCGGATCCCGCGTGGGCCAGGCCAACGGCCTCGCGGTGATGGAACTCGGCGGCCATCTGTTCGGCATGCCTCACCGGATCACCTCGCGGGTGCGCACCGGCGGCGGTCGTCTGATCGACATCGAGCGCGAAGTCGCCCTCGGCGGGCCGCTGCATTCCAAGGGCGTGCTGATCCTCTCGGGCTATCTCTCCGGTCATTACGCGATCAAGACGCCACTCGCGCTCACCGCGAGTCTCGTCTTCGAGCAAAGCTACGGCGGCGTGGACGGCGACAGCGCTTCGATGGTGGAACTCGTCACACTGCTCTCGGCCATCGGCGACCTGCCACTCCACCAGGGCATCGCGATGACCGGTTCCATCAACCAGCAGGGCGACATGCAGGCGATCGGCGGGGTGAACGAAAAGATCGAGGGATTCTTCCGGGTATGCAAGGCGCGCGGGCTAGACGGCAGCCAGGGCGTGATCATCCCCGCCGCCAACGAGCGCCACCTGATGCTCAAGGCCGAAGTGGTCTCGGCGGTAGCCGAGGGCAAGTTCTCCATCTACACCGTGACGACGGTGGACGAGGCACTGTTCATCCTTTGTGGACTGCCCGCGGGCGAACGTGACGCGCTCGGCGACTTCCCGGCGGGCACCGCAAACCACCGGATCGAGGAGCGACTGATCGAACTGTCTCTCGCTGCCCATTTCCCGGTCCCCGAACCGAGGCACCGACCGCTCCCGAGGCATCCGCGCAGAGTCGAATAAAAAGCAGCGAATGAAAAGCAACGGGCGCGCCCCCCCTTGAGCTGCAAGGGAGCACGCCCGCCTGTCGCTTGACCGGATGAATCCGGACAGATGTTCAGCATGGGACCGATCAGCGCTTCGGAACTCCGATCACCAGCGGACGCACCGGCGAACCCGATCCGCCCTTCTCGCGCAGGGGCAGGATCATGGTGCAGGACGTGTACACCTTGTCCTTCGCCATCTCGCCGAGATTCGCATTCTCGATGTGATGGATACCCGCCTGCGTGATCAACTGGTGATGCACCGCGAATGGCTGGCCCGGTGGCGTGCCTTCGGCCGGCCCCGCCTTGCCCTGCAGCTGGCCTTCGTTCACCGAGTCCACGAACGGCGTATCGAGGCCGACCGCCACCACGCGCTTCTCGCTCAGATATTTCGCACCGTCGGTGGATAGACCGGGCGCCTTGGTGTAGTAGAACTTCTCGGTGTCCGGGTCATTCCAGAAATCACCCCAGCCTGTGTAGATATAGACGACATCGCCGGGCAGGATGCCGCGCCAGCCGAGACCCTGCGCCTTCACCATCGCATCGATGTCCTTCGCCGTGACCACCTGCCCCGCCTTGAGCGCCTGGCCCTTGCCGACCAGCTGCTTCGCATCGAGCAGCACCGCGCTGGTGATCAGCGGCACCGCCTTTTCCATGCCGAGTTTCAACAGCGGCGAATCGGGCGTGGGCTTCACGTCCTTCTGCGAGTAACCGCCGTAGTACATCGCCTGATCCACCGGCGGCGTCCCCTTGCCGTCCCAGGGCGCGGGCAGATAGCCGAAGTGGCCGAGCGCATCGATCTGTGTACCCTGCTGAGCCGGTTCGCCTCCGGTCATGTACTCACCGTTGAACGCATGCACGGAGCCCGGGATGCTCGAGGTGGGATTGAAGCGGATCCCGTACGGGCCGCTGAAGGGCGAAAGCGGCATCGACGTCGAGCGCGCGTGCGAGGCCTCGTAGGACCTCGCCTTCGGCTGCGAAAGGAAGTAGCCGCAGCGCATCCAGGTTCCGGGGCCGATCGCGTTCGCCATGCCGCGCTCGTCGCCCGCAGGCCACGGGCCTGCGGGTACCAGCGCCCTGGAGCGTTTTACCACCTCGCGCTCGGACTGGCTCCATGCCGCCTGAGCAAACACCGTGGCGACCGCAGCCGCAACACCCAACATCGCTATTTTTCTCATCTGTATCTCCCCGTGTTTTCTGCGGCAACGCCCGAACCGGCAACCGCGCCCCGGAATGCTACGGTTTCGGCGCGCGGATCGCCACTACCAAAAGGCAGATGTCAGGATCGCCACCGCATGGGGGGCACTTAACGGGGACTCACTTCGGAATTTCGAGCAGTTTGTCGAGTGAACCGTCGCGGTTCATTTCCTGCAGCGCCTGTGAGAGCGCCTTCACCTGATCCGCCGGCACGGCCTTGTTGCAGGCAAGCCAGTAATCCTGGCTGAGAATGCCGCCGAACACATCACGCAGCGCCCCTGCACCTTCGCGCTTCGCTGTCTCGCGAGCGCTGTAGGCATGCGTCACCCAGAGATCGACCGCACCCGGCTTGGCCGGATCGAGCGTGAGATTGCCGGGGATGTCCCGGTCGGCGTCGTACTCGATCAGGGTGGTGAAGCCGCGCTGGCGAAGATAGGTGGCGCGCGCATCTGCCACAACGCCTATGCGGTACTTCTTCAGGTCATCGACACGGCCGATTTTTGTATCGAAGCCCTCGAGCGCGAACGCGGAATAAACGCTTCGCGAGAGCGGCCCCACCCAGAGAAACAGATCATTGCGCTCGCGCAGGCGAGCGGTGGAATACACGCAACTCGCGGCTTCGGCCTGTGTGCGCGAATACGCTTCGCGCCACGACAGGAGCCGTATATCCGCCGGCACGCCTGCGCGCTTCGCCATCTCGGTCACCACCGCGGTGGAGACGCCCTGCACCCGCCCGTCGCGCTGGAAGTTGAGCGGAGGATTTTCCTCTGTGTAGAAGGTCAGCGCGAATGCGGGTTGCAGCAACAGGGACAGGACAAGGGCGGAGATCAGACGCATGAACAGCTTTCCCATTTGAAACGGCAAAAAAAAAGCTCCGTGCCGGGGCGCGGAGCTTTTGGATTCGACATCGCAACGTATCAGGTGATGCGACGCTTGTATTCGTTGGTGCGGGTATCGACTTCAATCTTGTCGCCGGTCGAGCAGAACAACGGCACCTGGATCACGAAATCGTTTTTAAGCTTCGCCGGCTTGAGCACCTTGCCCGAGGTATCGCCTCGGATCGCGGGCTCGGTGTAGGCGATCTCGCGCACCACGTGTTGCGCGATGTCCAGCGAGATCGGACGACCGTTGTAGAACGTGATCTCGCCAGGCATGCCGTCGTCGAGAAAATTGATCGCCTCCCCCAGGCTATCCTCGTCGAGATCGTACTGGTTGAACTCGGCGTCCATGAATACGTAGGAGGGCTCGGCGTAATACGAATAGGTTGCCTGCTTGCGCTCGAGATTGACCATCTCGAATTTTTCGTCGGCGCGGTAGACGGTTTCGCTCGAACTGCCCGTGAGCAGGTTCTTGAGCTTCATCTTCACGACCGATGCGTTGCGGCCCGACTTGCTGAATTCGGCCCTCTGCACCACGAGGGCGTCCTTGCCCACCATGATCACATTGCCAGCCCGTATTTCTTGCGCGATCTTCATCGTATGTCCCGGTATCCAGTAAGGAGTTGCAAGCGAACCGGACCCGGATCCGGGGCGGCACGCGAAAAAAGCCGATTATCTTAGCGTTTTCGGCAGAATTCCGCCAGATTAGTCGCCAGATCGCCGAGTTTTTCCAACCGATCGGCCCACTCGCGCGCGTTCCGCTCCAGCCGGTCACGGCGTGAATCAAGCAGCCGCCAGACCTCCCCCAGTTGCGACAGGACCTGCGGGTCGAAACCGCTCCAGCCACGCCAGAGCGTCCGCAGTGCGAGGCCTTCGTCCGAAGCAAGCGGCGCCGCATACAACGCAAGAAACGCGTCCTGCTTCACGTCGTCCGCGCCCTCGTCCTGCGGATACGGTTGCCACACGAAGGGACGCGCCGCCCATTGCGCCCGGACGAAGGAATCCTCGCCACGCACGAAATTCCAGTCGCAGGCCCAGAGCAGTTCGTCGTAGTCGGGTTGCGACTGGAAGGGGATGTAGCGCACCTCCAGCGATCCGCGACGGAAAACGGCACCGTCGGTGCCGCCCTCTTCACCCAGCCATTCGGTAACCCCCGGTCGCACACGGCCGTTCGGTACCGCGGCAACGACCGGCCGGTCACCCTCCGCCCAGACGTCGAAGATCGGCGCCACCGCACGATTTTCATACGCGAACACCGATATCACGGTCTGCCCGCCAGTCGGCGCATCGAAGCCGAGCCGGCCCCAGAGCCGCTCCCGCGCGCGCGGATCGTCGGCGAATGCAAGGGCCCGCACACCGTAGCCCGCTTCGCGCAACAGGCCGCCGCTCTTTTTCGTGAAACCGGGAAAGTAGAAGTAACGCTCGAGCGGCAGGCGAGGCGGAGGCGACGGCAGGCCGTGACGATCCGCGACCCAGGATTCGGCGCTCAGGTATTCGAGGACGATCCAGAGCGACCCCGGCTTCGCATTGGCTTTTACTTCGAGGTAGGTCCCAGGCGAGCCGCAGCCGAACCCCTCGACAAGAATGTCCGCAGGAACGCCCCAAGCGGTCGATTCGTCCCACCGCCGTACGTCCACGCCTACGACCGTTTGGGCCTCGAGCGTCGCGTCAAATTCCGGCCGAAGAGCCTGCAGCGCAACGGGCTTGTCGATGAACAAACGCACCGTGCCGTGATCGCGCGCCAGATCCTGCGCGAGCCGCCAGCACACCGCCGCATCGCCGTAGTTGTCGACGACGCGGCAAAACACGTCCCAGGAAGGCTTGGTCCCTTCCATTTGCTGCGCCCGTCAGTCGACGCCCTGGCTGTTGAGGTATTCCTCGTAGGTGCCGCGGTAGTCGATGATCTCGGTCGGGCCGCCGTCCGCGCCCGGCTTCATCTCGATGATGCGGGTGGCAAGCGAGGACACGAACTCGCGGTCGTGCGAGACGAACACCAGCGTGCCGGTGTACTTGTCGAGCGCGGTGTTGAGCGACTCGATCGATTCCATGTCGAGGTGATTCGTCGGCTCGTCCATCAGCAGCACGTTCGGCTTGTCGAGGATGAGGCGCCCGAACACCATGCGCTGCTCCTCGCCGCCGGAGATCACCTTCACCGACTTCTTGGTCTCGTCGCCGGAGAACAGCAATCGCCCGAGCGTGGCACGCATGATCTGGTCGTCGTCGGTCTCGCGCTTCCAGCGCTCCATCCATTCGATCAGCGTCATGTCGTCGGCGAAATCGAGGTTGTGGTCCTGTGCGCAGTAACCGGGGCGCGCTTTCTCCGCCCACTTCACGCGGCCTCCGTCGGGCAACAGGCCACCCTCCTTCTCCCCGAGAATTTCGCCGCCGGGTATCGAACCGACTAGGCAGCGCAGCAGCGTGGTCTTGCCGATGCCGTTGGGGCCGACGATCGCCACCTTCTCGCCCGCTTCGATCGACAGATTCACGTTGCGAAACAGCGGCCGGTCGTAGCTCTTTGACAGGCCCTGCACCTCGATCGCGATACGGTGCAGCTTTTCCTTGTCGTCCACATCGAAGCGGATCCACGGGTATTGCCGGCTCGAGGGCTTCACGTCCTCGACCTTGAGTTTCTCGATCTGCTTCATCCGCGAAGTGGCCTGCCGCGCCTTGGCCTTGTGCGCGCGGAAACGGCGCACGAATTCCTCGAGGTCGGCGATGCGGTCCTTCGCACGACTGTTGGAGGCCATCTGGCGCTGGCGCGCCATGGTGGACGCTTCCATGTAATCGTCGTAGTTGCCCGGGTAGATGCGGATGTCGCGGTAATCGACGTCGGCCATGTGGGTGCAGACGCTGTTCAGGAAGTGCCGGTCGTGCGAGATGATGATCATCGTGCTGTTGCGCGAATTGAGCACGTCCTCCAGCCAGCGAATCGAGTTGATGTCGAGGTTGTTGGTCGGCTCATCGAGCAGCAGGATGTCCGGATCGCCGAAGAGCGCCTGCGCAAGCAGCACCCGAAGTTTCCAGCCCGGCGCCACCGCGCTCATCGGTCCCGGGTGCTGTTCGATCGAGACACCCAGGCCGAGCAGCAGTTCGCCCGCACGGGCTTCCGCGGTGTAGCCGCCGAACTCCGCGAAGCGCGCCTCGAGGTCGGCCGCCTTCATGTAGTCGTCGTCGGTGGCGTCAGCGTTCGCGTAGATCGCATCGCGCTCTTCCTTCGCCGCCCACATGGGCGCATGGCCCATCAACACCACATCGAGCACGCGCACGTCTTCGAAGCCGAACTGGTCCTGGCGCAGCTTGCCGAGACGCTCGTTGGAGTCGATCGCAACCGAACCGCCGCTCGAATCGAGATCGCCGCCGAGAATTTTCATGAAGGTGGATTTGCCGCAGCCGTTCGCCCCGATCAGGCCGTAGCGATTGCCACCGCCGAACTTGACGCTGACGTTTTCGAACAAGGGGCGCGCCCCGTACTGCATGGTGATGCCGGAAGTAATGATCACATCAAATTCCTAAAAAACAAGGCTGAAGCAAAATCAGCGTATCGATAGGCAATAGACTGTTCGCAGCCGATTATGCGCGACGCCCTCGACGGCGGTCTGTCCGCAGGACGTGCAGGGCTCCCGATTCTGGCACGAATACCCGGACGCCCCGCTTCCTGGACATCCGTCACGCGCCAGTTCGCTTGCTTGATGCACTGCATCGCTCCGAAGCCGTCATGCACCGCGAATCCGGGGGCAAGCTCAACGAATTCAACGAGGTTTCTACGCTCGAACGAATATTTCAGGTATAGTGCGAAGCTTGTGCAGTGCAACAACCGGGTTAATGCCCGGGTTTGTACCAGAGGCCGTGCAGATGTAGCAGTACGGCCCTATCGTCCCCGACCTTTCTCGCAACGCCCTTCTCCGATCAGTCCGACGGCCAGGCAACGCGGCCCCGGTTGGCGCCGATGCCTGACGCCGATGGCGTTGGCTGTGCCCGCCTGGGTTCGCCCCATGCAGCGCGGCCGCGTGTCGGATTTGCCTTGCGCGCGGCATTTGCCATGCGCACGGTCCACGTATCGTGAAGGGAAACATTGCAATGGCAACATTCGCTGAACTCGGCCTGAACCCGGCCATCCTCAAAGCCATCGAAGCGGCCGGTTACACCGAGCCGACCGAGGTGCAAATCCAGGCCGTTCCGGCCGCGATCGCAGGCGCCGACCTGATGGTCTCCTCGCATACCGGCAGCGGCAAGACCGCAGCCTTCATGCTGCCCGCGCTTCAGCGCCTTGCCTCGCCGCCGCAGCAACGCGGCAAGGGTGCGCGCATCCTCGTGCTCACGCCCACGCGCGAACTCGCGCTGCAGGTGCAGAAAGCCGCCGAAACCTACGGCAGCGAACTCGGCCGCCTGCGTACC
>CANIEV010000141.1 GCA_947466535.1 Betaproteobacteria bacterium
GCGAAGCGCCTTGTGGACGAGATCGCAGCCAACCTGTCCGCCATTCCGGCATCAAGCCCGAAGCACGCCGAGTTGCGCGGCGAAGTGGAACAACTGCAGGGCCTGCTTGCCGCCGCGGAAAAGCCCTCGCCCTCGATCGAGGCCGGAATGCACTCGGTGCATTCGCTCACCGACCGCGCCTCCGCCGAACTTCAGGCCGACGGCATCCAGGTCGGCATGTTCCTGCGCGACATCGGCCGGATGCTCGGGCTGGATTGACGGCACATCCGGCGCCGTCATTGCGAGCGCAGCGAAGCAATCTCCTAAGCAACCCTCAAAACAACAAAGCCCGCTCGAAGCGGGCTTTGCCGGGGCGGGAGGGGCTACACGGAGGGCATCGCCCGACGTGTTCGTAAATCCTTCAGCCTTTGCCGCGTCTTGTGCGGCAAAGGGAGGGAGGGCTCTCCCTTCCTCCCTGTTCCGAAGCTTTCTGCCGTAGACGGTCGCAGAATCGCAACAGTCCCCTTATGCAATCAGCTCAGAGCTTCCAGTCGGTAATAATGCGACCAACGCATCAGATTCTCATCGCTCATCGAGAACATCACCGTGTCGCTACCCGCGTGATGCTCGATCCTGCTCCAGGCGGGAGCCGCAATCGTGTCGCCAAATTCCCAGTCGAAGGTCTTGTCACCAATCGTCGACTTGCCGCTGCCCTGCATCACCACGTAGACGGTATTTGCCGCATGGCGGTACGGGCGATTGCTCCAGCCGGCCTTCCACTGATGCAGCTTGAGCGCGATCGTCGGCATGGTCGGCGCCGCGAGTTCGAGCGTCGTGCCGAGATGCCCCGCGTCGTCGGACTTCGCCGTCTTGAAGGACTGCTGGGTCTGCGCCCAGGAAAATCGGTACGGTGAATCCGGCGTGACGCGCTTCACCGGCTCGAAATGCTCCGGATGCTCCTCGAAGAACATCGGTTCGAGGAGCGTGGTGAGCGGCACGTCCAGCCCGTCGAACCAGTAAGCCTGCTCGGTGCCGTCATGACCGTGACCGTGCCAGGACCAGCCGGGCGTGAGCACCACGTCGCCGGTCTCCATCGGGTGCTTCTCGCCATTCACCGTCGAATAGGAACCCTTCGAGTCGAGAATCACACGCAGCGCGTGCGGCGCATGGCGGTGTGAGCGCGCCTTTTCACCCGGCAGGATCGACTGATAGGCGCAGACCAGCGTTCGCAGCGTGGAGGTGTCGTTCCCGGGAATCGGGTTGCGCATCACGAAGTTGCGCCGTTCGGCCAGATCGGTGCCGATCAGCTTGCCCGCCGACAGCATCGCCGCCTTGGCTTCCTGATAGCGCCATTGGGCGGGCACGAACTTCGAGTGCATCTCTTTCCAGAGCATCGGCGGATCGCGACGGATCCAGCCCGGAGTCATGTTGCGGTCGGACAGGGCCGACTGCAGGGCATCAAGGGACGGCAGATTGCGCAGGTCGTCATACATGGGAACGGCTCCTCCTGGGAACAGGCGATCAATTTACCACCGTGCGCGGCGGCCGTCCCTACAGGACAGGCCGCACCCGTTCCAGCTCCTACTTCTCTATTTCCTTGCCGTGGTAGCCCATCGCGATGCGGACTTCGCCCTCGCCCACGCTCTGGATGCTCGGCTTGAGCACGTCGCCCGGCTGCACCGGACCGACACCCGCCGGCGTGCCGGTGAAGATGATGTCGCCGGGATACAGGGTATAGAAGCTGCTCGCGTATTCGATCAGCTTGTTGACGTTGTAGACCAGCAGGCTGGTGTTGGAATTCTGGCGCAGCTCGCCGTTCTGCCACAGCTTCAGATCGAGCTTGTTCGGATCCGGAACTTCATCTTTCGTCGTCACCCACGGGCCGCAGACCGCGAAGGTGTCGATCGACTTGCGCCAGCACTGCAATTCCTTGCCGCGGGAGGTCATGTCCAGGCCGAGCGAATAGCCGAACACATAGTCGAGCGCATCGTCATACGAAACCCGGTTGGCGGTCTTGCCGATGATCACCGCCAGTTCGCACTCGAAGTCGTTGCGGCGGGTGTCAAAGCGCAGTTTGATTTCCTCGCCGAACCCGATCAGCGCCGAGTTCGCCTTCAGGAACAGGCCCCAGTCGGAGATGTGCGTGAGGTTCGTGCGACCGGCGGCGATCGCGGTGTCCTTTTTCGACTCGGCGATATGGTCGTGGTAGTTGATCGGTGCATTCACGATCTTGGTCGGATTCGGCACCGGCGAGTACAGCTTCACCGATGCGATCGGCTTTCTCGGCGCGTTCGGCAGCAGCGCCTTGATCGCGACCGACACACGGTCCCAGTGCACGATCAGCGGATCGCCGAGGGCGATAGGCCAGCGCTGCGTCGGGATTTCGGACAGCGCGGCGCTCACGTCGAGCACATCCGTTCCCTGGACGATGCCAAGGCGATCATTATCGTAGCGGCAGAATCTCATTTTCAGGCTCCCCCTGTATTGATTGGCGCGGCGGACTTTATCACGCGGCTCCGCGACCATGCACTGGACACAGGCGCAAATCGCCGAATCGACGCCGTGCATGGGCCGATATGAACTGCTCCGGTATAGGCCCTCGCCCACCCCTCGCCGCCCGCCGGCGCACATGACCCTGCGACGCGACGACCTGAATCTGCTACCGCTCCTCGATGCGCTGCTGCGCCATCGCAACGTCACCCGCGCGGGCCAGGGGCTTGGGCTTAGCCAGTCGGCCACCACCCACGCCCTCACCCGCGTGAGCGATCTGCTGAACGACCCGATCCTGGTGCAGTCGGGCAGCAAGATGCAGCTGACCCCATTGGGCAAGGCCATGGCCGGGTCGCTCGGACTCGCACTGGACACGCACTGGACACGCTTGAAAATTGCTCGACCGTGAGACCTTAGATCCGGCTGTATCGCGTCGCCAGTTCCGCATAGGCACCGGCGATTACGTCGCCCTGCCCGACGAGGACTTGCATATGCAAAGCCTCTATGCCGATGAACTCGTGGTGGCGATGGCGCAGGACCATCCCGACGTCGGCGACGCAATCGACCTCGATACCTTCCTCAGACTTTCCTGCGCGAGCTTCCATCTGAAAAACGACAACATCAGGAGTTTCGCGCGGATGGAACTCGAAATGGCCGGACTTCATCCGCGCGAATCAGGCTTCTGGCACCGCCGTTCCCGACCGCCCCGCTGCAGATGACGACATACTGGTCGCATGCTTGCGCAATCCGACCCGGCCCGCCGCTGGTTACGCGAACAGTTCTTCGAATGCGCAGCGGTAACGGAACACGCAAAATGAAAAAGGGAGGCGTCGCCCCCCCCTTTTTTATCGACTTCGGTCCCTCCTTCTCAGGGATCGACCATCACATTGAGGATCGCAGTCCTTCCCAGAAGCGTTGCGGCATGCGCCTCGCGGATCGCCGCCTGCAGGTCATCGGGATGCTCCACCTTGCGGCCCCAGCAACCGAAGGGCTCGCCAAGCCGCTCGATCGCAGGATTGCTGCCGATGACTTCGCCGACATAGATGTTCTTGTCCTTCGACACGCCGTCCGGGTAGTAGCGCGCGTGGTCGAGCTTCATCGCAAGATAGCGGTTGTTGTTGTACACCACGATGATGATCCCGAGCTTCATCTGCTCGGCGAACCCGAGGCACTGCGTGATCGGGTTGTAGAGGAAGGTGCCATCGCCCACGAGCACGACCACCGGCTGGTCGGGCAGTGCAATCTTCGCGCCGAGCCCGTGACCGATGCCCTGGCCAAGACCGCCGCGCACCTTGAGGAAACTGCCCGCGCCTTTTGGCCGCAGGTGCGCTTCGATCGGAATCCTGTGGGTGACGGATTCGTCGACATACACCGTGTTCGCGGGAAGCGTGTCGCTGAGCATCGCGCTCAGCAGCCCCGGGTCGATCTTCGGCTTCTTGCTCGCAGCAGCGAGGAAGATGTTGCGCGCCTCGTCTGCCTTCGCATGGCTTGCGGCATGGCGCTTGCGCCGCTCCTCGACCTCCGGCCCGCCCTTGCCCTTCACCGCGGCGGCGAGCGTCTGCAGCGTGAACGTCACATCGCCTTCGAGCACCGAGTCCGCATGCAGGTTCTGGTAGGCCATGTGATGCCGGAACGGGTTTTCGTCGATCAGGACGATCTCCGCGTTCGGCGGCCGTTTGTGCGGCGGATACCAGGGCGCGCGACTGCGGATTACCAGTGCGAGATCGGTGGTCTCGAAGAACGGCGCAAAGCTCGGCCCCTGGTGCAGCGGATGCCCCTTGTGGAAATTCGAGAACAGGGTCGAGGTCGTCTCGATCACCGGAATCGCAAGCTCCTCGGCAAGCTCGAGCAAAGCGTTGTATCCCGCGGCATCGCGTCCCGCCGCTTCGGTGGTGATCACCGGGTTCTTTGCCTTGAGAAGCAATTCGGCGACCCGCTCGATTTCCGGCACCGGCGCGCGCGGCGGCACCGCAGGTTTCGAGCGCGCAAGACGCGCGGGCTTTGCCCACGGCTGCAACTGGGTTTCGATCGGCACGCTGATGTACACCGGGCCCATCGGCGTGCGCTGCGCAATCTGGCCACCGCGCACCACCGTGTTGTAGAGCGTCTCGACGCTCGGCACCTGTCCCGACCATTTGCAGAACGGCTCGACGATCCGGCTGACGCCGCCCACCACCGAAAGATTCTGGTACCACTGTGAGCCGGGGTCGAAGCCCTCGCGTTCGCCGTAGGTCAGCGACTCCCCCGAAAACACCAGCACCGGAAGGTTCTGGATCTGTGCGGACTGGATACCCATCCCGCCCTGCAAAAGACCCACGCCGGCATGCAGCACCACCGCCTGCATGCGTCCGGTCACCAGGGTGTAGCCGAGCGCAAGGTCCATTGCCAGAGTCTCGTGCCAGCAGCTGACAAACTCCGGGCCGGGCGTGCCATACACCTTCTGTCGCGCGATCGCCTCCCAGAATCCGCCCCACTCCGAACCGGGAGAGGTGAAGATGTAGTCGATACCGAGGCCGCGCAGGCCTTCGAGCATCGCCTCTCCGCCATCGGGGCGGGACTTGTCCAGCGTAGCCTCGCCAGCGGCGGCGACGGGTTTGTTCAGCATGAGATCAGCTCCTGTCCTTTTTCGGTTATCACGTGCGCACCGGCGGGCGGCGGGCACAACACCGTGCCCATGTTCGCCGGCACGGAGACTTCGAGGCATTCATTATCCGCTGAAGTCATGATCTCCTGATGGACGGTGCCTCCCGGCAGTCGGAAGTCGCCGCCTCCTCCTCGGTGATCGTCATCAGCTGTCGCAGATCCGCCACGCCTCAATCCCCTACGCCGGCTCGAGCGTCCGCCGCGCGCCGCTCGGCTGGCCCGTGCGAACCAGCGGCGGAAGATCGATCAGCAGCACCTCGAGCATTACCGCGCCGCCCTTCAGCACCGCCGACTCACCCGCCGAAAGTTCGATGGCGGTGTGACGGGCGACGGGTGAATCCCCGATCCGTCCGTCGCCGGAATTCACGAATCCGATCAGGTGACCGGACAACGGCAGGCTGGCCCCGGCTTGCAGCCGCACCATCGCGATATCCACCTTGCGCTCGGTGAAGCTTCCGAGGAGCTTGCGCTCCACCCCCGTGCAACCGTCGACCGGCACCCAGTCGAACGCCTCCGGATTCATGAATACCGCGGCGTTGTAGCGCTGCGGAGCGTACTCGCAGGGACGGCCGTTGATGTGCTCCCACACCGCTTCGAAGGCGTCCTTGCCCTTGTCGCTGCCCGCCGGCGTGTAGAAGCCGTCCTTGAACACGCCCCGCGCCTTCATTTCGCCGACCGCCTTGTGATAGACGGGCTCCGAGGGATAGCCAAGCCCGCCCGTCCCGCCGAACTGCAGCAGCATGATCAGCGTATCGGTCTCGGTCTTCTGCGGACCGTAGGGCGTGCTCTCCGGGAAATAGGCCACCGAACCCGGCGCCATCGAACCGTCCCGGGTGTAGCTGTTCTCGCCTTCGAGCTGCAGGCGGATCTGGTCGAAGTTATGACGGTGCCGCGGCGAATGGAAGGCATCGCCGGTGCGTACCAGTTGCATGCTGAAGTTTTCCGGCGATGTCTCGTCGCCTTCGAGCATCTGGTTGTAGAAATAGCTGCCCGGGCGCGCATTGTTGGTACGCTCGAGCATCGGACGCGTTTCGATAGGCACAACTTTCATTTCCGTCTCCTTCGTCAAGTCTTGATGGCGCTGTCAGGCGCCAAAACCGTTCTGCACGATCAGGTCGATCAGCCGCGGCTCGCCGGCGGCCTGCGCTTCGCGCAAGGCCGGCACGAGGTCGGCCGGATCCTCGACCCGCCTTGCCTTCACGCCCATAGATGCGGCGAGCGACACGAAATCAATCGGCGGCTCGCGGAAGTCCATGCCCACGAACTTGTCGGTCTTCCAGCGACGCGCAAGACGTTCCTTCAGAATCCGGTAACCGCGGTTGTTCACCACCACATAGGTAATCGGCAGGCGCAGGTTGGCCGCGGTCCAGAGCGCCTGGATGTTGTACATCGCGCTGCCGTCGCCGACGATCACCAGCACCGGCCTGCCTGGCGATGCGAGGCTGATCCCGACAGCACCCGGCACCGCAAAGCCGATGCTGCCGCTGGTCGGCCCGTAATAACTCTTCGGATCGCTGAAGGCCATGAAACCCGGCAGCATGAAGCCCGAGGTCAATGCCTCCTCGACCACCGCCGTGCCGGGCGCCAGATGGTCGGATAATTGCATCATCGCGACCCGCGGATCGATCGGTTTCGCGCTCAACGAGCCCGCTACCGACTTCACCAGCTGCTGCCGGGTCGCAGTCCAGTTGCGGCCGGCGAGCACATTCATGCTTTTCGTGGCCGCCGCTGCACGTTCCGGACTTCGTCGCGAAGCAAGCACCGGCAGCAAGGCGGCCAGCGTGTCCTTGACGTTCGCACGGAGAGCGATTTCGGTCGGGTAGATTTTCCCGAGTTCCCAATCGCGTTCGCTGATATGCACCACCGGATAACCCGCGGGCATCGGCTCGAGCGTGCTCGGCACCGATGCCATGCGGATCGCATCGCCGCCGATCACCACCAGCAGGTCGTGCTGTTCGAGCAGCGCGAACGATTTCGCCTGATCCAGCGGGTAGACGCCCATGTAGGCGGGATGCTGCGAAGAATAGGCCGCCGACCAGAGGAAGGTCTGGTGATAGACCGGAATACCGAGCAGTTCGGCCAGTTGCTCGGCCTGCTTCCAGGCATCGCGGGTCGACAATTCGTGCCCCGCAAGCATGATCGGATTGCGCGCCGCCAGCAGCCGGTCGGCAAGGTTCGATATCGCCGTATCGGACGGGCGCGTTGCCACATCGACACGGGTGCGCGTCCCGAGCTCGAATTCCCCTTCGTCTTCCAGAATGTCCCCGGGAAGACTTATGAACACCGGGCCGGTGGGCGGCGTGAGCGCAATCTTCGCCGCGCGACGCATCACCCGCGGCAGGTCCTGCAGCCGGTTCGGCTCGAATGCCCACTTCACCAGCGGCTGTGCCATGGCCACGAGGTTGTCGTAGAGCGGCGGATCGGTCACCGCCATGCCCGGCGAATGCTGCCCCGCTGCAACGATCACCGGCGCACCGGAGAATTTCGCGTTGTAGAGCGAACCCATCGCGTTACCCAGGCCTGGCGCAACATGAACGTTGCAGGCGGCAAGCGACCCGGAGGCACGTGCATAACCCTCCGCCATCGCCATCACCGCCCCCTCCTGCAATCCGAGGACGTACTGCACGTCCGACTGGCGCGAGAGCGCTTCCATGATCGGAATCTCAGTGGTTCCGGGATTACCGAAAAGGTGATTCACGCCTTCGTCTGCGAGCAGCGAAAGAAAGGCAGAACGCCCGCTTTGTATTGCCATGTGTGACTTGCCTTGTGTCGTTATGTATGCGCGGCGGCGCCTACAGTAGCCTCTGCACCGCGCATTTGCCAGTTCCTGATGAGACTTGCGGCATTGGCCGATTCACTTAGGGAATCGCTGATCAAGTCCAATTTCGAGGCTTGAAGGTTCAGCGTTCCCTCTGAGATGGGGGAGTAACGAGGGGGCGTAGCCCCCTTGTTCAGTGGCTCCTTAGAAGAACTCTAGACCCAATCGCTGTTTGACGTCTTGTGGCCGCCTGCCTGCACGGCACGGCCGCGACTTCGCCGTGTCCGGTCCTGGCATTGACGCTGAATCAACGCTCATGATCAACGATTTGACCCGTGTCCCGACTCGGCACAGGATGCGGGCTGGCGAAAATACGAGGAGAAAACAAATGGCAACAGGACTCAGGGTCGCCGGCGGCACGGACCGCGGCATGTCGGAAGCGGAAGGCAAGGCGCGGTTCGAACTCGCCGCTACTTACCGGATCGCCGCGCATTACGGCTGGGGCAACCTGATCTACAACCACATCGCCCTGCGCATCCCGGACGAGCCCTGCTTCCTCGTCAAGCCGCACAATGTGATGTTTTCGGAAGTCTGCGCCTCGCATCTGGTGAAGCTTCGCCTCGACGGCGCGCCGATGAACGAGTCGCAGAACATCAATGCCGCCGGCTTCACCATCCACACCGCGATCCTGAACAACCGGCCCGACCTCAACTGCACGATCCATGTCCATGCCAATGCAGGCATCGCCATGTCGGCGCACAAGAAAGGCCTGCTGCCGATCAACCAGGGCGCGATGCGCTTCTACAACCGGCTGTCGTATCACGACTACGAAGGCATCGCGGATGACATCGACGAGGTCACGCGGCTTGCGCGCGACATCGGCCCGACGAACAAGGCGGTGATGCTGCGCAACCACGGCCTGCTTTCCGCCGGCGCCACCGCCTCGGAGGCACTCACGGTCATGCGCTACCTGGTGCAGGCCTGCGAAGTGCAGATGATGATCGAGTCCACCGGCGCGGAACTCACCATGCCCGCGCCCGAGGTCTGTGAGCGCACCGCCAAGCAGTGGGACCACTTCCAGAAGATCAACGACCGCGAGGACTGGCTCGCGTATCTTCGGATCATCGACCGCATCGACACGTCCTACAAGAACTAGGGAATCGCTGATCAAGTCCAATTTCGAGGCTTGAAGGTTCAGCGTTCCCTCTGAGATGGGGGAGTTACGAGGGGGCGTAGCCCTCTTGTTCAGTGGCTCCCTAGAACAAGGGCGCGACGGCCAGCCGCACGGCGGCACGGCCGGATGCACCCTGCGCACTGCCTTCCGGAGGAATACTTTCCATGCATCATCCCTTGTATGCACCGTTGCTTGCCTGTGCACTGTTCACTGCATTCGGCCTGAGTACGGGCGACGTCCACGCGCAGGGCGCCTCCGGCAAGAGCACCATCCGCATCGTCGTGCCCTATGGATCGGGCGGCGCCCCCGACGTGCTCGGCCGCCTGCTCGCCCAGAAGATGACCGAAAGCATGGGTCAGCCGGTGATCGTCGACAACAAGCCGGGCGCGAGCGGCATCATCGCCGCGGAATTCGTCATGAAAGCCGCCCCCGACGGGAACACGCTCTTTCTTGCCGATACCGGGCACCTCGCGATCAACCCGGCGCTCAACCCGAAGCTGCCCTACAGTCCGCTTCGCGATTTCACCCCGGTGGCGCAGGCGATCTACTCGCCGTTTTTCCTGTTCGCGCAGACCTCGCTCGGCGTGCAATCCGTGAAGGAACTGATTGCGTTGGCGAAGGCAAAGCCCGGCCTGAACTACGGCACCTCGGGCAACGGAACGCCGCACCATCTCTGCATGGCGCTGTTCGCCAACGGCACGGGCACCGACATGACCCATGTGCCCTACAAGGGCGTCGCGCAGTCCATCCCCGCGCTCGCTGCGGGCGATGTGACCCTGATGTGCACATCGCCACTCACCGGCATGCCGGTGGTGCGCGCGGGCAAGGCGCGTGTGCTCGCGGTGGCTTCGCTCAAACGCTCCCCGGTGATGCCGGAGATTCCGACACTCGCCGAATCCGGCGTGCCCGACATCGAGGTCGGCGCATCGGTCGGCCTGTTGCTGCCTGCGGGCGCTGCGCGCGATGTGGTGCAGCGCCTCGCCAGCGAAATCATGGCCGCAGTCAGCTCACCCGACGCCACCGCGCGCATGGTGGCGCTTGGCCAGGAGGTCGTGCCGCGCGGTCCTGACCAGTACGCCGAATTGATGCGAAACGAACTCCAGAATTACGCACGCTCGGTGAAAATCTCGGGCGCGAAGCTCGACTGATTACCACTGCATTGAAACCCGCCCGATCCGAAAGCACACCCATGCCCCGTCAAAACAGGCTGACCACCGCTTCGCGCGTTATTGCTGCAACCCTTGTCAGCTTCGCGTCGGTCGCAGCCGCTGTGGATTTCCCGACGCGTCCTGTCACGCTGATCGCACCCACCGCAGCCGGCGGTGCGATCGACAGCGCCGCACGGGTGTTCGCCGAGCCCCTGTCACAACGACTCGGACAGCGCCTTGTCATCGAGAACCGGCCGGGCAGCAACGGCATCATCGGCACCGGGGCTGTCGCCCGGGCGCAACCCGATGGCCACACGCTTGCGTTTACCTTCAGCACAGCCTTCACCACCGCGCCACCCCTGGTGAAAGCCATGCCGTACGACCCGCTCACCGATTTCGCGCCGGTCACGATGATCGGGCGGATTTCGCTGGTGATGGTCGCGCATCCGTCGCTCAAGGCGACCAACCTGCGCGAATTCATTGCCGCGGCCAAGGCGGCGCCCGGGACGATCCAGTACGCCTCGGGCGGCGACGGATCGGACCATCATCTCGCGATGGAAATGCTCAACCTGGCCGCCGGCATCAAGCTCAACCA
>CANIEV010000142.1 GCA_947466535.1 Betaproteobacteria bacterium
CGATGCGGCGCTCGGCCTCGGCCGGCCGATCCGAACCGGCTGGGCATTCGCCGGGCCGCTGATCGCGCTTGGCGTGTTCGGTGCGATCGAGTACGGAAACTTCGACCTGACGGTGCGCCTGATCGCCTTCGGCCTTGGCACCGCGTTCCTCGCGATCGTCGCGCTGCGCTTCGTGAAGGTCACCGCCGAGACCGCCATCGGCACCCAGTTGCTCGCCTTGTCGCTGATACTGCTGATCATCCTGTCGGCGATCCGCACCTGGGGTGCCTACGATGCGCGGGCCACCAGCGAATTCGCGCTCTACACCGGGCAACTCGCCTACTACGCCGGCATGATCACGGTGAATTTCCTCGCCACCATTGGCTTCGTGCTTGCGATTCACGAAAGCGCGCGCAGCGAGATCGAGCGCCTGTCGCGTTCCGACTCGCTCACCGGTTTGCATTCGCGTCGCGGCCTGCTCGAGGAACTCAACCGCGAACTCGCGCGTGCCGAGCGCAGCCAGAAGCCGGCGGCGATCGCGGTGATCGACCTCAACCAGTTGAAGCGCGCCAACCGCGAGTGGGGTCACACCGCGGGCGACAAGCTGCTCGTCGACTTCGCCGACCTGCTCGTCCGGATGGTCCGGCCCACCGACGTGGTCGGCCGCTACAGCAGCGAGGAGTTCGTGATCATCCTGTCGGGCTCCACCGACGATGCGGCGGCAAGCGTGGTCGAACGTCTCAACAAAGCGCTGCATGCGCGCCCGATCGGGCCCAAGGGCCTGCCGCTCACGCTTTGCGCCGGCGTTGCCGATTCCTCGGAACACGACATCCGCTTCGATGTGCTCAAGCTGCTCTCCACCGCGGAATCGCGTCTGGAGCGCGCCAAACAGTCGCGCCGTCTCGTTATCGGGCCTTCAAGCCTGCGAGCGGTCGCCTGAAACCTCCGGAATACGGCTTACCTCAGGAAGAATTCGTGGAATATCGCAATCTCGGCAACTCGGGACTCAAGGTCTCGCTCGTGGGTCTCGGCTGCAACAACTTCGGCGGACGCACCGATCTCGAAGGCTCGCGCAAGGTCATCCACAAGGCGCTCGATCTCGGCATCAACCTGCTCGACACCGCGGACGTCTACGCCAACCGGGGCGGCTCCGAGACGGTGCTCGGCCAGGTGCTCGGTGACCGGCGCAAGGACATCGTGCTCGCCACCAAGTACGGTCAGCCGATGGACGAGGCGGGCCGGCTGCGCGGCGGATCGCGCCGCTACATCATGAGCGCGGTCGAGGCGAGCCTGAAGCGCCTGAAGACCGACTGGATCGATCTCTACCAGATGCACCGCTACGATCCGGCCACGCCGATCGACGAGACGTTGCGCGCGCTGGATGACCTGATCCATCAGGGCAAGGTGCGCTATATCGGCAGCTCCAACTTCACCGCCTGGCAGGTGGTGGATGCGCAGTGGACAGCCAAACATCTCGGGCTCAACCGCTTCATCGCATGCCAGGACGAACTGAGCCTGCTGGTGCGCGAGGCCGAGCGCGAACTCATTCCGGCGATGAAGGCGCACGGCCTCGGCCTGCTGCCGTATTTTCCGCTTGCAAGCGGCATGCTCACCGGCAAGTACAAGCGCGGCGCGCCGCAGCCCGCGGGCGCGCGGCTGTCGTACATGCCCGATCTTGCGGAGCGCTATTTCACCGATGCCAACTGGGCCAGGGTGGACAAGCTCGAAGCCTTCTGCGCCGCGCGCGGCAAGACGATGGTGGAACTCGCCTTCAGCTGGCTTGGTGCGCAGGCGGCGGTGTCGAGCGTGATCGCGGGTGCCACCAAGCCCGAGCAGATCGAGCAGAACATCGCGGCCGCGTCCTGGGCGCTGTCCACGGACGATCTCGCCGAGATCGACCGCATCACGAAGGCGGCGTGAGCATGACCCGGTCGGGTGCGGGAGGTACGCCGCGCTCCGGGCCCGGAAGCGCGCCCCGCTCCGCAAGCGGAGGAGTATCCCGAATGCGCGTGGCAGTGATAGGCGCAAGCGGCGCACTCGGCATGCAGACGGTGCCGCGGCTGATCGAGCATGGCCACGAGGTGCGGGTGCTTGCGACGTCCGAAGCCCGGCTTGAACGCCTGAGGCCGTATCGCATGGACGGTCGTGTCGAAGGCTTTGTCGGCAGCATCCTCGAACCGGCCACGCTCGCACCGGTGCTCGAAGGCTGCGATGCGGTGATGCACCTGGCCACCGCGATTCCGCCGCACGGCGCATCGCCTGCCGACGCCGCGCCGATCTGGACGATGAATTCGCGCATCCGCACCGAAGGCACCGGCAATCTGCTCGCCGCTGCGGCCAAGGCGGGCATCACCCGCTATCTGCAACAGAGCATCGCGCACCTTGCGGTGAGCGATGACGGCGACTGGGTGGACGAAACCACGCCGGTGCGCACCACGCCCGCCAACGCATCCACGGTCGAGATGGAGACGCGGGTGATCGCATCCACGCTCGACTGGCGCATCGTGCGCGGCGGCGCCTTCTACGGGCCGGGGTCGGGGCGCGAGGCCTTCTGGCTCGGCGCGGCGCGCTCGGGCACCCTGCAGCTGCCGGGCGACGGGAGTGCGTACATCTCGCTTGCCCACACCGCGGACGTGGCGGCGGCCTGCGTCGCGGCACTCGAAATTTCCACCGGCCGATTCATCATCAATGCGGTGGATGACGAGCCGGTGCGCTACGTCGAGTTGTTCGGGCATCTCGCGACGCTCGCGGGCGGCCCGGCGCCGAAGCCAAGCGGACCCGCGGGTCTGCCCTCGTATCGGGCGCGCAACCTGCGCGCACGCGAACTGCTCGGCTGGCGGCCTTTCTTCGCGAGCTATCGCTCCGGCTGGGCGGACGTGGCGGTGCCGGCGAAGTAGAATCCTGTAGGCATGGCATGCCGGTTTTCGGTCGGGATTGAATCAGAAAAGTACGAAACCGCCCCGCTGTGCCGCATGAATACAAGGGACTTCCAGAAAATGTTCAGGAATTTCGGGGTTTTCCCTCTTGTGGGGTTGTTCCTCGTGGCGGGGGCAGCGCTCGCCCAGCCGGCGACGAACCTGCCGCCCTACCAACAGCCGCACCAGCAACAGCTGCGTTCGATCTACAAGGAACTGGTGGAGATCAACACCACCGACTCCGCGGGCAGCTGCACCGAGGCCGCGCAGGCGATGGCGGCGCGCTTGCGCGCGGGCGGTCTGCCGGGCGATGACGTCCAGGTGCTCGCGCCGCCGGGTGCGCCGAAGAAGGGCAATCTCGTGGCGCGGCTTCGCGCGGTGGGGGGCGGGTCGGGCACGAAGAAACCGGTGCTGCTGCTCGCGCATATCGACGTGGTGGAAGCAAAGCGCGAGGACTGGCAGCGCGATCCGTTCCGTCTGATCGAGGAGAACGGCTACTTTTATGCACGTGGCAGCTCGGACAACAAGGCGATGGCGGCGGTGTTCGTCGCCAACCTGATCCGCTATCGCGCCGAAGGCTATCGTCCGGAGCGCGACCTCGTGGTGGCGCTCACCTGCGACGAGGAAATCATCCCCTCCGAGTACAACGGCGTGGAGTTCCTTCTGAAAAGCCACCGTCCGCTGATCGACGCGGCCTTCGCGCTCAACGAAGGAGGTGGCGGAATCCGTGATTCGAAGGGGACGCCTCTGCGCATGACCGTGCTTGCCGCTGAAAAGGTGTTCCAGAGCTATCGGCTGGAAGTCACCAACCCGGGCGGTCACAGCGCCCAGCCGCAGAAGGACAACGCGATCTATCGGCTCTCCAACGGCCTTGCGCGACTCGGTGCTTTCGACTTCCCCGTGAAGCTCTCCGAGATCACCCGCGCGTATTTCAGCCGCATGGCGTCGATCGAAACCGGCACGCTCGCCGCCGACATGAAGGCTATCCTGCGCGAGCCGCCGGATGCGGAAGCGGCGGCGCGGCTGTCGCGCAACGCCGCGACCAACGCGCAGCTTCGCACCACCTGCGTCGCCACCATGGTGGAGGCGGGCCACGCCACCAACGCGCTGCCGCAGCGGGCGCGAGCGGTGGTGAATTGCCGCATCCTGCCGGGCGAGCCGGTGGACGAGGTACAGCGCACACTGGTCCGAGTGCTCGGCGATGAAAAAATATCGATTACGCCGATGGGCGAAACCACGCTCTCGCCGCCTGCGCCGCTCACCCGCGAGATCCTCGTCCCGATGGAGGCCCTGATCTCGCAGATGTGGCCCGGCCTGCCGCTCGTGCCCACGATGGTCGCGGGCGCCACCGACGGGCGCTTTCTCAACAACGCCGGCATTCCCACCTACGGCATATCGGGCATGTTCCGCGACGCCGACGGTTCCGGCGTGCACGGGTTGAACGAGCGCTTTCCGGTGAGTTCGCTCTACGAAGGCCAGGACTTTCTCTACCGGGTGGTGAAGAGTTATGCGGGCGGACGCTAGGGAATCGTCAGCCGACTCCACGTTTATGCCGGAACCGGTATGGAAATAGCCCGTTTTAAAGCGCCCGCTCTAGGGTTGTTGTGAAAAAGTTGAAGAATTCACCAACATTTTCTCGGCTGAGCGGCGCACCCCGATGAGCGCGCGCTGGATCGCCCACCTCGACATGGACGCGTTCTACGCCTCGGTCGAGCTGCTGCGCTATCCCGATCTGCGCGGCCGGCCGGTGGTGGTGGGCGGACGTCGCGCGCACCAGCCGGAAGTCCGCGAGGATGGCACGCGGAGCTACGCGGTGCTGCGCGACTACGCCGGTCGCGGCGTGATCACCACCTCCACCTACGAGGCGCGCGCGCTTGGCGTGCACTCCGGCCTCGGCCTGATGAAGGCGGCGGCGCTCGCGCCGGACGCGGTGCTGCTGCCGGCGGACTTCGACGAATACCGGCTGCACTCGCGCAACTTCAAGGCTTCGGTGGCGGAAGTGGCGCCGGTGATCGAGGACCGGGGCATCGACGAGATCTACATCGATCTCACTGATCTACCTGGCGCGAACGATGCCACGCCGGACGATCCGTATGCCGGCCTGCGCGATATCGCCCGGCGGATGAAGGCGGGCGTGCGCGAGGCCACCGGCTTGTCCTGCTCGGTCGGCATCACGCCGAACAAGCTGCTGTCGAAGATCGCCTCCGATCTCGACAAGCCCGACGGGCTCACCATCCTCACGCATGCCGAGATGCCCGGGCGCATCTGGCCGCTCCCCGCCAAGCGGATCAACGGCATCGGGCCGAAGGCGAGCGCGAAGCTGGAGATGCTCGGCGTTCGCACCATCGGCGAACTCGCCGCCGCCGATCCGCAATGGCTGATCGAACAGTTCGGGGCGAATTACGGCCAATGGCTTCACCGTGCGGCGCACGGTATCGACGAGCGCGAGGTGGTGACGTATCGCGAACCGAAGTCCATCAGCCGCGAAACCACCTTCGAGCGCGACCTGCACGCGCGCACCGACCGCGAGACGCTAGGTGGCATCTTCACAAAGCTTTGCGAGCAGTTGTCGTCCGATCTCGCGCGCAAGGGCTATTACGCGAAGACCATAGGCGTGAAGCTGCGCTTTGATGACTTCAAGATCAGCACCCGCGAACTCACGCTGCCCGAGTACGTGCAGGACGCGCAGAGCATCCGTCGCTGGGCAGGGCTGTGCCTGAAGCGCCAGCCTCTCGAGCAGCGCATGCGCCTGATCGGCGTGCGCGCAGGCAGCCTTTGCAAGTCGGATGCGCTGCCCGAATCGGGCGAAACGGGGGCGCCGCAACTCGATCTGGGGCTGTTCGACGCCGCGGGCTGAACCCTTGTGTCGCGGCAATGAGATACTCGGGGATGTCCCAGCGCGCCCCCGGTCCCGCGTTCATGCTGACCCTGGTGGCGATCACCCTGGTCGGCACGATGTCGATCCATCTTTTTCTTCCGCTCCTGCCGGATGTGAAGAAGAGTTTCGATGCCTCCGATTTCCAGGTGGGCGCGACTTTCAGCCTTGCGTTATTCGTCATGGCGTT
This sequence comes from Betaproteobacteria bacterium, assembly GCA_947466535.1. Taxonomy (GTDB): domain Bacteria; phylum Pseudomonadota; class Gammaproteobacteria; order Burkholderiales; family SG8-39; genus CAMBSA01. Next base: position 5,960 of record CANIEV010000142.1, read on the forward strand.
CTCGACGCTGGCTTACGGATCGCTCTCTGACCGCTACGGCAGGCGGCCGGTGCTGATGACGGGCCTCGGGCTGTTCTGCGCAGGGACGCTTGTTTCGGCGCTTGCGCCAACGATCGAGGTGCTGCTCGCCGGCCGGCTGATACAGGGGCTGGGCGCAGGATGCGGCGTCACCATCGCGCGGGCGATCGCGCGGGACCGCTACGGCACCGACAGCCTGGTCACGGTGATCGCCTATCTCACCATGGCCTCCACCCTCGGGCCGACGTTTTCGCCGCTGATCAGCGGATTGCTGGTCGATACGCTCGGCTGGCGCAGCGTGCTCTGGTTCTCGGTGGCGTCAGGCGCGCTCATCCTTGCGGCGGCGTATCGGGTGCTGCCCGAATCGCGGCCCACAGAGGACCTCGCGGCGCACGCGCCCGGGTTCCTTCGCAACTATCGCACGCTGCTGAAGAACCCGTCCTTCCTCGGTTTCGTGCTCGCCACCGGTTTTTCTTCCGGGACCTTCGTTGGCGTGGCCGCGGCGATCAGCTTTCTGCTCACGGATTACCTCGGCCGCTCGGCCACCGAGTTCGGTCTGTATTTCACCCTGTTTCCTTCGGCCTATGCGCTCGGAAGTTACCTCGGCGTGCGCCTCGCGGCGCGCACCTCGATCGAGGCCTCAGTGCTGATAGGTGCCGCGCTGATGGCGTTGATGGTCGCGGCGCAGGCGGCGGTGATGCTCGCCGGCCATGTCACGCCGCTGATCCTCGTCATCCCGTGGTCGTTGATCAGCATCGCGCAGGGCCTGATCACGCCCAACGCGCAGGCGGGCGCGATACGGGTGAAACCGCAACTCTCCGGAACCGCGTCGGGCATCGCCATGTTCTGCCACTTCGCGCTTGCCGCGGTTTTCGTGCAGATCTACACCGCGATCGCCGACGGCACGCCGATGCCGATGGTGATCATCATGTCCATCGGCACCGCATTGACGCTCGCCTTCGCCTGCCTGCCCGCGCTGATGAAGCGCCGCCGCGCCTGAGACGTTGACAGCGGATGCCACCGGAAAGCCGCCGCACCTTAAAATGCGTGGATACCAAAGCAATATGAAACTGCCGCTATAAGAATCGGCGGCAGCTCATGCACCCCAGGAGGCATCCATGAAATCGAAACGGACACCGATAGCCGGCTTGCTCGCCGCCGTGCTGATGTCGCTCGGCGCTGGCGCCTTTGCGCAGGACTATCCCTCGAGGCCGATAAAGATCGTCGTGCCCTTTCCGCCGGGTGCGCTCACCGACACGCTTGCGCGCATGGTGGGCGGCAAGCTGCAGGCGAAATGGGGTCAGCCGGTGGTGGTGGAGAACCGCTCCGGCGCCTCGGGGCATATCGGCTCCGAGTTCGTCTACCGCGCCGAGCCGGACGGCCACACGATGATGTTTACCCCGCAGGCGCCGCTGGTGATCTCCAAGCTGCTCAGCCCGAAGCTGCCCTTCGAACCGGAAGCCTTCGCGCCGATCGCGGTGGTGACGCGCAGCACCGTGCTGCTGCTGGTCAATCCGAAGATGGCTGTGGAGAACCTGCAGCAGCTCGTCGCGCTCGCGAAGGCCAGCCCCGGCAAGCTCAACTACGCCTCGACCGGCATTACCAGCAGCACCTACCTCACCCAGGAACTGTTCAACATGATGGCGGGCGTGAACATCACCCACGTGCCCTATCAGGGCATCGCGCCGGCGCAGATGGCGCTGGTGGCGGGGCAGGTGGACGTGCTGTTCGACGCGATGGGCGGCACCATCGCGCATGTGCGCGCCGGCCGGATGCGGGTGCTCGGCGTAGCCACCGAGCGCCGCAGCCAATCAATGCCCGAGGTCCCGGCGATTGCGGAGACCTTGCCCGGGTTTCTGTCGACGCTCTGGACCGGCATGGTGGCGCCGCCGAAGACGTCTTCCGCTGTCACGACGAAGATCTCCGCCGCGGTCGCGGAGTCGCTGAAGGAGCCCGACGTCGCCAAGCGCCTGTCGGAGCTCGTCGGCGTGGAGGCGATCGGCAGCACGCCGGCGGAGATGGAAGCGGTGATGAAGGAAGAACGCGCGCGCTGGGGCAGGGTGATCGCCACCACCGGCGCCAAGGCCGAGTAACAAGGGAACGACCAATGCATTCAGTGGCGACGGTGGACGCCGACGTGCTGATCGTCGGCGGCGGCTTTGGCGGCGTGTGGGCGGCGTTGCGCGCAGCAGAACTGACGAAGAACGTGGTGCTGGTGGAGAAGGCCTATGTGAGCCGCAGCGGTTCCTCCACGATCTCCGGCGGCGTCACCACCTGCCCGCTGCCCGAGGACGACCTCGACCAATGGGCGGAGGAGTTCATCGTCCGCGGCGACTACATGTGCAACCAGCACTGGACGAGGCAGCTGCTCGAGGGCCAGCGCGATCGCGTCGCGGCCTTCTCGACCTGGGGCGTGCCGATCTCGCGCGATGACAAGGGCAACATCCGGCGCTTCGCCAGCCGCGGCATGGTGACGGTGCGCTGCATGCAGTACAGCCCGAAGGCGGCGATGGAGGAGTTGCGCCGCCAGGCGATTGCGCGCGGCGTGCGCATCGTCGACCGCTTTTCGATCACCGAGCTCATCACCAGCGACGGCGAATGGCCGACCTCGGGCGCGGTGGTGGGCGCCTTCGGCTTCGACGTGAAGACCGGCGCCTGCACCGCGTTCCGCGCTAAGAACACGATCCTCGCCACCGGCCAGATCAGCATGAAGGGCGTGCACCACGTCGACAACGACACCGGTGACGGCGTGGCGATGGCGTACCGCGCCGGCGCGCGGGTGAGCGATCTCGAATTCTCCTTCGGTGGCACGTTCTCGTACCTGATGAAGCGCTACGACCTCGGCAGCTACAACGTGGCTATCGCCCACGGCGCGCAGCTCATCAACGCGCACGGCGAGCGCTTCATGGCGCAGTACGATCCGGTGCGCTTCGAACGCAGCGAGCTCTCGCGCGTGGTGGCGGCCTTCGTCAAGGAGATGATCGACGGCCGCGGTCCGGTGTTCATCGATCTTCGCAAGTGCGACGACTCCTACTGGGACGACCTGAAGAGCGCCTCGCTCAGGCACGGCAGCACCATCCTGCTGTCGGACAAGATTCCCGACCCGACGATCAATCCGCTCCCGATCGAACCCACCTGGGGCTTCTGGAGCGGCGGGCGCGGCGGCATAGACGTGGACCTGCAGTGCCTCTCCACCGTCCCCGGCCTTTACGCCGCCGGTGCCACCGCCAAGAACCCGACCAGCGGCACCCACGCGAGCGCGGGCGTGCCCACCGCGTTCGCAATGAATTCCGGCTACTACGCCGGACAGGCAGCGGGGAACGCGGCCAGGGACACGGCGATGCCCGAGCTGTCGCCCGCGATCCTGCAGCAGCTCGCCGAGCAGGCGACCGCGCCGCTGAAACGAAAACAAAGCGGTGCGAGTCCGGATGAGCTGCACGACCGTCTGTCCGCGATGAGCGGCACGATCACCGAGGCGATGATGTTGAGCGGAGCGAAGCTCACGCGCCTGATCGGGAGGTCGGAGGAGGTGTACGAGGAAGCCGGCACCGTCGTAGCGGCCAACCCGCACGAACTCATCAAGGTGCACGAGGCGCGCAACGTGGCGGAAAACGCGCGCTGCATCTACAAGTCATCTGCCGATCGCACCGAGAGCCGCGAACAGTTCTATCGCGAGGATTACCCGGACACCGACGACGACAACTGGTTCTGCCTGCACGGGATGACACGGACCGTGCAGGGCCCGAAGTTCGAGCGCATCGCGATACCGCTCGAGTCCTATCCGCTGAAGCGGCCGAAAAAGCACCCGCGGCGCCCGAGCCAGATGGCCGCGATCTTCAGCGGTACCTACGATCCAGCCACCTATGAGTAATACCGCCAACGCTGCGCCGTCCGATGTGCAGCCGGTCGTGATCGACGCGGCGCGCTGCACGAATTGCAGGAAATGCCTCGATGCCTGCCCCACCGGAGTGTTCCAGGTCGATGCACGGACGGACCGGGTCGTGGTGCAGTACCCGCGTGACTGCCACTTCTGCTATCTGTGCGTGCCCGACTGCCCGGATCACGCGATCACGGTGTCATCGGAAGCCCCGAATCCGCGCTATCGCAGCATCTACGACGTGCTCGGGATGGAGTTTCCGAAGTTCCTGCCGCGGGCGACGAAGGACACGGGAAAGTGACGGCGGTGCATAGGCGAGCGCTGCCTTCCACGCAGTCATTGCGAGGAGCCGCAGGCGACGAAGCAATCCTGCCGTACCGCAATAGGGCGAATAGCCGGATGGCTTCGCTGTGCTTGTTCCCGAAAGAGATTGCTTCGCTTCGCTCGCAATGACCACGTTCATCGACATCAATCTGCGTATAGCAGGCTCCCCGCTTCATGTTCGGGTGGGTGGCGAAGGTTCGCCGCTTTTCCTGCTGCACGGCGGCGGGCCCGGCACCAGCGGGGAAGGCTGGCGCGAGGTCATGGACCTGCTCGCACCGCATCACCGCGTCATCGCGCCCGACTACCCGGGCTTTGGCCATAGCGCGATACCCGAGGCGGCTCCGGGCATAGGTCGACTGGCGGAGCTGACGCTCGAACTCATGGACACGCTCTGCATCGATCGCGCCGCGTTTGCCGGCCACTCGATGGGGGCAATCGTCGCGGCCACCGTCGCCACGCGCGCGCC